>CACXUB010000152.1 GCA_902770735.1 uncultured Bacteroidota bacterium | reverse complement strand
CGTCAACAGCAAAGGCGACACGGTGGTGCCCTTCCGTTATCCTAACCTCTCGGAGTTCGGATACTCCGACTTCGGGAAAACTGGCTCCTCGTCGCTGCTCAGTTACTCCGTAGAGAAGACTCCGAATAGTGGCGAAACATCGTCCAATCGCACGAAGTGGAAGCAGATGCTGAGAGGCTTGTTGGACCTGAACGGTCGCGAGGTGTTGGCTCCGGTCTATAAGAGCCTGTTTTGTGGCTGTGATAATGCCATCATTGTTACAGACACGAATGATTACGAGGGGGTGATGGATTTCAAGGGAGAATGGATCCGCCCGATCAGTCCGTTGTACATATACGACAACTATTATGGAGACTTTGTGCCCATCAAGGAGAGAAGAACACACCTTGAAGGCCTGATGTCAGCTGACGGCAGTTTAGTTCTGCCCATCGAATATCAGGAGGCATGGCCCTTATATCCTGTGGAAGGATTGTTTAAAGTGAAAGATCGCTCTGGCCTTTGGGGGATAATGGACGCGCATTCCCGGATGCTCATCCCTCATCGCTATACAGAGTTGAGCGAACTTAGTGAGTTGGGCTATTCCTATTATTTTTATGGTGTTTTGCGGGATGGCCAAGTGGAAATCATCGATACTGCGGGACGTGTTGTTGCTATGGACACGGCCATACATTTTGACAACGTCAATCTCCCTTTCTTATACCCTTTGGTTTATGTCGATAGTGCATGGCGGTTGGTGGATCCTACGGGAAAGTTACTTCCGCAGCGTTACAGCGAGGCATCTAATTATTGGTCTTCCACGCTGATGAGTGTGGCCACGGATTCGCTGCACCACGGCGTTGTCGATCTGTGGGGGAATGTGGTGGTGCCGTTGCGCTATGTGGAGGCCGATGCCGACGGTGACGATGTCATCCTTGCCCGCTGTCCGTCAGGGAAGGTGGAGGTGTTTAACGGCAAGGGCCGGAAGCTGCTCTCCTGCTGGGGCGCCCATCGGGAGGAAAATGTGCTGTATGTCGCCAACAAAAAGGGGATGTGGGCCATTGCAGACAGTCGGACGGGCAAGCGCCTGAGCCGCTACTACTTCATTTGGGAGGGTGTCAATTCCTCGTCAGCGGAGACCTGCTGGGCTGTTTACGACACGAACCACAGGCTGGGCTATGTCAATGCGCGCGGCCGCGAAATCCTCCCGTGCAGCCTTGACGAAAAACGTGCCGCTACAGTGTCGGAGGGGCAGATATACGGTTACATCTACCACGATTGTTCCTGCGGGGAACTCATCTACCCTTTTAAATTGCCGAACGGAAGATATAACAATCCTAAGGGCGGCTGCTGAAATCACTAATCACTGTTCACTGTTCACCAATCACTAATCACCATTATGAAAAAGGGCAAACGAACTTGCGAAATCCTGAAGGATGTGCGGCGGAAGGTCGCACAAGAGAATGACATCCCGTTGGTGGAGCGCGAATGCACCCACGAGGGCGACTGTCGGGGCACATGTCCCTATTGCGAATCGGAGGTGCGCTACTTGGAGCGGGAACTCTCCAAACGCCGGGCGCTCGGCAAGGCCGTCACCGTGGCGGGCATCGCCGTCTCCACGATGATGATGGGCGCGTGTCACAGTCCGAAAACGCCCGCGACTCCCGCCGGCAGCGAACCCGAGCCCACACCCGTCAACACGCTGTCGCAAGCTGCAGAACCGTCCCCTGAATCGTCCCCTGAACCAGTCGGCGAACCGGCAAACGCACCCACCAGCGGCAACCGGCCCGCTCCCGCCCCGAAAGAGGAGATCCTGCAAATCGTAGAAAATGGCCTCTGTGTTTCAACAGATGTACCCGTTTGGGGTGACGGCTATGAGGAGGGGGAAATAGTAGAGGTCGATAACTACGACGAGGTGCCGTCTTGGGAGCCGCCGTTCCGTGTCGTGGAGGAGTATCCCGAATTTCCTGGAGGAGCAGATTCCTTGCAAGCTTTCTTGGCGAGAGAAATTCAATATCCACCGGTGGCGAAGAATAACGGCATCACAGGCACGGTCCTGGTCGAGTTCGTGGTGGAAAAGGACGGACAGGTGACCAACGCAAAGGTGAAAGTCCCGCTCTTCCCCGAATGCGATAAGGAAGCCGTGCGCGGCGTGATGTCGATGCCGAAATGGAAACCCGGCAAAAACATGGGGAAACCGGTGCGCTGCTTCTACCAGGTGCCGGTGACGTTTAGGAATTAAGAATTAAGAATTAAGAATTAAGAATTATGAATGAGGAGAGGCGTTGTCAACACTTTAACCATTAACCGTTAACCGTTAACCTTTCTCCCTTCAACTCTATACGTGAATCGGTCGAAATTCCCGAATCCTATCTTGGAAAGCCGTTCCACGCTGTGCTCTCTGTCCTCATCGGTGTTGAACTCCGGGATCAGCGGCACGCGGAGGAAGACGTGCTCGCGGTCGTAGTTCGCGGCGAGCCACGCCAGGTTCTCCCATACTTGAGCGTTCGATTTTCCTGTATAGGCTTTGTAAATCTCGTCGTTGGCGTCCTTGATGTCGATGATGAAGTCGTTGACGAACGGTGTGACCGTCTGCAGGGATTTCAGCGGCACGTTGAGAGACGTCTCGAGGGTGATTTTCCAGCGGCCGGCGCAAAGGGCGTGGAAATGGCGGATGAATTCGGGGCGCAACAACGGCTCCCCGCCGCCGAAACAGACTCCGCCGCCCGTGGCCACGAAGTAGAGGTCGTCGATGAGAAGTTCCTGATAGAGGGTCTCCGGTGTGAACTTACGCACGCGAGCATCCGCATCCAAACAACTGGGGTTCAGACAGTAACGGCATCTTAGCGGACATCCGTGAAAGGCCGCCAACGTGGTCACGCCCTCGCCGTCCACCCCGATGCGGTGGCGGTTCACCCCGATGAAAGGGGCTTCGTTGTGTGTCATTTCGTCTGTCATTTTTTCGCGATTCAGGTTTAATCCTCCTCTGTCAACGTTTCCAAAAAAGCTCTCAAATCCGCAATTTCATTCGGGGTGAGTCGCACGCCGCCGTCGTTGACGTGGTGCATTAACGGACTGATGGTCGGGGAGTTCTGCACCCCGGAGTTGTAGAACTCCAGCACCTCGTCCAGCGTCTTGAAACGGCCGTCGTGCATGTAGGGCGCGGACTTGGTGACGTTGCGCAGCGACGGGGCACGGTAGGAGCCGCGGTCATGTGGGTCGCCCGTGACGCTGGCACGGTCGTGCTCGTCTGCCGGTTGCGCGTCTAATCCGTTGTTGTAGAAGAGGTTGGTGGTGAACATCGGGCTGCCCGCACTGCCGTGACAGTGGAAGCAGTCGGCACCTTCTTCGGTGGTGAAAAGGACATAGCCGTGCAACTCCTGTGGGGTGAGCTGTTCTTCGCCACGCAGGTATCGGTCGAACTTGGTGTCGCCGGAGATGAGCGAACGCAAGTACTGCGCGATGGCCTTCTGGATGCGGTCCATCGTAATCTCTTCGGTACCAAAGGCTTTCTTGAAGAGGGGAGGGTATTTGCTGTCGGCTTTGATGGCGGCCACGGCACTCGCCTCCGTGCCGCACATCTCATCGTCTGCGGTGATGGCCATCAGCACGATGTCCTCGATGGTGCGCTGCTTGGCATTCGGGTTGTTGTTGGAAATCAGTCCGTTCCAGAAATATCCCTCGTGGTTGAAGACGAGGTTCTTGAGCGGCATGACGTTGTGGATGGTGGGTTTCCCTGTGGTGCGGCCGCGGGGCTTCCCATCGGGGAAGCGCGGGTTGTCGGTGCCGAGGTCATAGTTGCATTCGCGGCGGTGGCAGGTGGCGCATGACATCAGCGAGTCGGGCTCCGAGCCGGTGTAGCCGCAGAGGTGCGGGTCGTGGAAGAGCAACCGCCCGAGTTCCACGCCCTCCACCGTCATCGGATTGTCGGCGGGGATGTTCAACAACGTGGGAAACCCTTTGGGAATCGGAATTTCGTATGGGGTAGGCGGTTCGACGCGCTCGCGGCAGGATGCGAAAAGCGCTAGAAAGATAAGAACAATATGTACGATATGGCGGTTCATCAAATTGTTACGGTTGGTGGGTCGTAGAGACGCAATGTATTGCGTCTCTACATGTCATCGAACAACCCCAATTGAGTGCCTTCTCCGTCAGTATCGGTCGGGAGAATGTCCGATTTTTCAGCGGAGATGCTGTCGAAGACCTCCTTGGCGATTTCGTCATCCATGGAGGGGACGGGTTCCACATCGTCGGGTAATTCGGGTTCGGGCTCTTCCTCGGGCTCTTCGTAAGGCAGCGGCTCGATGAATTTCACGGACTTGATGTCGTTGAAGCTGAGACGTTTGCCCTTTGCGCGGGCGGTGGCCAATTCCACCAACTCGGTGCAGGCGAGCACTTCCGTGGTGTCTTCCGTGTCGGACTTCTTCGCGTGATACACCACCTTGATCTGCGGCAGGTAGTCGATGGAGTAGGCGATCAGTTTGGCGGTGCCGTCGGTGGGGTAGAAATCGACTTTCTTCATCAACACGTCGGGTTGGAAACGCTTGATGAAGTATTTTTTGTCTTTCTTGAGCTGATAGATGGCGGTGATGATCATCGAAGGCTTCCACTTACGGATGATGTCGAGGTCGTCTTCGAAGTGCAGGGAAGTCTCGTACCCGGTGATTCTGTAATTACCCGATTTATAAACGGTTATGATTTTGTCATCTTCGTGGAAGGACCCCACCAACTCGCCTCTGCCGTCGGTGTTGAGGCGCATCACGGCGGACTCGAAATAGACGTCGATGGCGCTGAGTGTGGAGATGCCCTTCTGAGCCAAGGTGATGCTGGCCACAGGGTAGCGGGTGACGATGTTGCCCAACGCGGCGCGGTTTTTCACGGCCAACGTGCCGAAATCGAAGTCGAACTCGCGCTTTTTGAGCTTGGGTTTCGGTTTGAGCTTCACGCGCACGACCTCGGCCTCGCCGT
>CACXUB010000151.1 GCA_902770735.1 uncultured Bacteroidota bacterium | reverse complement strand
CCAGATATTTGGAGATGGACATCTGCATTTGGTAGAGGCCGTCGCCTTGACGCAGGCAGGACATGTCGTAGGTCAGCGTCGTGGGGATTTCAATATTGTTATAGCCGTAGATACGGAGGATTTCCTCGATAAGGTCGATCGGGCGGGTCACATCCGCCTTGTTTTGAGGCACTGTCACGATGAGCTTGTCGTCACCGGCGGATTTCACCTCCATATCAAGCAGCACCAAGATTTTCGTAATGGTCTGTTTGTCAATGATTTTCCCTGCTACTTGATTAACCTGGTCATAATACAGCGTGATTTGCACAGGGTCGATTTTGTTGGGGTAACGGTCGAGGATGTCCATCACGGGATATCCGCCGGCGAGTTCGGTCACCAGTTCGACGGCGCGTTTCAGAGCATAAACGGTGATGGAGGGGTCGCAGCCGCGCTCATAGCGGAAGGAGGCGTCAGTTTTCAGACCGTGGCGCTTGGCCGTCTTGCGGATGCTCACGGGGTTGAAGTAGGCGCTTTCGAGGAAGAGGCGGGTGGTGTTCTCCGTGATGCCGGAGTGCAGACCGCCATAGACGCCGGCGATGCACATGCCTTCCTTCTCGTTGCAGATCATCAGGTCGTCGGCGCTGAGTTTGACCTCGTTGCCGTCGAGGGTCACAAACGGGGTTCCTTCAGGCAAATTCTTGACAATCACCTTGTTGCCTTCAATCTTGTCGGCATCGAACGCGTGCATGGGCTGTCCGAGTTCGAGCATGATGAATTGGGTGATGTCCACGATGTTGTTGATGGGTCGCACGCCCACGGATTTGAGTTTGGTCTGGAGCCATTCGGGGGAGGGCTGCACCTTGATGTCGTCGAGCAGGACGCCGGAATAGCGCGGGCAGTCCTTAGTGTTCTCGATGACGATGTCCACGCGGGAGCGCACGCCGGCGACCGGCTGCACCTCGCGGGCGTTGCGGCGCACGAGCGTGGAGCAAGGCACGTTGTGCTGCTGCAAGGAGGCATAGAGGTCGCGAGCCACGCCGAAATGACAGATGGCGTCGCAACGGTTGGGGGTCAGGCCGATCTCGAAGATCGTGTCGGACTCCACTTTGAAATACTCCGCGGCGGGGGTGCCGGGGACAGCCTCGTCGGGCAGCACCATGATGCCGTCGTGGGAGGTGCCCAGCCCGATCTCGTCCTCCGCGCAGATCATGCCCTCAGAGGGCTCGCCACGCAGTTTGGACTTCTTGATGGTGAAAGACTCGTCACCGCTGTAGAGCACGGTGCCGATGGTGGCGACCACCACTTTCTGGCCGGCCGCGACGTTGGCGGCACCGCAGACGATGTGCAGCGGTTCCTCACCGCCCACATTGACGGTGGTGACATGCAGATGGTCGGAGTTCGGATGCGGCTCGCAGGTGAGCACCTCGCCGATCACAAGACCGCGCAGTCCACCACGAACCGTCTCAAAGGTGTCAACCCCTTCCACCTCAAGACCGCAGTCGGTGAGGTAAGCGGCGGTTTCCTCCGCCGTGAGGTTAAAATTCAGCAAATCTTTCAGCCACTTGTAAGAAATCTTCATATATCAACTATTTAATTATAAACAAGTTATCGCAAAATAACCAATATTTTTTTGCGGCTGCAAATATAATATATATAAATAAGATTTGGGCTCCGAAAATTATTTTTTTTCTTATACACTGAAAATCTGACGGTTAACTTCGGAGAAACATGCGTATTTGTTACCCATTGCGCTTTGCCCCAGGGCTAACAAGTGTCGCCCTTGCAGGGCTTTCTTAACTCCCTATTCCCTTGGCCCTATTCCCTAATCACTACTCCCTATTCCCTACTCCCTAATTCACTAATCACTATTCACTAATCACTATTCACTGTTCACTAATCACTACTCCCTATTCCCTAATTCACTACCCACTGTTCACCAAAAAATTGTACTTTTGCGGTTTCTAAATCACCGAGGAAGATGAAGTTCAAGATTACCAAAGGGTTGGACCTGAAGATGGACGGCGCCGCGATGGACAGGACGCTGGATTTCGTACTGCCAGGCACGTTCCACATCCGGCCGGCGGATTTCCGGTGGCTGAAGCCGAAACTGCTTGTGCAGGCCGGCGACCGCGTGGAAATCGGCACGCCGCTGTTCTGCGACAAGCAGGACGAGCGGGTAGTGATTGTTTCGCCCGTGGCAGGCAACGTGAAAGAAGTTGTGCGCGGCGAGAAACGGGTCATCGAGGAAATCGCGATTGCCCGCGACGCGGACGCGCCCACGGAAACGGCCGTCCCTTTTGAGCCACCCACCGATGGAGAGGCTGTCCGCAAGTTGTTGCTACAGAATGGTCTGTGGCCTTGTCTGCGGCAACGTCCCTATTCCACTGTCCCCAATCCCGACGCGAAGCCCAAAGCCGTCTTCGTTTCCTGTTTCGACAGCAATCCGCTCGCCCCGGACTTCAACGTGCTGATGCGCGGCAAGGAGGAGGATTTCCGGCAGGGAATCAAGATGCTGCAACTGGCGAGCGACAACGTTCCGGTGCATCTTTGTATGCAAGAAAACACTGACAATCAAATATTTGAGGCAACCGAGAACATCCAGATGCACTACTTCGGCGGTCCGCACCCCGCGGGGAATGTCGGCACACAGATCCACCGCATCGACCCTCTTGACAAGGGCGAAACGGTCTGGTTCCTCGACCCGCAGGATGTCGCCCGCATCGGACGCTTTTTCACGAATCACATATTGGCTTTTAATAAAACCGCTGCGCTGACGGGACCTGTCGTCAAGGACACCGGCTACTTCAATACCATTTACGGCGCGGATCTGTCAACGTTGCTCGCCGACAACCTTACGCAGGAGAACGTCCGCGTCATCAGCGGCAGTGTACTGAGCGGCAGCAAGTTAGGAGACTCCCCCACCCTCGCTTTCCACGACCGGCAGATTACGGTCATTGCGGAGGGCGGCCAACGCGAAATCCTCGGTTGGCTACTGCCGGGGCTGAAGAAATGGAGCCTCTCGCACACGTTCCTGTCGTGGCTCACCCCGAAGCGCCCCTACGATGTCAACACCTCGCTCCACGGCGGCCGCCGCGCCGTCATGATGACCGACGTCTATGACAAAGTCTTCCCCTTCGGCCTGATGCCTCTCCAACTTCTCAAAGCCTGCGAGATCAAGGACATAGAGCAGATGGAAGCCCTCGGCATCTACGAGGTTGACAGCGAGGACTTCGCCCTCTGCGAGCTCGTCTGCCCCTCCAAAAAAGAGTGGCAACAAATCGTCGAGGAAGCCCTCTATGAATTAAGAATTAAGAATTAAGAATTAAGAATTAAGAATTAAGAATTAAAAATTAAAAATTAAAAATGGCGATCGTATGAGAAATCAAAATCGTAAGACCCATTTTTTATAAAACGCTTCCTTGAAAGGGCTGCAAGCCCGACACATGTCAACCCAGGGTGAGCGCAGCGAGCCCTGGGAGCGAAACAGGGATCAACAGCGAGCCCTGGGATCAAACAAAAATGACAAAACAATGAAAAAGACAGCGACCCTAATCATACTCCTGCTGGCCGGATTCACAATGCGAACTCCCGCCCAAACCCAGCCCAACTGGGAATCCCTCAACCAGCGCGGCTACCCGCAGTGGTTCCAGGACGCGAAACTCGGCATTTTCATCCACTGGGGACTCTACTCCGTGCCCGCCTACGCCTCCAAGGAGGGCTACGGCGAATGGTTCTACCGCGGGCTGATGCAGCACGTGCCCGAGCGGACGCGCATCATGAGCTACTACGCCGACACCACCAGACCCGTTTTCGACCAATACAAGGAGCTCACCAAATACTGGCACGCAGAACTATGGAACCCAGACGAGTGGGCGCAAATGTTCAAAGATGCCGGTGCGAAATACGTGGTGTTGGTCACGAAACATCACGACGGTTACTGCCTGTGGGACAGCCAGTTCCAGCCCGAATGGAACAGTGTGGTGAGCGGTCCGGGACGCAACATCGTGGAGGAGTTGACCACGGCGGTTCGCGACAAGGGACTGCGGATGGGCTTCTACTACTCGCTGCCCGAGTGGACCAACCCGCGCCACATCTGGATGGTCGATCCAGACAACGAAATCGGCGACTACGTCGATAACTACATGGTGCCGCAGTTCAAGGAGCTGGTTAGCCGTTACAAGCCGGACCTTCTCTTCTCCGACGGCGACTGGAACAACACGGCTGAGCAGCTGCGTTCGCAGGAACTCATTAGCTGGTACTACAACACTGTGGGCAAGGATGCCATCGTGAACAACCGCTGGGGCAACGGCACGAAGCACGGCTTCCTGACGCCCGAGTACAGCGCAGGCATCGCCAACACGGAGGTGCCGTGGGCCGAGTGCCGCGGTTTCGGACGCAGTTTCGGTCTCAACCGCAACGAAGACCTCGACAACTACATGACCGACCAGGAGTTGATCCAGCATTTTGTGGAGTTGGTGGCCCATGGCGGCGGCTTGACTCTCAACGTGGGTCCCTATGCCGACGGCACCATCCCGCTCATCCAGCAGGAACGACTGAGGGCACTCGGCAAATGGCTGGAAATCAACGGCGAGGCGATATTTGGAACAAAGCCTTATGAGATTCCGTGCCAACGCGAGAAAACTTCTGCCCAGCTGCCACCCTCGAAGACCATCGATTTCGACTGGGTGCGTAACGCGCCGATGCGCGGAGTGACGCCAGACCATTTCGACATCCACTGGAGCGGTACCGTCACTGCACCCGCAGACGGGAAATACACTTTCGCAGCTTCTGCCGACGATGAAATGACCGTACGGCGTCGCGTGATTACAGCGAAACATCACAGTGAAATCCTTCCCCACAACGACACGCTCTTGCATGTCAGCAAGAACGCCAACGAACGCCAACGGACGATCGCAACTGCCATATTGGAAAAGGGTTTCGGAATTACGATGGAAGTTGACTATCATG
>CACXUB010000150.1 GCA_902770735.1 uncultured Bacteroidota bacterium | reverse complement strand
AATGAAAAAGTAAATAAATGGATCGATGAATATGAAGAACAAACGAATCGTGATCTTGGCGGGCGTGGCGGTGATGGCTCTCGTGGTGGTGGCACTTTGTATCGCACCCAAGGGGAAACAGCCTGAAAAAGTCGAGTCTGCAACGGCGACACCGTCCCGAACGTCGGTTGTCCCCGAAGGGAAACTCGAAATACCGGTCTTTACAAATCCCCGCAAATATTCGCAACAAATTGAGCATAAGGCATATACCGTGGATTATAACGAGGATTGGCTTCTGGCGAACTGGGTGGCCTACACCCTCACGGACAAGCAGACCAAGGGTCCCGTGGAGCGTTACACCAAGTTCGACCCCGACCCGCTGGTGAAAGGCGCCACCGCACAGTGGTGGGACTATAAGAGAACCTCTTACGACCGCGGCCATCTGGTGCCGGCCGGCGATATGAAATGGGACGAGACGGCGATGCGCGAGTGCTTCTACCTGAGCAACATCTGTCCGCAGGACCATACCTTCAACGAGGGTGACTGGAACTATCTGGAGAACCGTGTGCGTGGTTGGGCTAACTTCTATGGCAAGGTCTATGTCGCGTGCGGCCCGATGGTCTCGTCGCATCCTGAGACGATAGGGGAGAGCGGCATCGCTGTCCCCGACTCCTTCTACAAAGTGGTGCTCTGCGACATGCGCGGCACGTGGAAAGCCGTCGGATTCGTATGTCCCAACGATCCCACTCACCACAATCTGAACCATTATTGTCGTACCGTGGATTATGTCGAGCAACTCACGGGCATCGACTTTTTCCCGCTGCTTCCCGACGATGTTGAGAACCGCGTCGAGTCGGAGATCGACTGGGAAGCCTGGCGGATTCGTAATTAGGAATTCTCGGTTGCCTTTATTGCTTTTTTTGTATTTTTGCCTTTTCAAAAATCACAAACGAAAATGAACAGTAAAATCCCCGTATATTGCAAAAACAACGACACGCATATTGACGTGCCTTGCGGCATCACCCTGCAGGAGTTGGTCGAACTTCTCAAGGTGAAATTCAACCCTGAAACGCCTTTCCTCGGCGCGTTGGTCAACAACAAGGAGCGCGACATGTCGTTCCGGATCACCAAACCCTCGCAGATCCAGTTTTTCGACTACTACAGCTCCTACGGGCGCAACGGCTACATGCGCTCGCTCTTCTTCCTGCTTTTCCATGCGGTCGATAAGTTGCTGCCCAAAGAGGTGAAACTGCATATCAAGCACTCCATTTCCGGCGGTCGCTACTGCACGCTTGAGAACTTGGACGGCCCGATCACGGAACAGCTGGCGAACAAGTTGTATCTCTTCATGAAGGACACGGTGCAACGCGACCTTCCGTTCGTGCACGAGGAGATGCTCACATCCGACGCTATCAAGGCGTTTCAGGAACACGGGCTGGAGGACAAATACGAGTTCTTCAAGAACCGCAGCCGGATCTACACTTCCGTCTATCATCTGGACGACAGCATCAACTACTATTACGGCTTCTTGGTGCCCTCTACGGGATGTCTGACGACCTTCGGGCTGGAGAAATACGAGGAGGGACTGCTGCTGAAGCTGCCTTCCAAGAAAAACATCAATGCGATGGCCAAAACCCGCTTGTATCCCAAGCTGTTCTCTGTCTATAAGATAGATAAGGAATGGGTGGCGTCAATGGGGGTTCCCTACGTGTCAGACCTGAACAAATACACCAGTGCCAAACAGATGATTCAGACCGGGGTTTTGGTGGCTGAGGCCTATCAAGAGAAGCATCTGGCGCGGGTGGCCGACATGATCTATCAGAACGGGAATGTGAAAATGGTGCTGATCAGCGGGCCGTCGAGTTCAGGAAAGACCACCTCCTGCCGTCGCTTGTCGGTCCAACTTGCCGTGCTGGGCTACCATCCGGTGCAGATTTCCGTGGATGACTTCTTTGTGGAGCGCGACGAAACCCCGAAGGACGAGAACGGCGAGTTCGACTTCGAGGACTTGCATGCCATCGATCTGCCGCTCTTCAACAACACGCTGAAACGGCTGCTGGCGGGCGAACAGGTGGAAATCCCCACCTTCAACTTCGCGTTGGGCAAGAAAGAGTGGAACGGCAACACGTTGCAGCTGCGCAAGAACTCCATCCTCGTTATCGAGGGCATCCACTGTTTGAATCCCGAACTGACCGCCCAAGTGCCTGACGATGTGAAATTCAAGATCTTCGTCTCTGCGCTGACCTCCCTGTCGTTGGACCGTCAGAATCCGATTCCGACTTCCGACAACCGCTTGATACGCAGAATTGTACGCGATTTCAACTATCGTGGTTATTCGGCGGTCGATACGATACGCCGTTGGCCGAGTGTGCGTCGCGGCGAAGAGAAGAATATCTTCCCGTTCCAGGAGAACGCCGACGTGATGATCAACACATCGTTGGTGTTCGAACTGTCGGTGCTGAAGCCCTTCGCACTGCCGATCCTGTACGCCGTGCCCGAGACGGTGCCGGAGTATGCGGAAGCACAACGGCTGATCAAATTGTTGCTCTTCTTCAAGACTATTCCGGAATTCTCCCTGCCCGGCACCTCCATCCTCCGCGAGTTCTTGGGCGGTAGTAAATTCACTTACTGATGATTACGCTGATCGGTTCCGGCAATGTGGCCACGTGGATGGCGCAGCGGCTGCAAAGGTCGTCGCGCTTCCCGATCACGCAAGTCTATAGCCGCACATTGGCGAACGCCCGCGTTTTGGCCGACCTGTGCGGTGCGGAAGCTATCGACAATGTCAAGGACTTGAGCCTTGATAACCAGATATTTATCTTTGCTTTGGCGGACAAAGCCTACGATGAAATACTGCCTCAGCTTCCATTTAAGCTGCCGATGGCCTTTATGACCTCGGGTTCGGTTTCATGCCAGTGTCTGAAAGATCATGCCGACGGTTACGGGGTGATTTATCCACTGCAGACATTCACGAAATCACAGGATATGAGGACGTTGGAAGTGCCGCTGTGTCTGGAGTCAGACTTCGTGGGAAAACAAAAGCCCATAATGTGGGAGTTAGCCCGTGAACTCTCCCCGCTTTGTTACGAGGTTTCCGAGTCGCAGCGCGCGCAGATGCACGTGGCGGCGGTCTTCGCCTGCAACTTCAGCAATGCCATGTATCAGATTGCATATAAGCTGCTGAAAGAGAAAGATTTGCCGTTTGAAATCCTGTTGCCGTTGTTGCGCCAGACCGTTGAGAAGGTGTCGCAGATGACCCCGGCGGAGGCGCAGACGGGTCCGGCCGCGCGCGGCGACGAAAACGTGATGCGGAAGCAGATGGGGTCGCTGGAGGACGAGCGGCTGAGGGAGATTTATCGGGTGATGTCGGAGGTGATTCAGCAGTTGGCAGTTAGTAATTAGCAGTTAGCAGTTTAGAACAAACGATGAGTGTTTTTCTGTTCGTTGATAGCGTGCATCCGAACAAATAACACGTATTCCCATCCTTGATTTTCAGTGTTTTACGTAATTCTTCCGCCGAGAGCGGGAAGTTGCGCACGGCGATGCTGGCGTTGGCGAGGTGCGACAGCTCCTTGGCCGTTTTGCGCGGGTGGAACTCGTGGACGGCTTCGATGCGGAAGACGCGGCCGGGAAAATCTTCGTGCAGCTCGTCGGCGGTGAACAGATTCGTGTTCTTCGCTAATTTCGCGACCTGGAATTGTTGCGACAGGGCGTTGAAGATGCCCGCCTTCATCACGGCGGCGTTGGGTTCGTAGAGGTACGAACCAAATTCCGTGGCGATGCGGGGTGGGGTGGTACGTTCGGCCTCAAAGGTACTTTGAACGCGGGTGGTGGCGATTTTGTTGATATCCACGGCAATGATGGTCGGGTCCGTTGTAGAGACGCGCCATGGCGCGTCTCTACGGGTGTCGTCAACCGTTACGTCCTCCGTTTTCAACAAAAACACCACCTCCTTGCATTCGCCCTCCACGGCAATCACGTGGACGGCGAACGTTTCGGACAAATCCCGCAATGTCTGGAAAATGTCGATCATTGGGGAAAGTTTGACCATCAGGGTGTTGCATTTCGCTAACAGGGCGGACTTCCATTCGAGGAGGTTGGGGGTGCAGTCGGCGAGTGAGACCACGCGCCGCCCGTGCGTGTCGCGGCGCGACGGGTCAAGGTAGATCGTGTCCACGGGTTCGATGGCGGCGAGGTTGGCCTCCATCGTGCCGTTGACGATATTAACATTGTTGATATCCAGTACTTTGCAGTTGTGTTGAAAAAGATCGCAGAGTTCCTCCTGCGGTTCCACGTACCAGCCCTTGCCGAACTTCCGTGCGAGCGCGACGGTATCGACCCCGAACCCGCCGCTGAAGTCCGCGAAAGAGTTGCCTTCCACCAAGGATGCCTTGTACTCAGCCGTTTGCGACGACGAGCACTGCTCCATGGAGACTTTCTTGGGGTAGAGGACGTCTTCGGTGGCGTACCACTCGGGCAGTTTCTCCTTGGCCTTCTGCCGCCCGGCGATCTGCTGCAGTGCCACGGCCATATCGACCTGCAGGTCCTTGGAGGGATGCAGCGCGAGCTGGGCCACGTCGTCTTCCGCGTGCGCCGCGATGTACTGCCATGTGGATTCGTTGATGTTCATACTATTCGTTATTTTTGCAGCCAAAGTTCAGAGATGAGCGTTACAACATGATGTAAACAAATAATTTATGCGGTTCACCGCTGACTGGACCATTCGGTAGTGAACCGTATTCTGCCGCAAAAATACTACTTTTTATTTATTCTGAAAAACAGTATTGACAAAGTTACACCGTTAATACTAAGATTTTTGTTGTGGAGAGATGGTGAATTACTTTGTTAGAAAGAGATTCTTCAGGAAGAGTATCTTCTCGTCTTCAGTCCATTTGTCTGTAATGTTGACTGAAAGATTAGTGACATTTACTCCGTTTTTTAATCCGACAAGGAAGTATGTGTTGGCTGTGTTTCCGT
>CACXUB010000149.1 GCA_902770735.1 uncultured Bacteroidota bacterium | reverse complement strand
ACAGCGCCCAATGCCAGGTGCTTGACCAAAAATCCTATATCGAGTATCTCTACACCTTCTCCAACGACGACTACAAATTTGACTATGAGGTCAATTTCGTCAACATGGAGCCCTACATTTACCCGAACCGCCGCACGTTCACGATGGTGTGGGACGCGCAGCCCAAGTGCGTGGAGAAAAACTTCGATTATGAAAAGAACATCACTTCTATATATTATATGGACAGCGAGGACGAGGTGGACAACCTGGACGAGCGCAAACCCGACCACAAGGACTTCACTTCGCCGTTGAAATGGGTCTCCTTCAAGCAGCAGTTCTTCACCACCTGTTTGGTGACCAAAGACGCGCCGTTCACTTCGGGCAGCCTTTCGGTGCAGATTCCGGATAACAACCATGGCAGCATCCTGAAAGACTGTTCCGCGGAACTCGATTTCGAGGTGGCCGACCTGAACAAGGGGAAATTCGGCATGTATATGTTTGTGGGCCCGAACCAGTACCGGCTGCTCAAGGAGTACGATTCGAAGCTGGAGCGTCAGGTTCCGCTGGGCTGGGGTTTCTTCCTGTTGCACTGGGTGAACCGTTTCATCATCATCCCGGTGTTCAACTGGTTGGAGGCTTACGGCTTGAGCTACGGACTTATCATCCTGATTCTCACTATTTTCATCAAGATCGTGGTGTTGCCGGTCAGTTACAAGACATATATGTCGTCGGCCAAGATGCGTGCGTTGAAGCCGGAGATCGAGGCGCTCAACGCCAAATATCCGAAGGAGGAGGACATGATGAAGAAGCAGCAGGCCACGATGAACCTGTACAAGAGTGCGGGTGTGAGGCCGGCCGGCGGCTGCGTGCCGATGCTGCTGCAGATGCCCATCCTCATCGCCATGTACCGTTTCTTCCCGTCGGCTTACGAGTTGCGCCAGCAGTCGTTCCTGTGGGCGGAGGACCTCTCCACGTATGACTCCATCTGGGACTTCGGCCGCAGCATCCCGTTGTACGGCGACCACATGAGCCTCTTCACCATCCTGATGACCATCGCCACGCTGGTTTACACCTGGCTGAACAACAAGCTGATGGCCCCCACGCAGGGCAACAAGGACCAACAGCGGATGATGAACATCATGATGTACACGATGCCGATCATGTTCCTGTTCATGTTCAACAATTTCGCGTCGGCTCTCACGTACTACTACCTGCTCTTCAACATCTTTACATTCCTGCAGATGTTCATCTTCCGTGTCGCGGTTGACGAGAACAAGCTCCGCGCGCAGATGCAGGAGAACATGAAGAAGCCCGTCAAGAAATCGCGCTGGCAGCTGAAGATGGAAGAACTGCAGAAACAGCAGGCGCAAATGCTTAAACAGCAGCAACAAGCACAAAAAAGAAAATAATTTTTGAAAAATATTGCGAGGTGAAAGAATTTTTCCGTACTTTTGCCGACTGATTAGAACAACTTAAAGAATTAGAGATTATGGAAAATCAAGACAAAAACGAAGTGCTCTCCAGAGCAGTCAAGGCTGGGAAAAGAACCTATTTTTTCGATGTGAAGCGCAGCCGGAACGAGGAGATGTATCTGACCATCACGGAGAGCAAACGCAAGTTCAACGAGGACAGTGGCAACTTTTTCTACGAGAAGCATAAGATTTTCCTCTACAAAGAGGATTTTGAGAAGTTCAAGAACGCCCTCACCGGCGTGATTGATTTCATTGAGAACGGCACCGTGCCCGCGGAGGATGATTTCTTCGAGAACGACAACTTCGTGAAGAACGACGACATGGACCTGGGTATCACTTTTGACGATATTGACCTTTCGCTGTAATGGGGAAGATAGTTTCCATCGTAAACCAGAAGGGCGGGGTAGGGAAGACGACCACCGCGGTGAACCTCGCGGCGTCGCTGGCCGTGCTTGACTTCCGGGTGCTGCTCATCGACGCCGACCCGCAGGGCAACGCCTCCAGCGGCGTGGGTGTCTATCCCGACGACAACACCGTCAGCATCTACGACTGCATCGTGAACGGCCGCATGGCTTCCGAGGCCGTCGTGGAGACCAAGACCCCGAACCTGTCTCTCATGCCCGCCACCATCCACCTGGTGGGCGCCGAAATCGAGATGATCAACTTCGACCGGCGCGAGTACCGCATGCGCGACGCACTCGTCGATGTCAAGAACGACTTCGACTTCATCTTCATCGACTGTGCCCCGTCGCTCGGTCTGGTGACCCTCAACGCGCTGGTGGCCTCCGACTCGGTCATCATCCCCGTGCAGTGCGAGTATTTCGCCCTCGAGGGCCTCGGCAAGCTGCTCAACACCATCCGTATCGTGCAGTCGAACATGAACCCGGAGCTCTCCATCGAGGGCATCCTCATGACCATGTACACCAACCGCTACAAGTCGGCCAACGCGGTCTATGAGGACGTGCGTTTCCACTGCCGCGACATTGTGTTCGACACGGTCATCAACCGCACCGTGCGCCTCAGCGAGGCCCCGAGCTACGGAGTCCCCATCGTCGCCTACGATGTCAAGTCCGTCGGCCATGTCAACTACATGAACCTCGCCAAGGAGTTCTTACTCAAAAACGGATACACCGTATAGTTAGTAGTTAGCAGTTAGTAGTTAGCAGTTTTGGGAAGGGGAGAGAAGTGTGTTGAAGCGGACCATTATGATAATCATTAAGAAACAAAATTATGGCAAGAAATGAAAAACCACTAGGACGGGGATTGGGCGCGATGCTCGGAGGCATGGATATCCCCGTGAAGAAGGAGAACGCGCAGGTGGTGAGCGGCAACACGAACATCCACATTTCGTCCATCGAGGCGAACCCGTACCAGCCGCGCACGAAATTCGACGAGGAAGCTCTGAACGAGCTGGCACAGTCCATCAAGACTTACGGACTGATCCAGCCGGTGACGGTGCGTCCCGTGGGCAGCGGCAAATACCAGCTCATCTCCGGCGAACGTCGTTTCCGTGCCGCGCAAATCGCCGGTCTGACGGAAATCCCCGCTTTTGTGCGCACAGTCGATGACGCGCAGTCCATCCAGATGGCGCTCGTGGAGAACATCCAGCGCGCTGATCTCAACGCCATCGAAATCGCCATGAGCTACCAGATGCTCATCGACGAGTGTCATTTCACGCAGGAAGAGTTGGGCGCGAAGGTCGGCAAGACCAACACCACCATTTCCAACTACCTGCGCCTGCTGAAACTCTCCACGCCCGTGCAGGTGGCCGTGCGCGACAACCAGATTTCCATGGGACACGCCCGCGCACTCGTGGCCGTCGAGGACGAAACCCTGCAGGCCAAGTTGGTGCAGCAGATCGTGAAAGACAACCTCTCCGTCCGCCAGACCGAAACGCTGGTGAAGAAAACCCTGGAAGGCTCGCAGAACCGGAAGACGAAGGTGAAAATCACCCTTTCCGACGCCGTCCGCACCGCCCAGAGCGCCATCGCCAAGCGTCTCGGCACCAAGGTGAACATCAAGAAAGACATCTCCGGCAAAGGCCATATCCAGATTCCGTTTGAATCCGACGAGGAACTGAAAAAAATCTTGGACCTGCTGCAATAATTTTCGCTTTTTCTCGTTGAATGTCAGCTTGCTAATCCCGTAAACCGCTATCCGCCTGCTGCCCATTACCTGAAATCTGAAACCCAATTCACGTATGAAACATGTCAAACAGATTCTTGTAACAGTTATACTGCTCAGTATGAGTCTGTTGGCTTATTCCCAAGACATAAAAAGTCCTAATGTGGGCCGTGTGAAAACCCAAGACTCTGTCCGGGTTTCCAAGCACAGTCCTACGGCGGCCATGCTCTGGTCCATCATCCCGGGCGGCGGCCAGATCTACAACAAGAAATACTGGAAAGTCCCCATCGTCTATGGACTTTTGGAGGGTTCCTGTTATTTCCTGACCAAATACGCATCGGACATGGTGCTCTATCGCAACGAGTTCATCAACCGTCGTGACGGCCACACTGATCTGCTGATTCCCGGTCTGATCAGCTCCACCGACGAGAACATCCTCGCCATGAAGCAGAAGGCGCAGCGCAACATGGAAATCGCCATCGCCGCCACCGCCATCGTCTATACCCTCAATTTTATCGACGCCATGGTGGACGCGCATCTCTACTACTTTGATGTTTCCGATGATTTGTCGCTGTTTTGGAGCCCGATGCTTCTGTCGAACCCCATCAACACCTCGCCGTCGTATGGCGTGAGCGTGGTGCTGTCTTTCAAATGATGAATTATGAATGATGAATGATGAATTAAGAATGAAGAATGAAGAATGAAGAATAGAATAGGAACAGTTTTGAGTTTGGCGGTGTGCCTGATGGCGGTGTCGTGGGGAACGGCGCAGAACTGCCATATCAAGGGACGGGTTGCCGTGCCGGAGATGCAAGGGAAAAATATCGCCTTGATGAACATGAATACGGGCAAAACGCTGGCATCCATGAAGATTGCGGACAGCGTATTTGCCTTTGACATTGAGGTCACGGAACCGTTTGTGGGCATGTTGAAGACGGATCCGCAGAACAACAATCCCCGCAGTTTCTACTACCTGCGGATGGCCGGCGAACCGGGCGACATCTACGCCGATTTGGTGACCGACTCGCTGTCCGGGACGCCGATGAACGCCCAAATTCACCAGTACACAAAACGTATTCACCGCGAGGTCAGTGTCATCAACGCTTACAACACCCAACTACGCGAGAGCGTGAACATGCCTGCGGAAATGCGTCAGGAACTGGAATCGAAGGTGGACCATTGCTACGACGAACTCAGATTGTATCTGTGGGATGCCTTCATGACCAATAAGGACAATGCGCTCGGGGCTATCGCGCTGGAGGATTGTATGGACCTTACGGATGCTTCGGCTTACGAGTATGTCATGTCGGAACTTGAGAGTGCCGCGCCGGTGGTGACCACCAACCAGCCGCTTCAGCGGAAATTGTCCGCGATGTCTCGGGTGAGCCCCACGGCCGCC
>CACXUB010000148.1 GCA_902770735.1 uncultured Bacteroidota bacterium | reverse complement strand
AATAGAATATCAACGGCAAAAATACATTTTTTTGTTTACATACACGTAGAGACGCAAAAATTTGCGTCTCTACAGATGAGCGGTAGACGGGGTTCGAACCCGCGACCTGCGGCTTGGGAAGCCGCCGCTCTGCCAACTGAGCTACTACCGCCTAGTAAGGTTAGTAGGTTAATAGGTTAGTGGGTTAGTGGTTAACCTCTTAACCTTCTAACCTTTTAACCTATTAAACATTGAACCGAATGTGCAGGATGTCGCCGTCTTGCACTTCGTAGTTCTTGCCTTCGACCGCCAACTTGCCGGCCTCTTTGCATTTCAGCTCCGACCCGTATTTCACCAGGTCGTCGTATTTGATAACCTCCGCACGGATGAAGCCGCGCTCCAGGTCGCTGTGGATGACGCCCGCCGCCTGCGGTGCCAACATGCCCCGCGTGATCGTCCAAGCGCGGTTCTCCTTGCCGCCGACGGTGAAGAAGGAGATGAGATCCAGCATCTTGTAGGCCGCACGGATCACCTTGTTGACGCCCGGCTCGGTCAAGCCCACGTCGGCCAAGAAGGCCTTGCGGTCCTCTTCGCTCTCCAACTCGGCGATTTCGGATTCGATCTTGGCCGCGATGACCAACATCTCTCCGCCGTGTTCTTCCACATATTTCTTCACGGCCTCGGAATAGGCGTTCCCGGTGGCCGCGTCGTCGTCATTCACATTGCACACGAACATCACGGGCTTCTCGGTGAGCAGCATCATGTCGGCCACCACCGCTTTCTCATCGGGCGTGACCTCCAAGGTGCGCACATTCTGGAAACCTTCCAGATGTTCCTTGTATTTCAACAGAACGGCAAGGTCGTGCTTGGCGGTCTTCTCACCGACTTTCGCGGCTTTCTCCACCTTGGTGATCTTGCGTTCAATCTGTTCCAAATCCTTGCATTGCAGCTCGAAATCGACAATCTCGATGTCTCTCACCGGATCCACGGAACCTTCCTCGTGGGGGAGGGCAGGGTTGTCGAAGCAGCGGAGCACGTGGATGAGCGCGTCGCACAAACGCACGTCCGCGAGGAAGCTGTTGCCGATGCCGGCGCCGGTGCTGGCACCCTTCGCCAATCCGGGGATATCGACGATGTCCAGGTTGGCATAGACCAACTTGTCGGCATGGATGAACGAATTGATGTGGGTCAGACGCTCGTCGGGCACCGCACACACGCCGATGTTCGACTTGTTGGTGCTGTACGCGAAGTCCGTCACCTCCGCCTTCGTGTTGGAGATGCAGTTGAACATCGTGGTCTTACCCGAGTTCGTCAATCCTACTATGCCGCATTTTAATCCCATTTGTAATGGTTATAGGTTATTGGTTATTGAAGTTTAGAGTTTAGAGTTTAGAGTTTAGAGTAAAGGGTTATAGTCTCTTTTCCCGAAAGCTAACAGCCAATAGCTAAGATGTCGCCGCCGTCCTGCACTAAGTAGGGGCGGATTTGGTCGATGATCGAGATGACCTTTTGTTCTAACGTGGCGTTTTCCATATCTTCAAAATTAGGCCGCAAAGATATAATTTTTTTTGTGATTTGAGGTTATTTTTTTTTCGGTTAGTCGGTTGTTGGGTTAATGGGTTATTGGTTAGATGGTTAGAAGGTTAGAGGGTTAGAAGGTTAGGGGGGTAATGGGTTATTGGGTTTCGGTGATGAGGTGAAGGAGGGAGTCGGCGAGCATGGCGAGGGTGTCGTTGGCGGCCCAACGGCGGAAGCTGGCTTCGTTGCGGTAGAAGGCGACCATCGGCTTTTGTTCGAAACTCATCAGGTGCAGGGTGCTGTCGGGCGGCCAGGTGCCGTTGCGCAGCTGCGTGATCGGGATCTGGTTGCAGTAAGCGACGTAATAGTCCCACGTGGTGTCCAGACGGTCGTATTCCTTGAACACGAGGTTGATGCCCGGATTTCTGTGGTAGAAAAGCTCGCATGCGGAGTTGCCGTTGGTGGCCACCGTAATCGGTCGTTGTGTGTAATGCCCGGTGTCGTGCTCGCGGATGTATCCCTTCATCCATTCGTTGGCCTCCTTGTTGGCCTCGAAGTTGCTGTCCAAAGCGTATTTGGCGTAGGCATTGTGGATGCCGCCTGAAACCTCGTTGAAGTAAAGCGAAGTGTAGGGACTGTTACGCAGAATATGCCGGATGGGCATGAAGGAAAGCAATCCTAACAGCCCTAAAATCACGATGTTGGTGTATCGGTCGTTGATCTGTCGCAACGCACATTCCAGTCCGCTGGCCGCTATCAGCATGAACAGCGGATAGATGCAGTAATGGATGGCCCACAGCGTGTCGGGGTTCATGTAAATGGACTTCACCCTGTTGATGCAGGTCAGAAACGTATATATAAATATGAAGATAGAGAATGGCTTCAGCGATTTGATGGCGTTTTTGAAAAAGATGAAGAAGAGCAGGAAGCTGATGAGCACGACCGTCGGGGTGGTGACATACAGGTATTTGACGATGTAACGCTGCGGGAAATTGTCCGGCCCGATGAGATGCCCTTCGAAAATCTGGTTCTGGTCGAACGGGATGTTGGTGGCCAGGGAAGCAAAAGCCTTGCTGGGCATTATGATGGATGTCTCCAAATAGAAGGTGCAGAGAGTGTGTATCGTGCAAACTGTGATCCACATGGCCGCGACGGCAAGGAAGACCAGCCCGAATGCTTTCCAGTATTCCTTCGTGCCTATTTTTTTTATGGGATTGTAGAGGAAGAAGTTGAGCAGCGTGAAGACCAGGAGGAGTTGCAGCAAGGATGACCCGGCGTTGTGGACGGAAAGCGTGAGCAGGATGCCGATGGTGATGCGGATGAGCCGCGTGACCCGGATGACCGGCAGTTCGCGGCTGAAATAGTACATCTGCATGATGCTGTAGATGAAGAAGAACGCGAAGGTCACATCGACGATGTTGCTCAGCGAGTAGCCGAAGAAACGGGGCGAGATGAGCAGGAAGAAGGCCGTGAAAAAGGCCGCCCGCCAGCTGAACGCCCTCAGCAGGATCAACGACAGATAGGCGACCAGCAGCCATCCGAAGATGGTGCTGATGATGTGGCGGAAAGCGTAGGAGTCGTCAATGTTCAGCGTTTTGCAGAACGAATAGGTCAACAGGTCGATGGTTTGCGCCTGCGTGTGCGCGTATGGATGCGCCTTGTACGCGTCGGGGTCGCCGATATGGTGGAAATGGTTGTACAGCAGTTCGGAGTATTCGTTTTGAGCCACCTCGCGGTCGGAAATGCCGATGCGCTGGCTCAACACCAGCATCCATACGAGTGCGACCACCAACAGGATTGCCCACAGGTACTTGAACACGTCGTCGCTGCTTTTCAAGGCCAGCGAGAACTGGCTCTTTTCAATCTGGTATTTGATTTTCTTTTTATTGACCTTGGAGAAACGGACTTTCCAAATGTTGTCGTCGAACAAATTGTCATAGTACAAAAGTCTGTCCACCAGGCTTTTAAGGCGAGTTTCTATGCGTTCCCGGATGTTAGGCGTCTTTTTTTCCATTGTCTAAAGGGCATTGAGTTGAGTCAGCAGGCTTTGGAGATAATGGGTGGCTTGCGGGCCTTCGTTGAACAAGAGGTCGATGACGGAGAGATTGGGGACAAACCCGAATTTATCCTCAAATACTTGATAATAAGGTGTTTTAAGCCTCAAGGGGTAATCCTGTTTCTTGGATTGCTTCGGATGGATGAGCTGCCTGAGATCGTGGCTGCCGTAGGGCTTGAAGTCTGAGGTGACGGTTAGGTCCCGATCCACGCGCATCAGCTTCAGCAGGGTTTGCGTCAGTTGGAGGTTGAAGTCGAAAAGCAGTTCGAATTTCTCCTCGAAGAAAGGTTTCAGGGCGTCTTTGTAGTACAGGTAGTAGGGGGTGTTGTTGTAGGCCGATTCGATGGAGCGCCAATGGACGCGCTGCCAGGGCGTGGCGTAGTCGATACGCACCTCCTTCACGATACCCATTCTACCGTCATGAACGGTAGGAATGATGAGATTCAGCACTCCGTTACCGTTCATGATGGTTGTCCTGTTGCGGTAGGACTGTTTCTGGTATCGCTCCTCTCGCTCGATGGCGGCGTTTTCGTCCAAAAGGAATGCGAAATACTCGACCGGCGGGAGATAGGCGGTGGCAAGCAGGGGGTTGTACACCGTTATTTGGATATGATCAGTTTTGACTTGTAGTTGCGCTCCGAGCCGAGCACTTCGATGAAATAGACGCCATTGTCCAGGGAGCTGACATTCAGCGGGAAGGTGGCTTCGGTGGTCACTTCCTTGCTCATGACGAGTTGTCCCATGACGTTGTAGATGTTGCACACGGCCGTTTCGGTCATGAATTCGCCTTGGATGGTGACGTGGCCGTCGGTGGAGGGGTTGGGATAGACCTCGAAGGTGGAGGCTGCCTGTGCGTGGTCCTCGATGCCGGTGATCACGGTGCCGCCGTAGGTCATGCCGGCCAATTGGGTGATGCCGGTGTTGTCCGGATCCAGCCACGGCTGCAGCTTTCTGGCGTTGTTGCTGTTATTGTTGTTGGTCCAGTGGTAGTACATCCGGCCGTAGTTGTCTTTGCCGTAGATATAGTTACAAGCGCTGGAGCCGCTGGTCAGTGTGCCGATAATCAAGCCGTTGGCGTTGAAGAGCGGGGAACCGGAGGAACCTTGCTCGGTGACGCCCTTGTTGGGGTTGGTGCGCCATGCGACGGAGAAGAATTTGTTGGCCATGGTGCCGTTGGTGACGGTGGTCACACTTTGCGGGAGGCTGATTTTCTTCCAGTCGCCGCCGGGATGGTGGATGCCTGCACCCACAGAAGCTGCGCCTGTGCGGTCCCAGCCTGCGAAGAAGATGCTGTCGCGGTAGGAGACGGCCAGGTTGCCGGTGATTTTCAGCAGCAGGAAGTCAGAAGAGGCGTACGTGTTGGAAACGTTGGAGCGGGCCACGATGACACCGCCGTTGGCCAGTCGGGAGGTACCGGTGGTGCCGCCGCAGGTGCTGGTCTGGTATTCGAAATAGAATTTGTGGGTCTGGTCAGCTGCGGCCACGCAGTGGTCGGCGGAAAGGACGTAGGGGGTCTTGTCCCGGCGGGCGTTGTTGATCATGGCGCCGCTGCAAAGGTACATGCCCCAGCCGCCTTCCTCTTCCACGTAGGCGGTGATGCCGATGCACACCACGGAGTGGATCTGGTAGCGCCAAGCGTTGCCTTCGGGGCACACGACGTCGATGTGGCAGTCGCCATCGGCGTCACCGTGAGGACCCTTGCCCTCGTCGCGGGTGTGAAGGAAATCCTTGTAGACATGCATGAACGCGGCAATATGGATGTCGCCCTTGAAAGCGGCGTTGGCGGGTTCATAGTATTCGACGATCAGCTCGTCGCCGAGGATGTCGTCGGTCACCAACTTGCCCACCTCCTGCACGTCTTTGTTCGTGTAGGGGCCGAACACTTGTTCTTGGTCGGGACTGTAAACGAACAACTTGCCCTCTTCGGGAATGTTGAATCGGTCGAAGACGAGATAGGTCATGACGGCGCCTTCGGAGACGAATTTGGCGCGCCAAAGGGTGCCGCCGTCCTCCGTGATGTCCGTGCGTCCTGAATTGGTGAAGGTTTTGTCGAGGGAGTAGCCCGTGCCGACGCGTGCGGGCAGCGACTTGTCGGTCCGCTGCGCATCTTCGAGCAACAGCTTCTCCGTGTCCGTGCGCGGCATCATCTGCACGTCAATGGATTTGGAAATGCCTTTTTTTCCGAAAGAGTAGGGCAGCTGACGGACTTCCGCTTGACCGTACAACATGCTGCTAACTACCAATAACACAATTGAAAGGGTGAAAATTCTTCTCATTCTTTTGGGTATAAAATTCTAAGCGGCAAAAGTATAAAAAAAATCGTATTTTTGCAACCGTTTTAAAATGAATATATGACAGTAAAAAGAAAAGTGAAATTTGAGGGCGTTCCTTACGAAGGAAACCTTGAGGAGCTCATCATACAAGCGCTCATCGAGAAGCAGGGGACCGACATCCGCTGCATCAATTTGAAAAAGCTAAACCACGTTTATTTCGACTATTTCGTCGTGTGCACCGGCAATTCCAAACCGCATGTGGAGACCTTGTGCGACTTCGTGCAGGAGCAGACGCAGCGTGTCGCGGGCGTGAAACCGCTTCATGTCGAAGGACTGGAGAACAAGGAGTGGATCCTGCTCGACTACTTCAACATTCTGGTGCACATTTTCTCGCCGGAAGCGCGGGAATACTACCAAATCGAATCGCTTTGGGCCGATGCGGACATTCAAAAGTTTTGAGTTTAGAGTTTAGTAGAAATGCCGGAAAATAGCAATAATTCGAATAAGAAAGACTGGAGAAAGCCGGGCGATATGCCGGATTTTTTCGGCGGTAAGGGAACCTCGGGCAACGGCGGCAAGCGGAAGCTCAACTGGTCCATTTTCTACATCGCCGTCACGTTGGCGCTGATTGGGCTGTACTTCTTCAACCGT
>CACXUB010000147.1 GCA_902770735.1 uncultured Bacteroidota bacterium | reverse complement strand
CGGGTTGACTCGGCGCAGGAAATCCATCGGGCATTCACAGCCCCTCGCTTTTATCAATATGTCCGGCAGTATGTCTTCTTTTTGAATCCGGATGGCGACACTTGCGTGCACATCAATTGCATCATGCGGGAAGAGTCATATTGCCCTCCTCGTCCCGGCCGTCAATATGTTGTCGTTTGTGATGGGGACGACGACTACTGGACCGCGGACCTGAATCTCACCCGTGGCAGGCTCCTCTCCTTTCATGTCAACGGTCCGGAGATCTGGTTAGTGCCGGGTCGCAATAATGAGCCGCGCGGCGTCTATAGGGAGACGGTTTTCGGGCGGTCAGCTTGGTCGGAAAAAAACTGTAGCTTCGATCAGTTGCCTACAGCCGTACAACGGTCGGTGCTGTTGAAGATGGATACGACTCAAATCAGCAAATACCAGTGTTTTTCACAGAAATTTATGTGGGGAATCCGTGAGAAAAAGAACGGAGAGCAAGTCTTTTGGCGGAAGCCGTATAAATCAGCCCTTTACTACCGGGTCTATGTGGACGGAATTTGTTGGGGGTACAACAAGAAGGGGCAGAGGCTGTATGTTGCGAAAAGTGTTCATTGGGGGGATTCTGACGAGGACGAAAAATATTGGTCGCTTGATAGGAAGAACTTAAGCCATATCGCAGGGGTCGATAAGATGTTGGACGCGATATCGCAGGATATGTCTGCCCGTGGCCGCGATATTGCGAAATATGGCGGCATCCGTTGGGTGGAGCAGGTCGGAGATCGCTATGTGCTGGCCGTCGTGTACAATCCACCGGTCGATGCCGATGCCTTGATTCTTTACTACACCTTCGATCGGAATGGCCGTATAGAGGGGGTGACGTTGGAGAATTGGTGGTAGTGGTAGCAAAAAAATCACTCATTGATTATACGCAAATAAAAAAAATTCTACTTTTGCCAATTCAAAATCTAAAACATCTGAACCTCAGATGTGACGATTCCGTTCTTTCTCATTGTGCTACCAAGCTCTTGCCCCTGACGGGGCCGCTCAAGGAAAATGCCTATTATAATCTCGTAACCTCCTAACCCTCTAACCTTTTAACCTTTAACCGATAACCTTTTAATTTCTCACCAAAATAAAAGCATTATGACAAAAAAATTATTCGCTGAACTGATTGGAACGTTCGTTCTCACCCTGCTGGGCTGCGGAACGGCTATGTTCTTGGGTTGTGCCACTCCCGCTGGCGTGGTGGGCACGGCCATCGCTTTCGGTCTCACCGTGGTCGCCATGGCATACACCATCGGCGGCATCACCGGTTGCCACATCAACCCGGCTATCACCTTCGCGGTGGCGCTTTCCGGCCGTATGACCTGGAAAGAGGCCTGCATCTATTGGATCGGCCAGTTCATCGGCGGTATCCTCGCTGGTGCTGTCCTGTTGGCTCTCGTCAACATCGTGACGCCCAGTGCTGAAGGCATCGCCGAAGGCATGATGGGTCTCGGCTGCAACGGCGTGGCTAACGCCGGCGGCGTCTGGGGCGCTTGCCTCGTGGAGATCATCGCCACCTTCATCTTCGTGCTCGTGGTTCTCGGCACCACCGACAGCAAACTCGGCGCAGGCAACCTCGCCGGTCTCGCCATCGGTCTGACCCTGATCCTCGTCCACCTCGTCTGCATCAACCTCACCGGCACCTCCGTCAACCCGGCCCGTTCCTTCGGACCTGCGCTCTTTGCTGGCGGTCAAGCTCTTGCCGATGTGTGGGTGTTCATCGTGGCCCCGATGATCGGTGCTGCCCTCTCCGCACTCGTGTGGAAAGGCCTCGCCTGCAACAAGGAGTAGTTAGCGCTTAGTTATTAGCAATTAGCGGTTCATTCGGAAGAGTGGACCGCTTTTTTAATGTCCAACATCAAACAGCGAGATGTAAAATGTCGCGTTTTGATTTCGGTACTTGAATTTGTGTATTTTTGCGGATTGATTTCGAATACCACCAAATATCACCACAATGATCAAATACAGCCAAGACATCCGCGTTGAAACCGTGGAAAACAGCGGCAACATTGAAGGCCGTATCAACAAGAACATCGTCCTCACGCCGGCGGAGATGCTGGAGCGGGCGTCGATGTTCAACATCATCACCCTGCCGTCCGGAAGCCGCATCAAGGAGCATCCGCACATCGAGGATGCCGAAATCTACTACATCTTGGAGGGCGAGGCTGAGGTCACCGACAACGGCAAGACCGCCGTCATGCGTGCCGGCGACGTGATGTTCACCGGCAACGGCGCCCGCCACAGCATCGCCAACCACAGCGGCAAGGACGTGAAGTTTCTGGCATGCATTTTGAGAATGTAGAATGCAGAATGTAGAATTATGAATGCCAATAGGATACGAAGAGTGTTGGTAATCGCAGTGACCGTTTGGATCAGTGTGGTCGCGCAAGCGCAGATACGGGAGAGTGATACGCGCGATTATCGGGCCGCCCTCAATATCGTCGGGCGAATCACGGAAATTTCGGTTGCGCCCGACGAGCAAATATGGCTGACTACTTACATGGGGGGTATCTATTACACAAACAGCATTGACTCCCACTGGCATTATGGCCGCTTGGACCCTTCAGCCGAAGATGGCGAGGAGGATTATTTGGGCTTAAACAAACCTAATCTTAACCGAATCTCTTTTTTCAATGCCGACACCGCCATTATGACGGGTTTTATGCATTTCTCTGACGATTGGAAAAGTCCATACGATGGATACTATCGGACTACGGACGGCGGTCGCACATGGGAGCTTCGAAGCTTTGGCGGCGATGGCTGGATTTATGAAGCCTGCGTAAACAGTCGTGGAGACGCTTGGATCGGGACTGATGGCAAAACCATTCACTATTCCGACGACTTTGGAGAGCATTTCAAAGCGTTGAAGATTCCGTTTAAGAAGTCGGACAGAATTTATGGACTCTACATGGCGGATGCGTTTCGCGGCATAGTCGGTTCGGAAGCCAACGAAATTCTCATCACGGAAGACAATTGGCACACAGCCCGAAACATACCCACGCCATTGGATCAGAAAAAAGTGGAAGCAAGCGAACGCGAGGATCAACCGCGCGTTGACAAAGTGCTCATTTGGGGCCCTTACCTGATTGCAAAGCAATGTGGGAAGTTCTTTTATACGCTGACAACGAATAAGATTGACTGGCAACCGTTTCCTGTCCGAATCATAGATCTCTCGTTGGACCGAAGTTGCAACCTGCTGAGTGTGGTTGACGACAGTCTCAGGGTGTTGTGGTTTGCTTCACCCACGGAATATGGATCGCCCTTAAACGAGCGTCTTCCTGCATATCCAATTGACATCAAAGCGGTTAACGGATCATTGTATATGATTCTGGCTAATAAGATGGTAGGGCGCGCCAACCATGAGGGACTGACTTGCCATATTCCCTACACCACTGATCATCCGATAGAGGAACCTTGGTTTAAGGAAAGCGGTGAGCATCTGATTTGGGGTGAGGAAGACGGTCAGCTCTATATCGCGGACAAAATGGATAGCTGCTGGTATCGTGAGGCAGTACTGGATTTCCCGACCTGTGGCATCAAGTTGCTGAGCGACAGTGTTGCCATTCTTTGGGACGGTCTCCGGAACCATCTTTATTCTTTGCAAGACCACACCCTGAAAGATTACTCGTACAAGGAGCCATTGCACGATTTTCTCGCCGCCCCCATTAAGAAATTCACCATTTCGTCAGGCAGTCGGGGTTGTTTCCACTATAATGGCCATCAAATTGAGTTTAATGCGGAAGGAAATTCTCTCTTCAATGCGGCTGTGATGTCGAAAGTGGGAGGTTATCAAGATAGGACGGATTCGCTGGTCGATATCACCGTGAATGGCGTTCAACTCGTTCGTTTGCTGGAACATATCAATGCAAATCCTGATGAAACGCCTGAAATTCAGGATTTTAAAATCACGGAAGCGGATAAAAAGCATTATATGGAAAGATTGCAAAAGCGGCTGGACATGGGATGGTATGACTTCAACAAGATCCAGAATAAGGACAAAGGTCTCTATGATTCGGTTCCTGTTATGCTGGACGGCATTGACAAGGCTACATTATACGACATCCTCAACATGGGTGAAGGTTTTACAAGCACCACAAGCAATTGGTTTGAAGTTGAATTTGTCAACCAAAACAACGACACCTGCAGGATAAGGAGTTCCTATTATGAGGATGGAGATCCGTGGTTCCTCCCATGGCGTTTTGAATATAACGACCAGCATTTCAATTGTTATAGTATTGCCCTTTCTCATTTTATAAACAACTGTCTTACAGCAGATTTTTATGGTCGAGAGGCCTTCGACAACGCCGTTCTGCTCATGAAAATCGGCGACTACTTTTGCCAGAAACGTAACTACTAACTGCTAACTACTAACTTCTAACCTTTAAAACCCCAACATGAAAAACCTCCTCACAACCCTCCTCCTTGCCGCTGCCCTCTTTCCCGCCGCGGCCTGCACCAACCTGATCGTCGGCAAGAAAGCTTCTGCTGACGGCAGCGTGATGTGCACCTATAACTGCGACGGCTTCGGATTCTCCGGATCGCTGTTTTACAGTCCGGCGGGGCGGCACGCCCCGGGCGAACAAATCGCCATCCACGGCTGGGGACCCGCGCACGAAGGGCAGTTCGTGAAGCAAGTCGAGTACACCTACAACGTCGTCGGCTTGATGAACGAGAAGCAGCTGACCATCGTGGAGACCACCTTCGACGGACGCTTGGAACTCCAGAACCGCGAGGGGCTGCTCGACTATTTCTCCCTGATGCGGCTCACCCTGCAACGCGCTGCCAACGCCCGCGAGGCTATCAAGTGCATGGCCGAGCTGGTCGAGGAATACGGCTATAACAGTAGCGGCGAGAGCATCACCATCTGCGACCCTAACGAGGCGTGGATTATGGAGATCATCGGCAAGGGACCGGGTCGGAAAGGCGCCGTCTGGGCTTGAGGGGGGCAAGGGGGTAGCGAATTCCCTGAGAGAAAAGGGCAGGGGGGTGGCGAATTCCCCGAGAGAAAAGGGCAGGGGGGTGGCCATTAGCAGCAAAAACTTGAAACTGATCACCCGTCCTGAAGTCGAGTGTGTCTATGCCGCCGATGTGATCGAGTTCGCTCGCGAGAAGGGATACTTCAGCGGCAAGGATGCGGACTTCTCCTTTCGCGACGCTTACTGTCCCATCGATTTCGAGAACGTGCGCTACGCGGACGCCCGCGTGTGGAGCTTCTTCCGCCACCACTGCGACGAGGCCGAGATGGACAAGTACCTGCCGTACCTCAACGGTGAGTTCGACAAGTACGACCATCTGCCGCTGTGGATCAAGCCCGACAAACCACTATCCCTCAGAGATTTGCAGGAAGATATGCGCGACCATTTCGAGAACACCCCGTTGGACATGACCGCCGACATGACCGCCGGTCCGTGGGGAATGCCGATCCGTCCGTTGCCGATGCACTTCCGCGACACGGCCGGTGTCAGCTATTTCCGTGAGCGGCCCATCGCCACGCAGCAGAGCGGCTTCACGATGACCTGCCAGATGCGCTCGTGGCTTCCCGACGATGTGGGCGGCGTCACCTGGTTCAACTGCGACGACGCGGACATGGTGGCCTATGTGCCGCTCTACTGCTGCATCACGCAGGTACCCGACTGTTTCCGTCCCGAGAACAACCCCCGCACGGAATTCAGCTTCGAGTCGGCCTTCTGGATGAACAACTGGGTCGCCAACATGGTCTATCCGCGCTATTCGATGATGATCGAAGACCTCCGCAAGGCCCAGCGCGAGCTGGAGGATTACTACTTCGCCGATCAGGACAGTGTGCTGAAGGCTATCGAAAGCATGACCCCCGCCGACCGCCGCGACTATCTCAACAAGAAGAGCATCGCTTATGCTGACAAGATGATGAAGCGTTGGGACCAGTTAGCTAAATTCCTGATTGTCCGATACAACGACCAGGTGGTGCGCAAGGTGGACAAGGACGGCAATTTCCAGCGTTGGGGTTACGACACGCCCGGTTACGACATCCAGTTCATCAATTCCATCGGCACCGCCACGGGAGACCGATATCGGTTGAAGGAGGTAATAGACAGGAGAGAGCGGTAAGCGGTTGTTCGTAGGGGCGTATCGCATACGCCCGTGTCGCATACGCCGTAACGCATACGCCCGTATCGCATGCTCCTGATGCCGCATACACCCGTGCCGCGTCCCTGCGGCTGGGCGGTTCCATTATACCCGCGTGCGGAACGCACGTGACAAAATCAGATTGTTTTCGTGATTTACCGATTATCGAGGATGTAATTTTACACCCTTGTAATTTATATCCCGAAAAATACTATCTTTGCCAGTGTGTTTGAATAAAGTGGCGATTTCAGGGAGAGAAGGCATATCAGTCAGTATATTAAAATGTATTAAAAATAATATGATTACAATCGATAACACAAAACTTCAAGCAGCAATAGCCGCTTACAAAAAGGATTTTCCAACCTTCATCAGCGATGAACTATATAAGTGGAGGGCAGTGAAACGATTCCAAGATGTTTGGGATATTGATGCTCCTGATTTTGGAGCTATGTTTTTGGATGCAACTTCGTATCACCATAATCTACTCACTTCAAGAAATCGTTTTGTTCGCTCCATGCTTAAGGAGATGTATGATGTTGAACCCCAAAGGGTCCGCCAAATGTTTCGTGATCTCTTTGATGAAATGAAACCGTTGAAAGACCGCATTGATCGTTTCCGTTCAGAGACTGACCGCATCCGAGATGATCATTGGCCAAATAAGATGCATTATCAGGACATTAATGCCATAAGTATCTATCTTTGGTCGCGTTTTCCCGAAAAATACTATATCTACAAATATGTTGAGGTAAAAGCCACGACGAGAGCTCTTGATTCAAGTTATGTCGTTCGCAAAGGAGCCGATGCCTCAGGCTACGTTAAAGCCGTTGAATTCTTTGATTTGCTTCGTGACGCCCTGAATGGAGATCCGGAAATTCGTCCTATGTTGGATGCCGTTCTTACCTCTGATTGCTACAGAGACGAAAACTTAAACTGTATGGTTGTTGATTTGGAATACTATATCAGTCGGCATTACAAATCTAAGGTACCTATACAGCCAGTGGAAAGAAACGATATCAAATATTGGATGTATTCCCCCGGCGAAGGAGCTCGTCTGTGGGATGATTGCGTGAGAGAAGGTGTGATGTTGCTCGGTTGGAATGAGTTGGGAGACCTCAGCTTGTACGAGAATCGTGAGGCGATGCGAGACCAAATGAGGCAGGAATATAAAACAGGCGGTTCTTTCATGAACAATAGTCTGGCCACGTGGGAGTTTATCAATGAAATCCAGATTGGTGATGTGGTTTTTGCTAAAAAAGGTCGCAACACTATTATTGGTCGGGGTACCGTTGAGGGCGAATACGAATATGATGAAAAACGGAAAGAATTCTGTAACGTTCGGAAAGTGCGTTGGACAGAAGTTGGTCAATGGCAAACTCAGGGATTTCAAGCCATGAAAACGCTTACTGAAATAACTCTTTACACTGACTATGTGAAACGTCTCAATATCCTCGTTACTGGAGGTGTTCCTCCGGAGGAAAACTGCAACTACTGGTGGCTTTGTGCCAATCCATCTATCTGGAGTTTGTCCGACTGGCCCGTGGGTGAAGAAATAGACTACACGTTATATAATGAAAACGGAAAAAAACGACGTATTTTCCATAATTTCACCAGTGCTAAAGCAGGAGATAAGGTAATCTGTTATGAAGCCACCCCTACTAAACAAATAACAGCATTGGCTATCGTTTCAAAGGAAAACGACGGTCAAAAACTGAGCTTTGAGAAAGTGGAGTCACTTGCTTCTCCTATCCCCCTTACTATTATAAAAGAAAATACGGATCTTTCCAAGATGGAATTTCTTGTAAATGCCCAAGGAAGTTTCTTCAAGCTCACGCAAGAGGAGTACGATATCTTGATTGATATTATTCGCGATTTCAATAGAGGAGCAAACGAAGAGCCCGTATATGACAAATATACCCGAGATGACTTTTTGGAGGAAGTATTCATGTCAGCAGAAGATCTCGAAGATCTCGAAACACTTCTGAAGAATAAAAAGAATGTCATTTTGCAGGGTGCGCCTGGTGTTGGCAAGACTTTCTGTGCTCGTCGTTTGGCATACGAGATATTAGGGGAAAAGGATGAATCGTGTGTGAGCATTATTCAGTTCCACCAGAATTATTCTTACGAAGACTTCATTATGGGCTATAAGCCTAATGGGGCCGAGTTTGAACTGCAACGTGGTGTTTTCTATAAGTTTTGTGTGGCTGCGGCTAATAATCCCGACAAGCCTTATTTCTTCATTATTGATGAGATTAATCGTGGCAATCTATCTAAAATATTCGGTGAGTTGTTGATGCTCATTGAGAAAGATTATCGTGGAGAGAAACTTGCACTCGCATACAAGGACGAAAAATTCTCGGTCCCTCAAAATCTCTACATTATTGGCATGATGAATACCGCCGATCGTTCGTTGGCTATGATTGACTACGCTCTTCGTCGCCGTTTTAGTTTCTTTGAGATGAAGCCGGGATTCGACACAGAAGGATTCAAAAAGTATCAAGATAGATTGAAAAATGAACATTTCAATCGACTCGTTGACCATATCAAACAACTCAACCAAGCTATTTCTGGTGACGAATCTTTGGGCACTGGCTTTGAATTGGGACATAGCTATTTTTGTGGGCAGAAAAATGTTACTGACAAATGGCTGCATCAGATCATCAATTACGACATTATCCCTATGCTCCAGGAATACTGGTTCGATAACCGTAAGGAAGTCGAGAGGTGGAAGGAAACCTTTAACGCCATCTTTTAATGAATAACGAGAAAGGCATATTAATCAAGAACGTTTATTATATGCTATCCTATGCTTTTCAAGAGCTTAGGAAAAATAACTATTGCTATATTTCAGGAGAGGAT
>CACXUB010000146.1 GCA_902770735.1 uncultured Bacteroidota bacterium | reverse complement strand
GGGATGTTCAGGAAAATGCGGTTGTTGTTCTCGTCCGTGTAGCTCAGCGAACGGTCTGGCATGAGGAAGAAATCCGCCGAGGTCAACCCGAAGGTGTCCGTCCCATTTTGCATCTGTTTTTCATAACAACTGTTTTTTGAATTTGCATAGCAAAAGTAAGTTTTTTTTATCCATAGGGGCGTGAAAGTTCGTCATTATCGTGTCATTTATGACGAACTCCATCTTTTGAATGGATAAAAGAGAGGATAAATTGGCCAAAAACAAAACTTTACTGATTGATATTCAAACAAATACAACGACATCCGTTTGCGACCCCGATTTTTCCGTGTTATCGTGTCATTTATGACGAACTTTTTTCAATTGAATGGATAAAATGACTATCTTTGCAAAAAAAAGAGTATGACTTATCCCAATTTTTCTTCAAAATGGAAATATCTTGTTTTGATCATTGTCTGTGCAATATTCCTTTATTTTTTCACCAACTATTCCATGTTACGTCCAAGTTCCCCGAATGCTCGGAATAAGGAATACTTTATAGGTTTACTTCTGATATGCGTCTGTGCTCTGAACGCATTTGTGCTACACCCGTTGCTCTTTCAAAAAAATAAGACGACAGCGTACGTGGGGTACTCCGTCATCAGCCTATTGGCCGCCCTTGTCGTTGAGTTCACATGGCTGTACTCTGACATCATGGGCTGCATTCTTGGCAATTTCACACAAAAAGAGGCCCACGACTATTATTTGGGATGTCTGTTCTTCGCTTTTTTAAGGGACACGGGATTGCTGTCGTTCACATTCCTCGCTTGCGAGTTCCAGCACAGTCGTGTCAGAGAGCAAAGCACTGACAAACTCCTGTTGGAGTCAGAAGGCAACCTGTTGGTCAAAGACACAACCGATAATCTTGTCCTGCTAAACTATAAACAAATACGCTACTGCGAACAGGAGCAGAACGTCACCAAGATCTACGGGAGAGCAGATAACGTCTATTTCCGATACGGCTCTCTGAAAAACTTTCAAAGCCTCTTCCAAAATGACTGTTTTGTTCAGATAAGCCGAAAAGTGCTGGTTGCGAGTAGGCTGATAAAAAACTATTCGGAAGGACAATTGTGGTTGGTCGATGAAGACGCTCCCTTTGAGGTGTCGCCCTCCTTCCGGAATCAAAAATGGTTGCAACCGTCTGCACAGCTGCCAGCGAAAAAAACAAAGATGCCAACACACGGGAACAAGTTTGCCATTGACAATGATAAAGTTAAAACAGTCTATCGGCTCATAGCCAGAAATCCCGAAGTCTCAGCCGTCAAAATCATGGAACGGACCCATTTCTCCCAGTCCACCGTCAACCGCATCCTCGGCCAGCTCAAGGCCGACGGCCTCATTGAGTACACCGGCAGCAAGAAGACCGGCGGGTACCGCGTGGTGAACCGTTAGATGGTGCCAGCTCCCCTCTCCTTGCTTGCCGGCGTACGTGTGTAAAAAAAGAGGCGGATAAAAATCCGCCCCAGCTTGGTCTTTCTTATAATAAAATGCTAATTATTCAACGCATTAGCGCCGCTCACAATCTCGATCAACTCGTTGGTGATGGACGACTGGCGGGCGTTGTTGTACTTCAAGCGCAGGTCGCGAAGAATCTCGGTGGCGTTGTCCGTGGCCTTGGTCATGGAAATCATCCGCGCACCGTGCTCCGAAGCAATGGAGTCGGACAACGTCTTGTACAACTGCGTGCGTAAAATCTTGGGAATCAGTTCCATCAACAGCTTGTCGGCAGACGGCTCGATGATGTAGTCGCTGGTCACCTTCTTCGTCTCGTCGCTCTCGGGCGGAGTCACGGGCAGGTATTCCTCCACATTGACCCGCTGCGTGCAAGTCGTCGGCCACAGCGGAAATCTCCGTGAAATCGGGGTTGTCGAGCAACTTTTCGCTGTAAAACATCACAGGGAAATGCTTGCTGAGCTGTTCGTTGCCCTTCTTGCCGAAACAGATCAGCTGCACGTTGCCGGCTTTCCGCTGCTCGGCATATTTCTCCGCAATCAAATGGTTGACGGTCTTGACGATGTTCGAGTTGAACGCGCCGCAAAGCCCTTTGTTCGAGGTGATGACGACCACCACCACTTTCTCGGGCTCCCGTGCTTCGAAAAGCGGCGACGGCTCAGTACCCGTGTTGCTCCCAGCCAAATTGTTCAGTATCTCGCTCAACTTTTGCGAGTAAGGGCGGAGATGCTGGATGGCGGTCTGGGCACGACGGAGCTTCGCGGCCGACACCAACTTCATGGAGCTGGTGATCTTCTGCGTCGATTCAATCGAGGTGATGCGGGTGCGTATTTCTTTCAGGTTACCCATGACTATTCGTATTTAACAGCCACCTCGGCACAAGCGTCGGTCAGTTTCTGCATAATCTCGTCATTGATGGTACCCTTGGCGAGGGTATCCAGCACGTCTTGATGATTGGAATGCATGAATGAGATGAACTCGGTCTCGAAATTGCGGATGCTGGTCACGGGAACCTTCTGCAACAAACCGCGGGAACCGCAGAAGATGATGGCAATCTGCTCTTCCACCTTGTACGGGGTGTATTGCGGCTGTTTCAGGATTTCCACGTTGCGCACGCCCTTGTCGAGGATGAACTGCGTGGCGGCATCCACGTCGGAGCCGAACTTGGCGAAGGACTCCATCTCGCGGTATTGTGCCTGGTCGAGTTTCAAAGTGCCGGCCACCTTCTTCATGGACTTGATCTGCGCGTTACCACCCACGCGGGACACGGAGATACCCACGTTGATGGCGGGACGCACACCGGCGTTGAACAAGGAGGTCTCCAAGAAAATCTGACCATCGGTGATGGAAATCACGTTGGTCGGGATATACGCGGAGACATCGCCGGCCTGGGTCTCGATGATGGGCAGAGCCGTCAGGGAGCCACCGCCCTTCACGATGGGCTTCAGCGTCTCCGGCAGGTCGTTCATCTTGGCGGCAATCTCGTCGGACTCGATGATCTTGGCGGCACGCTCCAGCAGTCTGGAGTGGAGATAGAAGACATCGCCAGGGTATGCCTCGCGTCCGGGCGGACGACGGAGCAGCAGGGAGACCTCACGGTAAGCGACAGCCTGTTTCGAGAGGTCGTCGTAGATGATGAGGGCGCTGCGGCCGGTGTCACGGAAATATTCGCCGATAGCGGCACCGGCGAACGGGGCGTAGAACTGCATGGCGGCGGCGTCCGACGCGGTGGCGGTCACCACGATGGTATAGGGCATGGCACCGCGCTCCGTGAGCGTCTTCACTAACGAAGCCACAGATGAACCTTTCTGTCCCACAGCCACATAGATGCAATATACGGGATTACCCTGTTCGTAAAACGATTTCTGGTTGATGATGGTGTCGATGGCGATGGCCGTCTTTCCGGTCTGGCGGTCGCCGATGATGAGCTCGCGCTGTCCGCGACCGATGGGGATCATGGCATCGACAGCCTTGAGACCGGTCTGGAGAGGCTCCTTCACGGGTTGGCGGTAGATGACGCCGGGAGCCTTGCGCTCGATGGGCATCTCGTAGAGCTTGCCTTCGATGTCGCCCTTGCCGTCAATGGGCTGTCCCAGGGTGTTGATGACACGGCCGAGCAAGCCTTCGCCCACCTTGATGGAGGCGATGCGGCCGGTGCGCTTGCAAATGTCGCCTTCGTTCAGCGACTTGGAGTCGCCGAGCAGCACGACACCCACGTTGTCCTCTTCGAGGTTGAGGGCGATGCCGGTGATCTCGTCGCCGTTTTTGGTGCTGAACGTCACCAATTCGCCGGAACGGACGTTGTGCAGGCCATAGACACGGGCGATGCCGTCGCCGACGAGCAGCACAGTGCCCACCTCTTCCATTTCGGACTTCTGATTGAAGTTCTGGAGTTGCTGGCGCAGTATGGATGTAACTTCTGAGGGTTTGATTTCTGCCATTTATATGCGGATTTAGAATTGTACTTGAAATTTGTTTTGGGAAAACTCCTGGCGTAACTTGTTGATTTTGGAGAGGACGCTGGAGTCGAGGTAATAGTCGTCCATCTGGATGACGAAGCCGCCGAGGATTTCGGGGTCCACCACCTCCTGCAGGGCGACGGTGGCGTGGGTCTGCTCCGTGAGCATGGCGACGATTTTGGACTTGAGGGTGTCGCTCAGCGGCTGCGCGGTGGTGATGGTCACCGGCCGGATATTGTGCGCGGTGTTGTACAGTTTGAAGAACTCCTCGCAGATGGTGTCCAACGAGGGTTCGCGTTTCTTGCGCAGCAGCACATCGAGGAATTGGTAGGTGGTGTCACGAAGGGCGCCGTTGAAGATGCTCTCGAAGATCTGGTGTTTCTGATGGGGTTCGACCACCGGGTTCCGGAGCAACATCTGCAACTCGCGGTTCTCCTTCAGCGTGTCCGAAAACAGCCGCAGGTCACCGCAAACCTCCTCGACCTGGTTCTTCTCGCCGGCAAAATCGAACAATGCCTTGGCGTATCGACTGGATAATTTTGGGTTTTTCATCAATGAATTTTAAAACGGCGGCAAATATACAAAAAATTTGACTTAGACTTAGAGCTTAGACTATGACTTAGAACTTAGACTTAGACTATGACTTAGAACTTAGACTTAGACTATGACTTAGACTATGACTTTGGGCATTAACCTCTAAACTCTAAACTCTAGACCTTAAACTCTAAACCAAATTACATTTTCCGGCTTCCGGGTTTGACGAACGGGAGGCCTTGTTTGCAGAGCGGGCAGTCTTCCACGGCCCAGTTCTGGATGTTGAGTTTGGTGGCGCTATAGACGGGGTACGGGAAGGAGCCGTCGCTGCGGTCGGCGAGGCAGCACACGCCGACGATTTCCGCGCCGAAAGCCTTCAGCACCTCGATGGTTTCGAGGGAGGACTTGCCGGTGGTGACCACGTCTTCGGAGATGAGGAGTTTTTGTCCGGGTTTGACTTCGAAGCCGCGGCGCAGGCACATCACGTTATCGACGCGCTCGGTGAAGATGGCCGGCACGCCCAGCTGGCGTCCGAGCTCGTAGGCCACGATGATGCCGCCCATGGCCGGTCCCACCACCATGTCGATGCCCAGATCCTTCACCTGCTCCGTGATTTTCGCGATCACGCGCTCGGCCCGGTCAGGGTATTGCAACAGTTTGGCACACTGACAATAACGGTCGCTGTGACGGCCCGACGAAAGCAGGAAATGGCCTTCCAGCAGCGCTTCCGACTGCTTCAGTTCTTCAATCACGGGATTTTTAATTTCTTCGTTCATAATATTTTAGGTTTATAATTTCAACGGATAACAAAGCGCAAAGATACATTTTTTTTGATTTAAGGTTCAAGGTAAATCCTAAACAAAAAAATATTAACAATCAATATTTTATAAAACCCAAGGAATGATGTTTTTTTTTCGTTTTAAAAGTGTATGTTTGCAAATTTGTATATAAAGAGTGTTGCGGTAAACAAAGAATCGATGTGTAAGACATTGCTAGGTGCAATATGAATAGGTTTTTGGCTGTGATATTAGGTGTCCTGTGGATGGTTGGCGGTTTCGCGCAATCATTTCCGTATAATGTCTCTGTGCAAACAGTACCTGGACATTGCTACGACGACGCCCACCTCATTTTCACCCTGACGGACAATAACGGCAACGTAATCCAAATCGACCCGCAAACTCACAACGCCGTGAATATCGGCCAGTATCCGTTATACAATGTCCAGTATCATTACCAAAACACATCAGGCGAGCTTGGGATGCATTACGATTATGACCATGACATCATGCTGTCGGCGGGCACCTATTGCGTGGGGATTGTCGCAGATATCCCTGCGCCTGGCGGAGGTTACACGCAAGTGGACACCACTTTCTGCAATGTCCAGGTCACGACATCGTACCAACACCTGGAAGCATCGGCGCTGTTCAACTTAGCCACTGGCGATTATAATAACAAGGAGATGAGCGGGTGGAGGCCGTCCTTTACGTGTGCGGATCTGGGCCGTATCCAGTTGCATATCGTTCAAGGATCCTTTCCGTACGAGGTGACCATACTCAACGAACAACAAGATACCGTCAGACATACCATTTTCAACTCGCGTGTTAACAACGGTAATTCCACCACTTATGCGGATTACCGCGATTACTATACTTTTGATCATATCCCTGTGGGTACGTATTCCATATTCGTCTCCGATTCCTGCGGATATGCTATAGGGCCGTTGTCATTCACCATCCCGAACGCTGAGCCGAAAAGTTACGCTTCAATGGTGGATAAGAAATACTTTTTCAACTGTCCAAGTGTTAGCGCGATCCCTTTCTATATATCATTCTACCACACTTCAGAATACAATAGCTCCTATTCATGGTACAATTACATGCACACCTACTTTGACAGCATCCTTCAATATCGTTTTATCAACCCTGATAATGACGCCACAGAATGGAAAGCGGTAGTCCCCAGCTCCTCTTGGTATAGCGATTATTTTAACAGTATCAAAGACACGTTATCCAACTATTGTGTAATCTTTGACGATACGGTTACCTTGCAAATCCGCGACCTTTGTCACGACACACTGATGACATACCATTTCCTGTTTCGACCCCAGTTCGCCCTCATAGACTCGGTCGATATGATTCATACCTGGGATACAGCGGTTCAAGATACTTGCGCCGTACATCTTTTGTCCGGAGTTTCCACTCAAACGTATAAGATAGGAGGGGGGGCATTCAATACGACAGGTTCCACTGTAGGCGGATGGGCGGATCATGTTCAGGAGGTCCCTTTCCGTTATTACATGTGTCCCCTCTCGTATAACGTGTGGTTAATGCCAGATTCCATTCTGTTAGGTCATAGCGAGTCAAATGAATTTACCGGGTTAGGCAACTGGGTGTCCTTCAGCGTGGACACCACAGTCCAAGTACACATATCGGTGACGGATGCCGACGGC
>CACXUB010000145.1 GCA_902770735.1 uncultured Bacteroidota bacterium | reverse complement strand
TGCGGCAAATATACAAATAATTCTTTGAATGACAATGGGTTGCGAGAAATTTTCACCATAAAAAGTTCATCTGTCGCAAGTTGACCGAAACGGGGATTTTGGGGGGTCGTTTTCAGCGGATTTTAGCTCGTAAGAAGCTGTTAATCAGGAAGAAATAATTAGAAGCCCCCTTTCTTTTTTCCAACAGTTTCGGGTACAAAAGTACTATGATTTCTGTTTAATCTAATTCTTTTTCTTTCCACTCATCCCAATCGGTCTCCTCCAAATATCGGGAAATCTGTTCTTTTAGTTCAACAAGACTCTTCGTAGCGACCTCCCAAACTACTATGTCATCAATTTGGAAATACTCATGGACTATGTAATTGCGCATACCTTTTACCTTTTTCCATGGAGTGTTTGGGTGCGCTTCCTGAAACTCAGTGGTGAGCATGTTGGCTGCTTCGCCAATTATCTCAATATTCTTAACCACAGCATAATACATCATATCATCATCCACAAGATCCTGATATGTCTTGTCTGTTATATAACGGTTCACCCGTTCTATGGCCGCAAGAATATGTTCCAGTCTTTCCTTGTCTCTACGCGGTTCTCTCATAAACCAATTTTCTATCTTGTTCTACACTTTTTCGGGCAAAAGGGGCCAACGACCGCTCTGTCACTAAATCCACATTCCGGCCTAAAAGTTCCTTTAACTCCTCATACATACCGAAAAAATCCATTCCTACTGTCTGGGAGTGGTCCAAAACAATGAGGATATCCACATCGCTTTGGGATGTTTCCTCTCCGCGGGCAAAGGAACCAAACAGCCAAGCTTTCAAAACTGGTTTTGTCTTGAAGTACTCCGCTAACATGTTCGACATCATTTCAGTACTCATAATCAGAATGTTTTTTCAACCCGCAAAGATACATAAATTCCGAATACACGCCGACAAATGAATTTGTCTTGTAGAGACGTTGCACGCAACGTCTCTACTCTTTCCATATTTGACATCACTCGCCAAACTCCAACGACAGCTGCGCCTCCCTCGCGGCGAGCTTCTGTTCGGCCTTGGAGACGAGCAACGGGCGGAGCCGTTCGGGCGTCAGCTCGTTGATGCCGAGGAGGGGCTGCAGGTTGGAGGCGCCGAGCTCGTGACAGGTGATGAAGTACTTCGCTTTCTTCATCACCACGCCCATCTTCTTGAGGTCGAAGGTGGTCAACCGGTTGAAGCGGCGGGAGTTGACGATGAGCCACGCCGACTTGGTGCCGAGGCCGGGCACGCGGAGCAGCATTTCGTAGTCCGCCGTGTTGATATCGACGGGAAATGCCTCGGGATGCCGTAGCGCCCAAGCCAACTTCGGATCCACCTCCAAGTCGAGATTGGGATGGGCGTCATCGACAATTTCCTCCACCTTGAAATGGTAGAAACGCAGCAGCCAGTCGGCCTGATAGAGGCGGTTTTCGCGGACGAGCGGCGGCTGCTTGAGCACGGGCAGGCGCGAGTCGAACGTGTTGACGCTCACGTAGCCGGAGTAATAGACGCGGCGCATGGAGGGCTGGCCGTAGAGCAGCGACGACATGGTGAGGATCTCGCGGTCGGAGTCCTGGGTCGCGCCCACGATCATCTGGGTCGATTGCCCGGCGGGCACGAAACGGGGCGCATGACGGTAGTGTTTGCGGTCTTCCTTGTTCTCGAGCACACCCTGCTGGATGAGCTTCATCGGCTGGAAGACACTGCGGTGGTCCTTCTCGGGAGCCAGCATCTTCAGCGACTCCTCTTTGGGGATTTCGATGTTCACGCTCATACGGTCGGCGTAGCGGCCGGCTTCGTTGAGCAGCTCCTGCGACGCGCCGGGGATGGCCTTCAGGTGGATGTAGCCGTTGAAGCGGTGGATGAGCCGCAGGTCGCGGACGATGGCGGTGAGCCGCTCCATCGTGTAGTCGGGATTGCGGACCACCCCGCTGGACAGGAACAATCCCTCGATATAGTTGCGGCGGTAGAACTCCATCGTGATGGTTTCGAGTTCCGACACGGAGAGCGTGGCGCGTTTGATGTCGTTGCTGCGGCGGTTGACGCAGTAGGCGCAGTCGTACATGCAGTGGTTGGTCAGCATCACCTTGAGCAGGGAGATGCAGCGGCCGTCGTCGGCGAAGGAGTGGCAGATGCCTACGCCGCCCACGGTGTTGCCCACCATCCCCTTCTTGCCGCCACGCACGGTGCCGCTCGACGAGCACGACACATCGTACTTCGCCGACTCCGCGAGGACGCGCAGTTTCTCCAGTGTTTTTTCCGTCAACATTTTGGCTTTTGGCTGATGAAAATCGACGGCAAAAGTACACAAATTAGACACACGCCGACATCAGGAATCCGTTGTTCTTATGGAATCGTGTTGGAGCGACTTGATAAAATAATGATTCGCAAACTTTTGGGCACCTATTTTTTCAGCAACAATGTTTAGAAAAAAAATTATATCTTTGCAATTTGAAAAAATAATAAGGTCATGCCAACATCAACCATTTTGTATGCGGCTGTTACTGTGGGACTTACGGGTCTTATCGCCGCCGTGATTTTATACTTTGTTTCGAAATTCTTCCATGTGGAGGAGGATCCTCGCATTGATTTGGTGCAGGCGTGTCTGCCGAACGCCAACTGCGGCGGTTGCGGATTCGCCGGTTGCCGCGCCATGGCCGAGGCCATCGTGAAGAACAACGACCTCAACGTGGCCTACTGTCCCGGCAGTGACACGGACAAGATCGCCGAGATCATGCACTTGAGCGCCGTCGCGCACGAGCCGCAGGTTTCCACGGTGCGTTGCAACGGCACTTGTGAGCACGCGCCCATGAAGTCGTTCTACGACTCCGCGCTCACCTGCGCTTTCGCCAATTCGCTGTTCGCCGGCGAGAAAGCATGCCCCTACGGCTGCTTGGGTTGCGGCGACTGCGTGGCTGCTTGCCAGTTCGACGCCATCCACCTCAACCCCGAGACACACCTGCCCGAGGTCATCGAAGACCGATGCGTGGGCTGCAAGGCATGCGCCAACGCCTGCCCGCGCAAAGTGCTCGAGATCCGCGACAAGGGCAAGAACCACCGTCGCGTCTATGTGGCCTGCAACAACAAGGAGAAGGGCGCCGTGGCCAAGAAGAACTGCTCGTCGGCCTGCATCGGCTGCGGCAAGTGCGCCAAGGTGTGCCCGTTCGAGGCCATCACCGTGGAGAACAACCTCGCCTACATCGACTACCACAAGTGCAAGGCGTGCCGCAAGTGCGTCGATGAGTGCCCTTCCGGCGCCATCCTCACCGTCGGCTTCCCGCCCAAGAAGGAAACTCCTAAACCCGAACCCCAACCCGAGCCCGTCGCCGAGCCCGCCCAATCATAATACTTCCAAGAGGGCTGCAGGCCCGACACGTGTCAACCCAGGGCGAAGCGCAGCGGAGCCCTGGGGTAGAACAGCCAGGGCGAACGCAGTGAGCCCTGGGGACAGAGCAGCCAGGGCGAAGCGCAGCGGAACCCTGGGAATAACAAACAAAAAGTCAAAGTCAAATGGAAAACACAGTCGCATCCATCGAACAAAGAATAGAGGACAACATCAAAGAAAGCGCCAAACTGGTCAAGAAAATGCGCCACAAGACCTTCCACATGGGCGGCGTCCACCCCGATGCCAACAAATTCGCCCACTCCGCCCCCGTGGAGACTTTCCCGCTGCCTGACGAGGCCGTTGTCTATATGACCCAGCATCTCGGCTCGCCCGCCACCCCCGTCGTGCAAAAGGGCGACAAGGTGAAGGTGGGACAGCTCATCGGAAAAGCGGAGTCGTTCGTCTGCGCCAACATCCACGCGCCCATCTCCGGCACCGTTGTCAAAATCGACCAGGTGGCCGACATCACCGGTTACAAAAAACCGGCGGTGGTCATCAAACGCGAAGGCGACGAGTGGGACGAGAGCATCGACACCTCGTTGGACATCATCCACGACATCAAGTTGAAGACCAAGGAAGAGATCATCGAGCGCATGAAAGACCGCGGCATCGTCGGTCTTGGCGGCGCTTGTTTCCCGACCCATATTAAATATATGTTGAAGCCGGATCAGAAGTGCGAATACCTGATCATCAACGCTGCCGAGTGCGAGCCTTACATCTCCACCGACAACCGCGTCATTTTGGAGCGTTGCGAGCAGTGCATGATCGGCATCGAGATTGCCCTCATCGCTTCTGGCGCTCCGAAGGCCATCATCGGCATTGAGGAGAACAAGCCCCGCGCCATCGCCAAGCTGATGGAAGCCGCCAAGCGTTATCCCAACATCGAAGTGCAGCCGCTGAACATCAAATATCCGCAAGGTGCTGAAAAACAGTTGATCAAGGCCATCACGGGCAGAAGCGTGCCCAACGGTGCACTGCCGATTTCCGTGGGCTGCATCGTCAACAATATCACCACGATGTACACCATCTACTTAGCGGTGCAGAAGAACAAACCGATCGTGCAGACCTACACGACGGTTTCCGGCCGTTCGCTGCGTCCCGACCAGTGCAAAAACTACCGTTTGCGTATCGGCACCCCGATTCTGAGTGTGCTGCAAGCCGTGGGTATCCCGGAGGACACCGGCAAGATCATCTCCGGCGGTCCGATGATGGGCAAGGCCATCGCCAACCTCGGCGCTTACACCGCGAAGGGTATGTCGAGCCTCCTGTTCATGAATGATGCGGAGAGCGTTCGCGGCGAGGTGCACCCGTGCCTGCGTTGCGGCAAGTGCGTGAGCGTCTGCCCGATGGGTCTCGAACCCTACATGCTGCACACCTTCACGGACCTGAAACGCTGGGACGACACGGAGAAATATGGCATCATGAACTGCATCGAGTGCGGCTCCTGCTCGTTCATCTGCCCCTCCAACCGCCCGATTCTCGATATGATCCGCGTCGGCAAGGCCAAGACCGGCGGAATCATCCGTGCGCGGAATGCGAAATAATTGCGGTTAAACATCCTAAAAAGGTCGTGAGCGGAAGTTCGCGACCTTTTTTTTTCAACACAATGTCTCGTCCTAAAATAGCGTTACAACAAAAAGAGTAACGATATGAAAAGAACAGAGAACAAGTACGTTAAAAGAACGCAGAAGGATTATCCGATGT
>CACXUB010000144.1:9517-11219 GCA_902770735.1 uncultured Bacteroidota bacterium | reverse complement strand
GGTGGTCGTCGGGGACACCGTGATGCTCTCGGTGGTCGCGCCCGTGTTCCACACGTAGCTGTCCAAGCCGTGGGCGGTAAGCGTGACACTCTCGCCAACGCAGATTTCAGCCGTGGCAGGGGTTATCCCGGCCATATACGACATGATGGGATAGCCGTCGTTGATACCGATGTCCATGGAGAAGGCATCGCCCAAAAGGGTGATCATATTCGCGGACTGCATTTCGGTCTGCGTAACCGGCGTGCCGTCGTTGGAAGCAGAAGATTGTGTGGTGGAACTCAACACTTGTGCGTAGGAATAGCAGTTGGTGCGGTCGCCGCCGTGCGCGGTCATGCCGCCATAGTTCGTGCTGTAAGCGAAGAGAGTGCCTGCAAAATAGGCGTTGGTGATGTAGGAACGTTCGGCGTTGCCCGCAATGCCTCCGGGATAGTGACCCGTGATGCTGCCGGTGACACCGCAGTTCTGGATGTAGGTGCTGCCGCTGTTCGGATAGCTAGCACCCACGATGCCGCCGATGTTGTTGCTGCCGCTGGAGTTCTCACCCACGATGCGGGCGTTGATCACTAAACAGTGACGGATATACACGGAATTGCTGCCTCTCGGGAAGCCCGTGATACAGCCCATCATGCCCCGGGACTTCAGCACCGGGTTCACCATGACCAAAGAGTCAATGGTACAAGGGTTTTCCAAGGCGCAGAACAGACCCGCGTGGAACGTGCTCCCCTTGTCGCAGTAGAGATTGTAGATGGAGTGGCCGTGACCGTTGAAGTTGCCCTTGAAGGCACTGCCGGTGCTCGGCGACTCGCTCGTCGGGGAACCGCCGCCGATGGGCGTCCAGTTGTTAGTGCTGTCGCCCGTACTGTTGAGCCAAATGTCGTTGGTCAAATTCAGCGACACCCCGCTGAAGGAGGTGCCGGTGTTCACCAACTGCGCCAAACCGGCCAGCTGCTCCGGCGTGGAGATGTCGAATGAGGTCTGGCTCGCGTCATACCACGTGACATCCGCGGTGCCGTCCCAAACCGTCTGTGCCGACAGAGGCGCCGCCGCGAAGCCGAGCGTCAAAACTGCCAGCAGAACAAATAATAACTTTTTCATACAATTTTTATTAGGTTTATTAAATAGTTGTCTTTTTCTCGTCCCAAATCTATATGTCAAAAAACACTTTCCGCCCAAATTACGGGGCTGCAATAATACACTTTATTCCACAACAAACGGTTCGTGTTGATTTCTTTTCATAAAAGGTAAATTAAAATGCACACCGTTAGCAGCCAATCTGTTACAGCATTCACATATTACACAAGAACACACTTACAAGGTAACAAGCAGTCATCATTCGTCATTCATCATTCGTCATTCATAATTCATCATTCATAATTCATCATTCATAATTAAAAAAACGGGCACCGGCAAAACCGCCAGCACCCGTTGATGTCTGTTTAGGGGTTACCGTTTCACGAATGATTTCGTCACAACGCCTGCACCCGTCGTCACGCGCACGAAATAGACGCCGTCGGCGAAGTCGCTGACGTTGATGCGAGTCGGATTGTCAATGTCCCTAGTGGTCGCAATCAACTTGCCAAAGACATCAAACACTTCAACCATCTGCACATTGTACATTGTACATTCTACATTGACCACGTCCTTCGCCGGGTTCGGGAACAACGTCACGCTGTTGTTCAGCCACTCTTCGATGCCCACGTTG
>CACXUB010000144.1:4361-9467 GCA_902770735.1 uncultured Bacteroidota bacterium | reverse complement strand
CATTGCCGTCACCGCAGTTGGCCTGCACCTGAATCTCGTAGGTCGTGTGGCCCGTCAGCCCCGTGATGGTATAGCTGTTGGTGTTGGAGGTCGCGGAATTCCACGTGCCGTTCTGCAGACGGTACCGGATGTTCCAGCTGTTCACGCTGGCGTTGGCGTCCCAAGCGATGGCGATAGCCTCATTCTCGACATTCGTGACATGCAAACCCGTCGGCACGTCACACGGTTCGTCACCCTGTTCAAGCGTCGTGAAGGTCATCTCGCTGCCATAAACCGTCGTACCGTTGAAAGTGATGAACGCCTTGTAAGTGTAGCTCGTGCTCGGATTCAGGTTGCTCAAGTCGGCCGTGAAGGTGTTGCCGGCACCCGTGCCCGCAACCTGCGTGTTGGCGCCGCCCGCCGTGGCTCTCCACTCGAAGCCCTTCGCCGTAATGGTCACGTTATCAGGATTCGTAATGGTGGCGTTCAGCGTGGCCGCGGTCTGCGCAACCGGATCAGCGGCGTTGGTGGCCACCGTCGGATCGACAACCGCAGGTCCTCCGGCCGCTTCCCCGATGGTGATGTCATCCAAGACGATGCCATAGCCCCAGTCCGCCAAGCCCGTGAAGGCAAGCTGATAGGTAGCCGACGGGTTCGGCAACGCCAAAGAGTCCATCGTCCAAACACTTACGGAAGTAAAATACTGCACCAGCTGCTGCCATTGACCGGAAGGCGACGTGCGGTAATAGACCGTCAGGTGATCCAAGTCACCACTCCAGTCTTTCATCGCGTACCAATAGCTGACATACGGGTTGGAAACATTGCTGAGGTCGAAGATGGGGGTGACCAGACGGGTGGTGATCCCGTCGTGGCTGGCTTGGTAGAAAGAGGCATTGTAGCTGCCGCTGTGCGCCGAAGGGATGCCGTTGCTGGAGGGTGTTCCCGCACGGAACTCCCAGTTCGCCACGCCAACGACATGCTCCTGCGACCAACAATCGGGCATGAGACCGCCATTCTCGAAATCCTCCGTGTAAGGGAAGGTGATGACGGCATCGCAAGGTGTTGTAAAATCTACAACAGCCCACATTGATTGGTCGGTCGTGCTGCAGACGGCACGCACGCGCACCTGATACGAGGTGCCGACGTTCAAAGCTGCCAAATTATAGGACGGGAGACCCGTGACAGAGACGGGAGTCCAGATGGAGTCGGAAAGCGGCTTGTATTCCAATTCCCATTCGTCCTCATCGCCGCCGGCAGTCCACTGAATGTCCGCACTGGTGGTAGTCACGTTGGTGACAGTCAGGTTCGTGGGCGTCGTGCACGTGAGCGCCGCGATTTCCACATTGTCGACAACGGCACCGGGCTGTTCGCCACCGCTGCTGTCATTTTTCCACAAAAAGACCAACTTGGCCGTCGAGGTGGCGGTCGGGTTCTGGTTCGGATTGGGCATCATCACCCCAATATGCACCGTGTTGTTGCCGGTGAGGTTGAACTTGTACGGATAGGAAGGATAAGAGCTGTACTGCAGGAAATCGGTGAAATTGACGGCATACTCGGAATAGGTTTCGTTCGTGTAAGCGACATTGGTGGTGGCTGCCGGATATTCCTGGTCGCCAGGGGCGAGGAACACCTTCAGGTAGTCGAAAGCTCCTTCACCGCCCACCTTCACATCGAAGCTGATCGCCAATTCCGCAGCATCGCCCACGGTGAACATCTTCTCAGCGGAAACCGCCGTGAAACTGCCGATATTATAGCCGGGAGAGGTGCCGTTGGTGGTCACAAACATCGCGTTGTTGCCGCCGCCGGCATTCCCGATCATCCAGTAAGTAGAGCTGTAACCGTTGTTAAACACCCAGTCGTTCGTAGCGCTGAAATCCGTGGAATACGGGATGGGGCTGGCAATCATCGGCGTGTTGAAGGTGATGGTGGCCGCAGGGGAGAACTCGCCGCCACAATCGCTATAGACATTCACCGTGTAGGTCGTCAAGTCATTGAGATTGACGAGACTGAGAGCCGTGTCCGATACAATCTCCGTGGTCCACGCCGCGTCGCCGTCAGCCTTGTATTCCACCTTGTAGGAAGAAACCGAGCCCGTCCAAGTCAGATCCGCGGAGTTGGGCGTGATGTTGGAAGCCGTCACGTTGCCGGGAGGCGAACAGGTGACACAAGAGGTGGTAAGCTCGAAGCCGCTGTATTGCATACCTCCGTCGGAATGGAAATAGAGGGTCAGCGGACCGTTGGAGGCGACCACCGCGGAGATGGTGCCCGTGCCCCTGAAATCGCCAAGCATGGTGTTGTTGGTGTCCGCTCCGTCGAAAATGCGAAGATAATCGCAACAGCTTTCCGTGACATACGTGCCCGCGATGGCGACCGAAACGCCGGCGGTCTCGGGATAGAGAACCAGCGTGTAGTCGCAGCTTGCACTGTAGTTGCCCGTGGCACCGCCGTTGTCGTAAATCGTCAGGGAGCAAGCCGTCAGCGTGTCAGAGCCGGAAGTTCCCATATTGTAAGCGCCAGGGGTGACGGTGATCGGGCCGACCCAAAGGCTCTGCTCGCCACCACAGTCTGCCTGCACGTAGAAATCGTAGGCGATGGACGAAAGTCCTCCGAGAGAGAAAGGATTGGTACTCGCCGGTTCCAGCGTCCCGGAAGAGGAACCCTGGACGTAGCCGGCCGGGCCATACTCGATGTTCCACGCGGTGGCCGTGCCGTTCTCCGTCCACGACAACGTCACAGACGTAGAGGTTGTGGCTACTAAAGAAAGATTGGTGGGCTTTGCGCAGGATGTGGCACCCGCCACCATCACATTGTCGATATGGAGGTCGTTGTCGCCGTTGGACACGGTGGACTCGCCGTAGAAGGCGATCATAACGGTCTGGTTGGCATAGTCGGCCAACGAGATGGTGATCTCTTGCCCCGTGTTGGATATCTGGTTATAGACATAATCGCCGTTGCCGTCGTTGCTCCAAACGGTGGCATTGGACGCGCTCCAAGTGGCACCCAAGTCCGTGGAAACGAGCACCATGAACTTGTCGTCAGGCTGACCCGTGGGGTTCGAGATGGCGGAGGTGCTGTTCCAGGCCGTGAGCGCAAGGTCGAACATCAGCACAGGGCTGGACACACCGCTGAGGTCGATGGCGGGCGTCACCAACCACTTGCTCACGGAAGTACCGTAAATGTTCACTTTCGGATGGTTGGCCCCGAACACATTGGTGTTGTTGAACACCCATCCGGAGGTGGTGGGGCTCAGGGATGTGCCCGCAAAAACGTTGCTGGCCAGTCCATCATAGCGTCCCCAGCACTGCGGGAGGTTGGTGGAGCCGTCGAAAGACTGGGAGAAGGGGGCAGAGAAAACGGCACACTCCGTAGTGAACGTGGCGTTGCCCAAGCTGCTCACAATCGAACCGTCGGGACAAACGTTCGCCACATACCAGGTGTAAGCGGTGGCCGGAAGCAGGTTGTCGAGCAGATAACCCGCGGTGTCGTACGAGACATTCAAAATCTCCGTCCAGCTGGTGTCGTAGGAAGTCTTATAATAAATATTGTAGTTGCCGTCAGTACCGTACCAGGAAAGTACTGCGCTCGTGCTCGTCACCTGGTTGGTCTGCAAACTGCCGGGAGCACCGCAGGACGGGAGCTCTTCCACGGTGATGTCATCGACGAACCAGTACCAGTTGGAACTGGTCTCGTATTTGAAGGTGATGTAATAGTCGGAACTCGGGTCAAGGGTCACATTGTTGAATCCGACGATGTAAGGATGGGGGTTGTTGTCGCCAATCTGCGCGGCGTTAATCGACCAAACCGGCACGAAAGTGCTGCTATCGGCAGGATTGGTCACATAACCCACACTGAGCGTGCCCGACCAGGATCCCTCGCGGAAGGTGTAGAAGGAAATCTGCAAGGTGTTGAGATCCGACGGCATCATCGGAAGGACGGCGTAGATGGGTTCGTAGGTGCTATAATCGCATTTGAACATCAGCACGTTATCTCCTTGCGAAGTATAGTCGTCGGTGGTTTTGGGGTAACCGTCAAACGAGTTTATCCGTTGCCAGCACTCCGGAATGTCGTTTTCGGATGTGCTGTTGAAATTCTGCACATACGGCAGACTTATATTGCCGCATTCGACACTGGTACCATAGAGGGGAACCTCCGTGTAGGCCGAGCCGTTGGTGAGGGTCAGCGAAGAGGAATCCGCTCCGCCATTGGTTGGGAAATATCTGACATACAGCGTATTGCTCGTATCCGGTATCGTAACGAAATAGCTGAAGTTGTTGTTGTCGAGGGAGACTTCGAAGGGGGCGTTCACCGTGACATCAATGCCGCCCGTGATATTGTAGCCCTCCACCGTCAGCGTCTGCGCGGCGGAAGGGGCACCCGCCGGCACGTCCAAAAACTGAAGCGCAGTGGGCAAAGAGGTGATGAATGGCGTAGTCGCAAGAGTCGTCACCGTGATGTCATCCAAACCAAGCAGCATTTGGTTGGAACTGTTGAAGTGTCGGAAAGCGATATAGACCGTCTGACCGGTGTAAGCGCTCAAATCAACCGTCCGCATCGCCCATACGTTAGTTGCCTGCGTAGGGGTCTCCTCAAACAGCAGTGTAAAAGAAGAGGGATCGGTCGGCGATGTGGTAGAAATGTACACTCCGTAATGCTCGGCATAGAAAGAGTAGCCAACCATACGGTAAAATGTTAGTGTGCTGTTCCCAATTAACGTGATGGCCGGGGACACGAGCCAGTTGTTCGGGAAATACACATTGCCGGAGAAATAGTCTTTCGAGTACGACACGAACGATCCTTCGCTGTCGTGTCCGCCAAGGATACCCACAATGGAATTGTGCTCCCAAGCATGCCCGTCATTGTCGGCATCGAGAATCGTCCACCCGGCCGGAACCATGCCGTTCTCAAAGCCCTCGGAGAGAATCGTGACCTGCGCCCGCCCCACAAAGGCCAACGCCGCCAATAAAAACGCAGTGAATAGCAACTTCTTCATCTTTTTTGAATTTTAGAACATATTTTGAAATTAAAGTCGCGAAAATACATTTTTTTTCAATGAATGAAATTTCAAGAACAAAAATCCCCCCACTACCCCACATTCTACATTCCACATTCTTCATTCTTAATTCATAA
>CACXUB010000144.1:0-4306 GCA_902770735.1 uncultured Bacteroidota bacterium | reverse complement strand
AAAACGGGCACCGGCGAAACCGCCAGCACCCGTTGATTATCAGTTTAGGGTTTAAGATTTAGGGTCACCCGTTACCCCTTCCCACCTCGAAAGAGGAATATTACCCCCCTTTAGGGGGGCAGGGGGGTCTCCCCTCCCTTCAGGGGGGGGGCAGGGGGGGGGGTTACCTCTTCACGAACGTCTTCGTCACAGCACCCTTCTCCGTCGTCACGCGCACGAAATACATGCCGTCGGCGAGACCGTTGACGTTGATGCGGGTCGGGTTGTCAATGACATTGACCGTGTTGACCAACTTGCCATAGACATCGAACACCTCCATCATCGTGACGTTCAGGTCGCCGTCCACGCGGATATCCACGTACTCCTTCGCGGGGTTCGGGTAGAGGCTAACGCTGTTGTCCAACCAGCTGTTGATGCCCACGCTCTTGGTGGTCACGAACAGGGAGGCGCTCCAGTCGCTGGTCTGGCCGTCGGCACAGACCGCCTGCACCTGGATCTCATAGACCGTGTTGCCCGTGAGACCCGTGATGGTGTAGCTGTTGGTCGCAGAGGTTGCGGACGTCCAAGAGCCGTTCTGCGGACGGTATTGGATGTTCCAGCTGTTCACATTGCTGTTAGCATTCCAGGTGATGGAGATGGTCTCGTTGGCCACAGCAGTCGTGTCAAGACCGGTGGGCGCATCGCACGGCTCGGGAGTGTCCTCGGGCAACGTGGTGAAGGTCATCTCGCTGCCCTCGATGGTCGTACCGTTGAAGGTGATGAACGCCTTGAACGTGTAGCTCGTGTTAGGAGCCAAGTTCGTGAGGTCGGCGGTGAAGTTGTTGCCCGTGCCCGAACCCGCAATCTGCGTGTAGGTGCCGCCCGTGGTGGCTTTCCACTGGAAGCCCTTCGCGGTGATGTTCACGTTGTCGGGATTGGTGATGGTAGCCTTTAATGTGGCCGTGGTCTGCATGATGCTTTCAGCAGCGTTGGTGGCCACCGTCGGGGCGGTCGGGATAACCGGTGCGGTGCTGTCGCAGAGCGTGACGTTGACATCATCGATACAGCAGGAATAATAGGTGTTCTCCTTGTACCAGCGGAAGCAGATGTTGCCGGTGGCCGGAACTGTTGCGTCATTGAACAGGACGCTGATGGTGTCGCCATTCGTGGAGGAGACACTCGGAATGGTGGCCACAACGACGTAGGAGCCGGCCAAATCGCCAAGGTTGGTCACATAACCCACTGTCAACTCGCCTTGAGTAGTGCTTTCCATAGCACGCCAGAAATTGAGTTTCAGGGTGTTAAGCGGCTGGGTAAAGGTAGGCAGCGCGGCGTATGCATTGGCACCGGAAGAACTGCAGGTGAAGACCATGGAATTGCCACTGCTTGCATAATGCTTCTGGCAATTGCGCTTCAGGTTATCCTGGTGGTGATAATTGCCGGTGTGCTGACTGGTGGAAGCGAAATCTGTCAGACTATTGCGGTGAATGGAGCTATGGGTGGCATTATCAGCACCGAAATGTCTATATCGAATTTATTCGACAAAATCGAATGCAAGTTGTTTGGCAGTAAAGGATGAGGTTTTAGAATGGCCCGTATCCCGCACTTAGCATAGAAATGCACATGATGAAAACTTTGCCTGCTTCCGCCCTTGGGAGATTAGGAAGGAGTCCGAAGGGAAGGGCGTTTTTCACCATGCGTTTTGAGATAGGAAACAACCAGAACAACTGGTAAAAACAACTTTGAGAGAGGCGCGCGGGCTAACTCGCCCGCGCATCTATCCATCTATGTTTGCAAGAATCTTGAAAGCGATCAGGTTGGGTGAGCGCGAAGCGCGAACTGCGAAGCAGCCGCAAGACCCCGCGCCCGTGCGCAAAAGGCAAGTTGTTTCAAACAAGTTGTTTCCAATTATCAGAAGGCCCGAAAGTCAGAAGGCCCGGCAGCGAATTTCTCAGATGCGCCCGAAGGGGACTGTTGCCAATGGTTTGATGGTTTGTATTGTGTGTTGGACCCATTTTTGATAGAATAGGAATCGATTTGAGCAAAAGAAGGGAGATGCAATGGACAATGCAAAAAGATTCGCGGCCATGACAGCCGTATGCGCAGCGGCGCTTGCGGCCAGCGCGCAGGCGCCAGCTGGCGGCAAGAAGATGTTCGTGCTGTGGGATCCAGCGCTCCAGCTTCCGGCGATTTGCTACCGTCTGGATGCCGACTGGACCGGTAAAGGCATGATCGTGTGGAACATGCGCGGCGACAACAAGTTCCTCGCATCGACCATACTCTCTTCGCCGAAGAGGCATCTGCTGGTGCAGACCGTCGGCCCTATGGCGATGTCGAGCGAAGTGCTAACTCCGCAGCGTCTTGCGGAGTTCCAGAACCCGAACGTCATGGCGCAGAACCTCGCAGCGGAGATAAACAGAGGCATAGTGGAGCCGGGGCTTTCGGAGTTCATTGCCGTAGGCGGGCGCTTCACGCAGAATGTGCCGCCGATCACGAAGATGCTCGCCGCATCCTACAAGCGCGGAACCACATTCTCCACTGTGAACGCGTTCGGGTTCGAGGGCACTTTCCAATGCACGTACGGCGGCGTGCGCTGCGAGGCGAAGTACGTGACGTCGTTTGCCGTGTCGATCAGCGCGGTGCCGAATCCAAGGGTCCCGAAGCTCTGTAGCTTTGTGCGCGTGTCGCCGATTCTGATGATCGCGCCGCCCGGGAAGATGGGTGAGGCGCTGCGCGACGGAGGGCGCATGTTCGCCTCGGCGTTCGTGAACCGCGCGTGGGCGGATAGGCGCGACAGCACGTTCAGGGCGCTCGTGGGGGGCACGATCCAGGGACGCAACGAAGGGTGGGACATATGGCGCCAGACGCAGGCCGACACCTCCGCAATGCTCGATCGCGTGCGCAAGTGGCGCAGCGAGGGGATACGCGACGTGGTGAGCGTCGACAACCCGTTCGAGCCTGGCCAGAAGGTGGAACGCTCCGCGTTCTTCAAGAATTCGTGGATAAACTCCCGCCAGGACGCCATGATCCTCAGCGACAGTTCGCTCGAGCCCAACACCATACGCGGCCTGTTGGAACAGGGCGAATGGCTGCCGGCAAACTGAGACGACGCCTGACTGCTGCGGGAGCAAAGCATGAACTACATTCTGGCGCATGACCTTGGAACGAGCGGCAACAAGGCCACTCTGTACGCGGCTGACGGCACGGCACGCGGAAGCGTGCTCGCAGCCTACGACACGCACTTCTTCAACGGCTGCTGGGCCGAACAGAATCCAGACGACTGGTGGAAGGCGGTGTGCGACTCCACGCGGGAGCTGCTGGAGAGCGCGCGCGTGGACCCGCACGATGTGGCCGTGGTGGCGCTGAGCGGGCAGATGATGGGCTGCACGCCCGTGGACGCCGAAGGGCGCGCGCTCAGGCCGTCCATGCTCTACTGCGACCAGCGCGCCACAGCGGAGGCCGACGCCATCCTTTCGCGGATGTCACTTGCCGACTTCTACCGCATCGTCGGCCACCGCGTGAGCGCATCCTATTCCCTCGAGAAGCTCATGTGGCTGCGCGCGAACGAGCCTGAGGTGTTCGCTAAGACGGCGAAAACGCTCTGCGCGAAGGACTACGTGAACTTCCGCCTCACAGGGCGCATGGCCACCGACTACTCCGACGCGAGCGGCACGAACGCGTTCGACATAAACACATTCAAGTGGTCGGAGGAGGTCCTTGCCTGCGCCGGAATCCCGCAGAACCTCTTCCCCGAGGCGCTGCCATCCACGGCGATCCTCGGCGGCGTCACTTCCGAGGCCGCCGCCGCAACAGGACTTCTCGAGGGCACGCCCGTAGCGGTTGGCGGCGGCGATGGAAGCGCGGCTGGCGTGGGCGTGGGATGCGTGAGGCCAGGCTCGGCGTACAACTGCATGGGCTCTTCGAGCTGGATTGCGCTCACGGTCAAGGATCCAGTTGTGGATCCTGAGATGCGCACGATGAACTGGGCGCACTGCGTGCCGGGATACCTGCATCCGTCAGGCACGATGCAGACCGCCGGTTCGAGCTTCAAGTGGCTTGCCGAGCAGCTGTGCGCCGAGGAGGCCGCCGAGGCGGCGCGCGCTGGAGGCTCGAAGTATGCGCTGATCGACGCGAAGGCCGCTTCCTCGCCCGCCGGCGCCAATGGCGTGCTCTTTCTGCCGTACATGCTCGGCGAGCGCACGCCGTGGTGGAATCCGGACGCGCGCGGGGCGTTCATCGGGCTCAACCTCGCGACGAAGCGCGCCGACATGCTGCGCGCGGTGCTGGAAGGGGTGGCGATGAACCTTGGTTACATCGTGGACATCTT
>CACXUB010000143.1 GCA_902770735.1 uncultured Bacteroidota bacterium | reverse complement strand
GTGTCCACTTACACTTCGTCGGGCGATCTGATTCAGACAACGGAGGTAAGCCAGAGTCTGCAGCCCGGCGAATGCATCCCCTTGATCTTAGACATCAGCGTATCCCTTCTGGCGACCTTCGAGAACCCCTACCCGCTTCGGGTTTCGGTCAACGACCAGGGAGAGGGCGCGGCGCAGTACGGTGGTTTGCAGTCCGAGTGCGACACCACCGACAACTCCATCCAATTCGACGGGCGCCCCTGCGAAGTCACCGTCCCCAACGTGATCACCCCCAACGGCGACGGCTTCAACGATGCGTTCGTGCCACAGTTGGAGGGAGATTTCGTCAGTTTGGAGATGGAAATCTACAATCGTTGGGGCAAGCGGGTTTACGCGCAGGCGGGCACGCAGGAGCTTTCGTGGGACGCGGCCGGTCTCCCTGACGGGGTCTATTACTGCGCCATCGAGTACCGCTGTGTCGTCAACGGCAACAAAAAGCGAGGGATAAACACGAGTGTGACGGTGGTGCGGTGAATGGGAAATTATTGTATTTTTGCAGGTTGAAAAAAAAACGTATTGAAAGTTATGAAACTGACATCGGAAAACACCAAAGAGGAGATTTTGGAGGCTTACGAAAAACTGCGGAAAGCGGTGCAAGAAGCCAAGACCAATACCCCAAGACAGTTACATAACAAAAACGGAAGATTCAATTTAGACGTTTTTATTGCCGACAGTGTCACTCACCGGCCAACAAGCATGTTTGAGACCGACATTCAGGCAAACGCTGAAACCCTTGCGCATGAAATCGAAAGGAAATCCGTATGTGTAATCGGAGGAGCAGGAAGCATCGGTTCCAGCTTCATCAAGGCCGTTCTCAGATTCAGGCCAGGCAAACTGGTTGTAATTGACCTGAATGAAAACGGTCTCGCCGAATTAACCAGAGACATACGATCCACCGATGGTTTGTTCGTACCGGAAGATTACCGTGCCTACACCCTGAACTTCGCTGACCCCATTTTCTCCCGCATTTTCCGTGAGGAAAATGGATTTGACATCGTGGCCAATTTCTCCGCCCACAAGCATGTGCGCAGCGAAAAGGACAAATATTCCGTCCAGGCATTGATTGAAAACAACGACATCAAAGCCAAGAAATTGATGGACTTGCTCTGCGAATTTCCGCCCAAGCATTTCTTCTGCGTGAGCACAGACAAGGCCGCCAACCCCGTGAACATAATGGGAGCCTCCAAGCGTATCATGGAAGACCTTGTCATGGCATATAACGACAAGTTCAAGGTGACGACCGCCCGTTTCGCCAATGTGGCATTCAGCAACGGCTCCTTGCCGGACGGATGGCTTCATCGTTTGCAGAAAAAACAGCCTTTGGCAGCGCCGTCTGATGTGAAGCGCTATTTTGTGTCCCCGGAAGAATCCGGTCAGATCTGCATGCTGGCCTGCATCCTCGGAAAAGGCGGAGAAGTGTTTTTCCCGAAGCTCGGGGAAGAGCAGATGTTGACGTTTTCCAGCATTTGCGATGACTTTGTGAAAGCCGAGGGGTTTTCCAAAAAAGAATGTTCCAGCGACGCCGAAGCCAAACGGCTCGCCGCAACAATGAGTTATGACAGCGACACTTACCCTGTGGTATATTTCAAGTCAGACACGACAGGGGAAAAAGCCTACGAAGAGTTCTACATCCCGGGTGAACGTATCAACATGGATCGTTTCTTGGCCTTAGGCGTTGTAGAAGAGACAACCCGTCGTCAAATGCCGGAAGTGGACGCTTTCTTCGAAAAGTTGGAAAACATCTTTGAAAAAGAGAATTTCACGAAATCACAAGTGGTGGATGCCATAAAAGAATTTATCCCGAATTTTGAGCATGAGGAGAAGGGGAAGAATTTGGATCAAAAAATGTAAATCATGTACGAAAAGATCACTAATTTCATAAAAGAACTCTACGGCAACCATGATTTCACTCCATTGTCCGTACCCGTGTTTATCGGTAACGAGAAAAAATACCTCAACGAATGCATCGACAGCACCTTTGTGAGCAGCGTGGGCAAATTCGTGGACCGGTTTGAGGAAATGGTGGCGGAATATACCGGTGCGAAACGCGCTGTGGTGTGCGTCAACGGCACCAACGCCCTTCACATGGCCCTGATGTTGGTGGGAGTGGAACATGACGACGAAGTGTTGACGCAAGCGCTCACTTTCATCGCCACCTGCAACGCCATCAGTTACATCGGAGCGCACCCCGTGTTTATCGATGTGGATAGGGAAACGATGGGCTTGTCACCTGTTTCGCTGCGAAAATGGCTGGAAGGAAACGCGGAAATCAAGGGCGGTATTTGCTACAACAAAAAGACAGGACACCGAATCAAAGCCTGTGTGCCGATGCACACGTTTGGGCATCCCTGCAAGATCGAGGACATCGGCGCCGTTTGCCAAGAATATCATCTCGAGTTGGTGGAGGACGCTGCGGAAAGCATCGGCAGTTTCTACAACGGCCGGCATACGGGAATATTCGGGAAAATCGGAGCCTTGAGTTTCAACGGCAACAAGACCATCACCACGGGGGGCGGCGGAATGCTCCTGTTCAACGATGAGGAGTTGGGCAAATTGGCCAAACACATCACTACCCAGGCCAAGGTCCCGCACCGTTGGGAGTTCGTCCACGACCACATCGGCTACAACTACCGCATGCCTAACATCAATGCGGCGTTAGGGTGCGCACAGATGGAACATTTGGAAGAATATGTGCTGAACAAAAGGGCTACTGCTCAGCAATACAAGGAGTTCTTCGCAAACATGGATGAAATCAGCTTCTTCACGGAACCGGAAAATTGCCGTTCAAACTATTGGCTCAATGCGGTCATCCTGAAAGACAGGGACGCGCAACAGCACTTCCTGCAAGAAACCAACGACAACGGCGTGATGACCCGCCCCATCTGGGAACTGATGAACCGTCTCCCGATGTTCGAGCACTGCCAGCACGACAGTCTGGAGAACACAATTTGGTTAGCGGACAGAGTGGTGAATATACCGAGCAGCGTGAGAGAGCGAGAGGAAAAGTTGTATCTTTGCAAACCTATTTTTTTTGTAAAAAATAAAAATAATATTATGGAAATCAATGAATTCATTGCCAACTTCGCAGACCAGTTTGACGACACGGAAGAATCAGTCTTCACTCCTGAAACGCTTTTCAGAGAATTAGAGGAGTGGTCTTCTCTGACGGGATTGTCGGTGCTCAATATGATTGACAAAAAATATGGTGTGAGACTGAACACGACTGAGTTCAAAAGTGCAAACACCATCCAGGAATTGTACGATGTTGTTTCTCTGTACTCTGATAAATAATGGACACCTACAAAGAATCCCTTATTTCCGGCCTTGAACGCCTGCTCGCAGACCCGAAATGCTTCCTTCTGGGCGAGGACATTGCCGACCCCTACGGTGGTGCGTACACACTAACCAAAGGCATGTCCGCCAAGTTCCCGGGAAAAATCATCAACACCCCGATGTCCGAACAGGGCTTTACGGGGCTTGGCGTGGGAATGGCCTTGGCAGGCTATCGTCCCATCATCGAAATCATGTTCGGGGACTTCAGCACACTGATAATGGATCAGATCCTGAACCACGCGTCGAAGTTCGTCGAGGGTTTCGAGAAGAAAATTCACCTCGTAGTCCGGGACCCGATGGGCGGCTATCGCGGTTATGGCGCAACACACAGCCAAAGTCTGGAAAAACTTTATGTGGGACTTCCCAACATAGCTGTCATTTCCCCATCCGTGCTTCACGAGCCCGGCGAGCTGCTGGTGAAAGCAATGGGGCTTGGCATTCCCGTCATCTTTGCGGAGAACAAGCTGGATTATACCCGCAAAATGTTCAAGACAGAAAAAACAGCCCGTGCATTTGACATCAAGTACCACGGTGATGATTTCCCCATTGCAGAAGCGACATTTCCGGACGAGGAGGCTGATGTGACCATCGTGAGCTACGGCGGCTTGATCAACCCGCTTCTCCAGATGATGTACGACCTCTATATGGAAGAGGAAGTGCCCGTACGCCTGCTGGATGTGTCATCATTAAGCCCGATGGACTTCGACCTGCTTTACAAACTCCTGAAAGACAGCAACAAAATTCTTACAGTGGAGGAAGGCCATATACCATTTGGCATTGGCGACACCATCATTTCACAAATGGTTCAGCGTGGCATTACGGCCAAGTTCAAGGCAATTGGCGCCACACAGCATATCATCGGAACTTCCAAGGAGGCTGAGGCTTTGACCCTGCCGCAGATGGAGAACGTGATGAACACAATTCTTAACTGGTAAACGAGGACAGACGATGGACAAGAAAGAAATATTGTACAGAATGATGCTCATCCGCGAAATGGAGCATAAAATCGAATCTCTGTTTTCACAAGGTATGCTTCGCGGAACCACCCACTGTTGCGTTGGTCAGGAAGCCGTCCCTGTGGCTTTGAGTTTCTTGCTGGACATCGACCGCGACTATCTGTGCAGCGGTCACCGTGCTCACGGTCTCTCCATGATGATGACCATGAAACCAGAAATGCTGCTGGGCGAGATCATGGGCAAGCCTTTTGGCATGGCAAAAGGATTAGGCGGCAGCCAGCATGTCTATTACAAGAACTATTTCACCAACGGCATAACCGGCGGTATGGCAACCGTGGCAACCGGGATTTCCTTTGCACTGAAACAGGAAAACACGGATGCCATTTCAGTGGTGGACTTTGGTGACGGCGCCATGAACGAAGGCTACGTTATGGAAGCATTCAACTTGGCCGCGACAATGAAACTCCCTGTCCTATACATTCTGGAAAACAACGGCTATGCAATGAGTACGCCGGTTGAGACTGCAAATCCGTTTGTGGTCTTCGAAGATCGTGTAAAAGGATTTTCCCTTCCCTATTCGCGAGTGGAGGCCAGCGATTTTGACTCATTGTACGATGTGCTGTCGAAAGCCGTCCAGAATGTCCGTGAAACCAGAGAACCGCAATTTGTCGAAGTGCTGACTCACCGTTTTTGCGGACACAGCAAAAGTGACAAGCGCCTGTATATTCCGGTCTCCCGAGATGAATACTGGGCCGAACACGATTGTATGAAAAGCGTGGCCGACCA
>CACXUB010000142.1:11605-13268 GCA_902770735.1 uncultured Bacteroidota bacterium | reverse complement strand
GCAAAAATATGGAAAATATCAATACAATAACAGGAGAAATAACGGAAACCGCCGAAAAGGTGCAGACAAGACCCTTAACGGCAAAGGAAAAGAACCGCGCCGCCCAATTTGAAAGACTTTTGGCCGCCAGCGCGGAGGCGCGGCAAATCCGCGATTTTATGATTAACACCGCCAAAAGCGCGGCGCAGGCCTTATTTTTGGAATCCCAGCCGCTGAACTACTTTATATTAAATTTCGTGTACGCACCCGCCGAGGAGGGCACAACGGAGTTTAAAAAGTTCAACGAGTGGAAAAGTGAGGGCTACACCATAAAAAAAGGGTCGAAAGCGTTCCCCGTGTGGAGCCAGCCCACCAAACGCGAGAAGAAAGAGCAGGACGGCGAGACCGCCAGCGCACCCGCGCCAACTCCCGCGCTGATGGAGAACGCCGACGGCGCAGGCGAGGAGGGCAGCACCCACAGCGAGCGCGAACGCTTCAATATGTGTTATTTGTTCAGCAATTTGCAAGTAACGCGCCGCGACCAGCCCGCCAGCACGGAAGAAGCGACCGAGACGGCAGAGGCGCAGGAAGCACCCGCCGAGGAAGCCGCCGCCGCGTTCCTGCAGCCCGAACCGATAGAAGAACCCGAACCGATAGCGGTTTTTTAGAAAGGAGGCGCGGCAATGATTAGCAGGATAACAAAGGCACTAAAGGCGGAAAAATACCACCTGCCGAAAGTGGGAAGCTACACGGGCGCACAGCTGGCCGAAATGCTGGAAAGCAACCACGCACCCGCCGAAACGGTGGAGACATTCAGAAAATATGTTGTTTACGTCACGTTACACGCCCCCAAACGAATTGTAATACAGCCGCCCCAATAAGGGCGGAAACAAGCCCCAGCAAGGCGCAAAGATCCGAAAAATGGAACTTTTGCGCCTTTTTTAGTGCCATATCCCCCAAAAAAAATTTTTCCGCCATCCGGCGGAAAAAATTACGGCGGAATTACGCTCTGGTCAAATGACTGCCGCTGTCCGGAGGCCAGCCTTTTTTTGTGAGGCGTCATTTTCCCGTCACTCCATATCTGTCCCATACGTTTTTCTCCCTTTGCCTTATCTTTGCCCAAAAACTTAACGCTTATGGGCAACAAGATAAGACGCGCCGACGCACTGCGGGAGATGGAGACCCGCGAAAAGGCCGGAGGGAAGGCCTCCCATTTCTCCCTGCAGTTCTATCTGAAAAACGGGGAGCTGGTCTCGTTCCCGCGAGCCGTGATGAGAGGGCTCCGCGCCGACATGAAGAGCAACCGACTGCGCGGGATCCTGCCCGTGGATTCCAATGGGAACCCCATCGGGCACATCCACGCAGTCTCGATAGACAACCTTCGGGAGTTCAACGGGATGCAGGTGGTGATTTAGTAACTTGAAGCACTGGAAGAAATGGAAATAACGTTCAACAAACAAGGCACACCGCTGCTGTTCCTGGGCAAGGCCTCGTTCGGCAGCACCGTGAAGAAAACGGCCGTCAACGAGGAGATATTCGAGCGGTTCTCGTTCGAAGAGGTGGAGTACGCCTGCTGGGGCAGCGCCAACCGCTGGCCGGAGGAGGCCTTGGAGGTCATCGGCAAGACGGGTGTCCTCTCCACAGGGCTCAACTACAAGTGCCGCTGCTGCTACGGGCAGGGGGT
>CACXUB010000142.1:2646-11587 GCA_902770735.1 uncultured Bacteroidota bacterium | reverse complement strand
CCGAAGTCCTCAACTTCCTGCGGGGCTACACCTTCCGCACCTACCACACCAACGCGTTCCGCGACCTCATAAAGCTGGGCAACTGCTTTCCCGTGTTCGTGTTCAGCGCGGACGGAAACCGCATCCTGCGCACCGAGGCCGTCAACGCAAGGCATTGCAGAATCAGCATAGACAAGTCGAAACTGCTTCTGTTCGGGGAGTTCAACAGACGCTTCCCGGACAACACGGCCAAAGTCATCCCCATGCTCAACGAGGCCGACCCGTTCACCCACCTGCAGGTCTTGAAGGAGCAGGGCAGGCTGAGGGGCGGTTGTGTCGCCTTCCCGCGAATCCGCAACTACTTCTCCGGCAACGACTACTACGCCCTTCCCGACTGGGACACCGCGTGGAAGAGCGGCTGGATAGACATCGCCCACAAGATACCCACGTTCCTGAAGAAGGCCTACTCCAACGCCATGAACCTCATGTGGCACATCCAAATCCCCGACACCTACTGGGAGAAGAAATTCCCCGAGGAGAGCTTTGAGTCAACCGCCGACCGTGAGAAGGCCATCAACGACTACCTTGACGAGTTCGAGGAGCAGCTCACCAGCGAGGAGAACCCCGCCAAGACGCTCACCACGGGATTCTCCCTCAACGAGAGCGGCAAGGCCGAGGAGAAATGGGTCATCGAGCGGCTGGAAAACGAGATCAAGGCGGAAGACCGCCTTTCCACGTCAGCCGCCGCCAACAGCGAGATCCTCTTCTCCCTCATGGTCAACCCAAGTGTCCTGGGCGCGGGGATGCCCGGCGGCCCCTACGCGGGCAACGCCGGAAGCGGCTCCGACATCCGCGAGGGTCTGCTGGTCTCCCTCATCCTCAACTACATAGAGAAACAGCAGGTGCTCGACCCCATAGAACTGATGTTGGAATACAACGGCATCCACGATGTGGAGCTCGTCTATCGGAACATCATACTCACCACCCTTGACAAGGGAAAGTCAACCGAAGAAAAATTGGCATAGTTATGACACCGAGACTTTTTAAACCCGAGAACAACACCAAGGCGGAGGAGTTCAAGGAGTTTCTCCCCGTGAACGTCACCTGCTCGTTCCGCTCGCTGGCTCCGGCCATCGCGCAGTGCGAGGACAAGTACCTGCTGCCGATTTTGGGCGAAACGCTCTTTAGTAGGCTGGCCGCATACTACGAGGGCGGTACGCACGACAACGAGCTGCTGGAAGCGCTTCTGAAGCGCAGCCAGTACGCCGTGGTGCGGCTGGCCTACTGGCAGGACTACGACCTGCTCTCCGTCTCCATGTCCGACAAGGGCGCGGCGGACAACGCGGGGGAGGGCAGGCTCTACAAGTACCAGGCCGACGCGCTGAAGAAAGCCCTCAAGAACGGCGGTTTTGACCAGCTGGATTCGGTGCTGGAGTACTGCCACCGAAATATCGACCAGCTGCCGGAGTTCCTGCAAAGCCCCGCATATACCGATACCCGTTCCCTCATTGTCGGCACGACAAAGGAGTTCAACGACATCTTCCACATCGGCGGCTCCCGCCTCGTCTTCCTCAAGATGCGCCATTTTGTCCGCACCACGCAGGAGACGGAGCTGCGCCACCGCCTCGGCAGGGCGTTCTGTGACGAGCTACTGACGGCAGATCCCAACGAGGAACGCTATGCCAGGATCCTGCCGGAGGTGAAAAAGTTCACCGTTTTCTGGTCGGTGGCCGACGGTATCGGGGAACTCCACAGACTGCCCACCGAGCAGGGCATGGTCTTCGAGACCGCACAGGCCGCATCCGGCTCCGATACCGCCGTTTCCGTAGTGCCGCCGCAGGAGCTGGAGCAGATGGCCAGCGAGTACCGCAGAAAGGCGGAACGGTACATGGCCAGCGTGGTGGCCACCCTAAAAGCCCACATCGCCGACTATCCGGCATACAGGGCTTTCGCGGGCGACAACGCGCCGAAGAACGAGGTATTCCGCCGCGACAACACCAACCGCAAAATCTTCTTCGCATAAGTTATGGAACCTTTAGACTACATCACCATCGGCTCCGCCGTCCTCAACTTCCTGCTGGGCGGCACCACAGTTTGGAGCATCATCCAGTGGCTCTCCGAGAAACGCCTGCGCAAGATTGAGGAGAAAAGCAAGGAGACCAGCCTTGAGACACAGCGCTTCGAGGCACTCACCCAACAGATTGAGTACCAGAAGCAGCTCATCGCCGAGTACATCAGCAACGAGCAGGCGCGGGACGAGCTGGACGACAAGCAGCGGGAACTCATCGCCTCCCTCAAGCGCAACTCCGCCCGCATAGAGACCGAAAAGATAGAACTGGAACGGCGGCTGTCCCTCTCGCAGGCTTGGGAGTGCCACCGCAAGGACTGCCCCGAAAGAATGGGCAAAAACACCCAAAACCAAGAGATATGAGAGAATGCGAGCAAGACTATCGGGGAGACCTGCACAACTCCCCGCAGGCGTTCAGCCGCTACCTGCAGGACTTGGCCGCACGGCACAAGTCGCTGAACCACACACCCGAAGAGCCGCACTTCTTCCGTGGCGAGCTGGAGGAGTTCTACACGGGTTTCAGAGACCGCGTGAACTTCCCGGCACTCATCCAGGAGGGCGGCGAGGTGCGCTTCACCAGCGACAACGCCGACAACGCCTTCAAGGAGCGGGAGTCCTCGTTCATGGTCGTGCAGTCCTATCCGGACGACAACGACTATGACGCGGTTTATGAGGCCTTCGACCTCTGCGAGCGCATCGGCGACGAGATCATCCGCAGGATGAACCTCGACAAGTACGAGGCCGCCTGCATGGTGGTCAAGGAGTTCCGCCTTGACGAGGTGACGGCCATCCCGATTCAGAATGTCCGGGAACGCTACGCGGGGATGCGCTACACGTTCACCACCAGCGCCCCTTTTTGGAATGAGATAGACACAAGAAACTGGAGACTATGAACAGGATCAAGGTTGAAATAGACGACAAAGGGACGCAGTACACCGTTCCCGACAGATTTGACGAACTGACACGCGAGCAGCTTCTGGCCGTATGCGCCGCAACAGGCGGCAGGATGTCCGAGTCCGCCTTTTATTCCGCCATGACGGGAATCCCCGAAGAGACGTGGCAGGAGATACCTTTCGGCAAAAGGTACTTCCTGATGCGCCTCTTCGACTTCGCTTTCGAGAAAGAACCCAAGTTCTCCCGCCAGCTGCTGCCCTGGATGGAGGCGGACGGCGTGCGTCTCATCGGCTACCAGCCCTCATTCTCCAACACCACGTGGGAGGAGTTCATCTATGCGGACGGCTACATGCTGGCAGGGCGTTTCCGCGAGGCGGCGGCGGTGCTCTACCGGCCCCAGCGGGGCGGCTACACGGGCGAGACCGACCGCCGCGTGCCGTTCACCATCTACGGCGCGGACACCCGGATGAAAACGCTGGCCACGCTCCCCGAAGAGCAGCTGACCGCCTTTGTGCTGTGCTACAAGACGCTGCGCAGGCGCAACCTTGAGGAGAAATACCCCAACGTGTTCGCACGCGCCCCGAAACGTCCTAAGATTTCGCCAAACGACCAGCCGCCCGCGTTCTCGTGGGTTGCCGTACACCGCGACCTCATGGGCGACCGCTTCTATGACGAGTCCAAGTTCTACGCCTCCAACGTCCACGTCATCCTCGGCAGGCTCGACAAGGTGATTCGGGAGGGGAGACGGTGAAATCCGCAATGCAACTTTTATGCGGTTTTTTGCCAAAAACATCGCAAACAATGCAGAAAATATCACGATTATGGCACATTCTGTAAAAACTGAAACCAAGAAGAGCGGCAAGGTGGAGCGCAAGCTCCGCAACAGCATACAGTACAAGATAGAGCATGATGGCGGAATCCCTGAGGCCGTGAGTTTCAAGATCCCCATCCACGGAATATGGCGTGAATGGGCGGTGGGCTACGGCCAGCCGCGAGTTCCAGGCAAGTACGTGAACCCGCACCCGCGCATCCGCCGCTCCATGGTGGACTGGCTGGACGAACCCATCGACCGCAATGCGGAACGGCTCTTCGACCTCGCCGCAGAGTTTTGGGGTGACGAGTGCCTGGTCAACTTCTTCGGAGTAAAAAAGTAGCGCCGGCTTACCAAATATTTAAAATTCGGTATAAATATCCATCGCTCAGATTGTTATGCACTGCAATGAACAATTTGTTGTGCATAATAGGCATTTTGGCGAAACCGCCCCCTCCTTCCTTGCGCAAAACGCATGGCGGACAGTTTGTGGTGATGAAAATTAGCTCATAACAAATTGATTTGCAACGAGAAAAATATTTTTCGTTTTCACTTGGATTGTGAGAATATTTTTGTACTTTTGAAGCGTCAATTTTATCACCAGATACACAGAAGGAAAGTATAACCAAAATAATAGCAATATGAAGAAGCAAATACCATTTTTCGTAGCAATGCTTGCTACATTTTTAACCGTCCTCTCCGTTTCCGCCCAGGGCGAGTGGAAGTGGGCGAACTACTGGAGCGGGAGTAACGAACTTGGCAATAGCCTTACGAATCGTTTTGAAAGGACTGCATTTGACGATGATGGAAACATATACGTTTTCGGAAGTTGCGGTGGTAGCGCGACTCTTTATGCCCAAAATGGCACCTCGCATTTTTCCGATAATGCGACGATTGTGGCAAATGGCAGTCCGGGATCTGTATTGGCTAAATTTGATTCCCTTGGAAATCTGCTTTGGCACAGATTTATCAAAAGTTTAAATTGTACTTCTATGCCATACGACATGTTTGTGCGTGACAACAGAATCACAATTGCTGGAGAATATGTTTTTCATTTAAACAGTATATCTCAGTTGTGGTTTATTGACACTTTGATAGACTCACAATGTGCACTCTCCTACCCGTCGGGAACGATTCATCCACCATATACGTTTGGCAACTACAGCTATTTTGTCACCTTTGATTTGGATGGTAACAAACTGGAAAATCATTTTGTACACACTATAGCTCGTGAACGTATAGGAGGAGAATATTTGTTGGATATGCCACTGAGCAGACGAATATTAGGAGCACATCCTATATGTGTGGATAGCCAAGGTAATACATTTATTGCAATGAGCACTTATTACGCGGGACCCGACACCCTTCCTTACACTATCGTAATTGATGGGGATTCAACAAAAACCTATCAGATTTTTTTACCAGGAAATTGCACTGATGATAGTCAACAAATATATAACTTGATGATTTGCAAATTTACGCCCACTTGGGAACTGGCTTGGATGAAATTGATAGTGGATCATACGGAAGGGCTTTCTCCCTATTTACCATATGACTCGTTACATCCTTATTTTGTTCCTTATATGGGTGGAATGAGTATAGATGAAGAGGACAATATATATATATCTGGTCATTTAACCGAAATGGACGTGATGGATGCAAATAATCAATATCCAATGCGGATATACTGGGACAATACGCATTTTGCAGAAATAGCCGATCAAAGTTTGGCAAAAAAACTCCCTTTTATTCTGAAATATTCCTCGGACGGGCAGATTATTTGGTCAAATCAGGCATACGTAAAAAACGAGCCCAACATTAACACTTACCACCCAATAGAATGGACTGATAATTTTGTTGACGGACAAGGGGTTTACCTGTTGGGACGCGCAGATGATGCTGGTGGTCATCATCCATTATTCTATTTCGATAACGAGAACAATTCCCTCCAAATACCTACTAATGCCCATACAGGTTTTTATGTAAAGTTTGACAAAGAGAATGGTTCATTCAAGAAGCTTGGACAACCCACAGGACTACATACATCAGCTATGCCAGGAGCAAAACCAGCTGTCATCAACAACCATTTGTTAGGACAGTTTACTTATGATTTTAGCCAAGGTTGTATGCTTGCTTATTTCAACATCGACGGACAGTTTGTGTCAGCAGATACAATATATCATATTTCTGACCCGTCTCTTAGGCCATTAAAAACTATTGTAAACAACTATGGAGGTATATTATGTGATAGAATAGCTACCCAAGACTTAACTTTTGGCCACGACATTTCCCTCAACTTTACCGACCCTGGGAACAGCCACGCCGTCATCGCATATCGTTATGACCCGTCCATCTTGGAGCCGTACCCGGTGGATTCTGTTGGAATCACGCTGTACGATAAAAGGAATACCCCCATCATGCTGTACCCAAATCCTACAACAGATATGCTTTGCTTGGAAAGTGAAGATGTTCTCATAGATTATATTGTTGTGTATGATATGGCAGGAAAAGAAATTTTTCGCCAAAATGTTGGCGATTTAAAGACTGTGGTTAATGTCGCTTCCTTGCCGACTGGCATGTATATGGTTAAAACTGTTTGCAAAGAACATCAATATTTAAACAAGTTAATCAAATCGTATTATTAACCTTAAAATCAAACACATATGAAAAAACTATTATTATTTTTGCTTATGTCGCTACTGTTAAGCGGCTTTTCGGGAGTGATGGCACAATCAGGCTGCGACCTGTACATCACCTCCGACTTCGATTCCGAATGTCTCCTGACAGAATATTATAAGGAAGACACAAACATGTTAAACATGGGAATTGAAGATTGTGTTTTGGCCTGCAAAGGTAATACCGTACAGTACACTGCCGTCTGTCCGAATGGCGTTCAATATTTTTGGACTGTTTCGGGTGCAGCAAGTTACCATCCCACAAGTCAAGGCAACTCCATAGTTGTAAACTGGGGATTTGATAATACGGGAAGTGTTTCCGTCAATGTGGTGACAGCTGATTCCAACACATGTTCAGCCGAACTTTGTGTGCTATTGATAGAATCCCCTACTGTAGGATCAAGTACTGTCCCACTCGCATATCTCCAAGGAGAACAAAGAATCATTGAGGTTTGTCGTGGTGAAACCATCACTATGACAGATACGAGTACGGCGGGCCAAACTCCAATCACAGGATATTTTTGGAACACACCCTTTGGTAATGCATCCACTCAAAATCACTCTGTAGTGGCCACCCAAAGCGGTACATTCACATTCACCCATAGCGTACAAAATGAATGCGGATGTGAATCAACGGAACAATATATTGTTAAAGTAACCGAACCCGTTAAATTGAATCTCTCATGCTATGGGACAGTATGCGAAGGGACACAAGCAACATATACTCTTATGGACCCTCCTTGTTCAAAATATATGTGGAATGTTGAGGGCGGAAGTATCGTGTCAAATCCAAATTCTTCCACCATAGTAGTGGATTGGGGCAGTCCTTCGTGTGGATATGGTGTGATTTCTATTGATGCCTCTTTTTGTGATACCGAATGCGATGCCCTTACATCAATCCAAATCCCAGTCATCACCAACCATACTGAAATCAAAGGCCCTGACACTGTTTGTCTGGGTGATGTGCAGATATATGAGCTTCCCGTATGGGGTTCGACTTCCTATTGGTGGCAAATTGATGATGGAAATGCCGTCACTTTGTCCAACACAGACCTTGTAAACCAAGCACTATTGACCTTCAATCAAACAGGACCTTATGTCCTGACAGTAAATTATGAATGCAGTACCATTGACTGTGGTGAATTTTCTTCCAGCAAAACAATCATAGTTAAAGACACCATGAGTATCTTTTCGCACGACAGCGTTCTCTGCGCAGGTGAAACGGGACTCTATGGCACATACCATAATAATCCCGTAACTTGGAGAGTCTATAGACAGAACAACCAACTGCTTTATTCCACAACAGCCGTATCTTTATCTTATACTTTTGCATCCTCGGGCAATTATAAAATTGTTGCCTCCAATAGCAATTATTGTAAGGATGCAGAATTTTTAGTGACAGTTTTGGCTCCTCCTCCAGCATTGTCGACAGTGCAGGGACCGTCTGATGCCTGTCCTGGAAGTTCCATTCTCTTGCAGGGGACTCCTACGCATCCGAGTTACTATTTGGAATGGATGCCCGTATGCTCTACAGCAACCCCGTCTTTTGTGACTGGAGAAGAAGCCACAATTTCATACGGCAATTCCGTGTGCGATGTGGCTGTATATCAGGTGGACAACGAGTACAACTGTCGTTCAACTGCTTATATCCACACTGTGGCTTCTTTCTCCTTGGCCGCATCAGGCCTTCCCTCAGACACAACGGTATGTGCAGGAACTACCTTTAATATGTCGGTGCCTTACCAGGCCAATGTCGTCTATGAATGGACCATCTTACCAGCCAATGCAGCTACTGTGGAAGTTAATCATTTAGCTAATAATGTAAACATTATGGTGAATCATCAGAGCATCACCCCTCCTTATACTGCAACACTAAGACTTAAACGAACCTACTGTACAAATAGCGAGGACTATGTTGATGTCACGTTACATATTGAGGATGTTGCTACACCAACAGCCTCTTGTACAACACCCATCTGCGTTGGGGATATTGCCTCTTTTTGGGTGACATCTCCCATATCCTCTCCTTCTCATTATACTTGGCAGGTTGATAATACCACTCTAATTGGAAACACAGTTACTCACAGTTTCAACCAAGCCGGAAACTTCCCATATTCTTTATACTATCAGCCCATTGCCGCATGTCCGGCCGTGGTGGTGTCCGGCAACATTGAAGTAGTGTCAGCTCCAGTAGTTGCCCCGTATATAGACGGATCCTACGTGTGTGTCCTTGAATATCCGAATGCCACATATAGTTGGACTTTTAATGGAGACCCATGGCCATCCATCTCTGGACATGACAACATGTGTGCTCAAAGTAACGTAGATGGGATTTATTGTTGTACGGTATCATTTAACACATTGTCAAATTGTTCAGCATCTGGGTGTGTTGAAATATCACATGACAGCAATAATTGTTTGGATTTGACAGGAACACTTATTCCCGGCTGTAATGATCCAGAGATAACATTAGACAGTCATCCGAACGGAACAGTGACGTGGAGTGTTTCCCCA
>CACXUB010000142.1:0-2635 GCA_902770735.1 uncultured Bacteroidota bacterium | reverse complement strand
TTCGGGAAATTACCACTCTGGGGGCGATATAGGTGTGACTATGCATTTTGTCTATCCAGGTGTATATAGTGTTAATGCTGATATGATAGTAGGGAATCAGTGTTACCAAGGTGTTTTCCCTGTGACCATTGATTGCGTGCCTAATTTTACTCTATCCTATAATTGCACTGACCATGTGACATTTACCGACAAATCTCTATACAGAATGAATGGATTGGTGGTGTCACGCACTCTCACAATCTCTGGGTATGCGGGTTCTCCCATCCCCATAAACAGTTCGACTCTGCAAATCCCCAAGAACTATTTTCAGATAGGTGTGCCGAATCAGGTCACGTTGACCATCACTCTTTCTTCGGGTGAGGTGTGTGAAATAACCAAGAGTTTCACTATCGCTAATCCCCCGAGTATCACCAGTTTAAATGTTCCCCAGAACATGTGTGAAAAGACACCTTTCTATTTTTCAGCCATCGCAGATGGAATTTCGTTCAGATGGGACTTTGGAGACCATTCATATTACAATAACAATGGTGTTTACCATACATACGACTTGTCACAACTATTGTATAATGCGGTTTTTACCGCCATAAATGCAGATGGTTGTGTAATAAAAGATAGTGTCAGTATCAATGTTGTTCAGAACATGTTGGAGCCTGGTTATATTTCATCACCAGGTCCTGAAGTTTGTGCGGGTATACTACGTGCATTGTATTATATTCCAAATTCCACTTCTAATAGTTATTTCTGGAATAATTCCACCACCCCCGGCTCTAACACTTGTTATGTTGATCATACGGGAGACTACAATATATTTGTTATTAATAACGCAAATGGATGCATGGCAGAGAAAATGATTAACGTAGGATTCCTCAACACGCCAACGGCCAAAATCACTGGTAACACGGAATATTGCTTTGGTGAAGAGGTGAAATTAAACGGTAACACGGGAAGTTCGAACACGTATTCATGGACTGTAAATGGGCCTTCAACCATTGCACCTTCTTCAAATCCGATTTTTACTTGCACACCTACCCAATCAGGCTCCTACCAAGCCACTCTTGTTGTGACAAACCAGACATGTAGTGCTTCGACATCAACCAACTTCACCATACATCCCCAGCTTCCGGCTCCGTCCATCGCTTTCAACGGGAACGCATGTATCCACAACCCACCTGTTTACCTGCACTCCACCAATAGTCAGAATCTGCTTTGGAGCAATGGCTACTATGGAACAGATGCGTTGTATTATACAGACGGATTTGTTTCGGCATATTACATTGACCCAACAACAGGATGTCCTTCCGAAACAGAATATCTATTTATTGAACCAGCTCCGGATTATTCCGCACTGCTTACTGGCTGCTACGAGAAATGTGAGGATGAATTACCATTTGTGTTGCCCTATTACGGTTTCTACCCATATCAACCATCTGGTGTCCATTGGTCATGGATGTACGGGAACACTCTTGTTGACTCTGCCACATCTATTTATCCATATTTGAATGTGGCGAATTTTGGCAGTTATCACTTGGAATCTTCTTATGGAAATGGTTGCAATAGTGCTTCTCCATCTTTGACCATATCAAAGGTTGACGTATGCGCATGTGATAGTATATCAGTGAAAGTTAAAAAAGGTTGTTTTGTGGAAAATTGTAGATTGTATTATACAATGACAGTTACAGTTCGCAATAACAGTTCGCAAGCAGTTTATTTTGATCAGTTTTATACAAATTCAAGCAGTGTTATTCTTGATGTGAACTCATTTATTCCGATAGCGCTGAATCCGGGTGAAAGCCATACTGTTCATTTTAAAATCGTTTTCACAGATTTTGAAAGCGGATGCGTTACTTTCACATTATATGATTCGGAAAGGGAGTGTGAGAAAACATTTACTGAATGTTTTGACTGGTCAAAATGTGTAAAGATGGCAGGATGTGACATTGTAAAATGGGAGCCAAAATTTAATCAAGAGATTAGCACTCCTCATCAGACATCGTACTTTGATTTCAGCGTCATATTGCCAAGCAGCGTTTCAGATGTTGTTGCTGTTTGGAGTGATCCGTCCCAAGTCATTTCCTATTCGTATTATCCTCCGTCCTCTGTATCGGGGCTGCTTATGCTTAACTATGCACAATTAACCCAATTGGCGGCACATGATGACAAAATTTGCATAAATGTCATAATGTGTATAGATGGTAGCTACTTGTGTTACAGCAAGTTCTGTATAAAAGCTAAAACATTCTTAGAGCTGGTTCCCGAGGAGTTCCGCCAACTGCCCGACTCCACGACAGCTGACAACGATTCTACCCGGAGCTTCCAGTCCAGCTCGTTCATCCCGCAGACCGGCAAGCCCTACCTCGCACCCAACCCCGCCCGTGACGAGGTGACCGTGATGGGCATCGCACCCGAGGAGGTGGCCGAGATAACCGTGCTCACCATGCAGGGCGGACAGGTCGCCGACTACCGCAACGACTACCGCTTCAACGTCAGCCGCTTAGCCAAGGCATCCTACATTGTCCGTGTGGTCACCACCGACAAGCAGGTGTATTATTTGAAGCTGGTGAAACAGTAGTGTGTTCCTATTACAACGATATTCAAAGAGGGCTTTCGGGTCCTCTTTTTTTTCGTAAGTTTGTAT
>CACXUB010000141.1 GCA_902770735.1 uncultured Bacteroidota bacterium | reverse complement strand
CGAGATGGCGTAGTTGACCATGCTCGACATGTCATCGTTGTAGAAGCTGATCAGCCGCGTGGCGTTGTTGATCTTCGTGCCGAAGACCGTCGCCCGCATCTTGATGACCGGATAGTTGAGCACGTAGGAGAGGTCGCCCGTGAAGATGGTCTCGTAGGTCAGGTTGTCGACGAATTTGTTGTTGATACGCGGTGAGAGGAAGGAGTTGAGGATGTTCGGCGACTTGGTCTCTCCCAAACCGTTGAGCACGATGTAGTTACGTCCGTTGATTTTGTAGGTGATCCCGGCTCTCGCGCCGTTGTCCATGTAGATTCGCGTCTCCGACCGGCCGAGGGAATTGTCGGGGAAGCGGCCGTTCTGCATGTGGCCGACGCGCCACAGCTCCGAAGCACCGAACTGGAGCCCGAAATAGAAATCCCAGTGGTTGTAGGTGGCCTTCACTAAGCTCCAGATTTTCTGTTTGAAGACGTGGTAGTCGTAGTCGTAGCCGAAGACGTCGCCCTCGTGGAGCGAGTCGCCGATATGGAGCATGTCGTTGTACTGCACGTTCTGGTCGGCGGGGAAATCACCTTCGGAGAACTTGTCGACGTCGAGCCAGTAGGCGCCGCCCAGAAGATCTTCGATGGTCTTGTAGTTATGCTGTTTGAAGTGGTTCACGGAGGCGCCGGCGTAGAGTTTCCAGTGCTCGTTGATGGACCAGTTCAGGTTGGTGCTCACGCCGCCCGTCAGCTGGTCGTAGCGACGGTTCTCCACCATGTACTGGGCGCGTTTGCCTTGCAGTGCAGCCGTCTGGTTGACGTTGTAGAGGTGGTCCCAGTTGATCTGGGTGTAGCTTTGGTCGTTGTTCTGCCACAACGCCAGCACGTCGTAGTAAGCCTGTGTGGTGTCCTTGCCGTCAATCTGGTAGCTCGGCAGGTAGCGGTAGTAGTCGGGGCGCGGGTCCTGGGCGTCGTACCAGTTGAGGGAGGTGGTGTTGTTGAATCCGAAGGAGAGCCCTGCGGTGGTTTGCACGTTGATCTTGTTGTTCGCGGAATTGAAGTTGTGCGTCAGCAGGAAGGTGGGCTCGCATTGCGTGCGCACGCGGGCGTTGCGCTGTTTGCCTTGGTACCAGCCCCAGTTGGCGTTGTAGTAGTTGTTGCCCAAAAGGTCGTAAGCCTCCTGCACGGAGTTGGACTGCATGCCGCGCTGGATGTAGGAGGCGAAGGCCGCGAGGTTGAGCCAGTTTTGGGCGTTGATTTTCTTCTCGGCGGCCACGAAGCCTGCGAAACCGTTGTAGGTGGTGCCGTCCACGTAGGCCAGCCCGTTGCCGAAACGCGCCGACAAGGAACCGGTGAACGCCCAGCCCTTGGCGGTGAGCCCGGTGCTGCCGGTGAGCATGAGCCGGTTGGTGTAGGTGCGGTTCGCCAGCGAGTAGGTGGCGCGGATCTGCTTGCGGAAGTTGCTGGCCCGCAAGTTGTAGTTGGTGGCCCCGCCGATGTCGCCGAAATCGAAGGTCGCCATGTTCAAGCCGCTGACGCTCTCCGGATAGCGGAAAATGTGGTTCAAGCCGCCCCATTGCGAGAAGTTGGCGCGGCCCGTCACCATGTTGTTCATTTCGAAACCGTTGGCGAACACGTTCTGGTAGCGGTTGTCGTAACCACGCATCCGGAAGTAGGCGATGCTGAACGTGTAGGAGGTGTTATTGGTGTAAACGTCGGCACTGCTGTGGAGCAAACTCGGCACATACTGCCCGCCGCCGCTGTCGAGCTCGTCGTCATCCGAGTCCTCGTTCACCGCCGCGGCGTTTTCCGACGGGTTCTCCCCGTCGGTCACCACCTCCGTTTTCTGTTTTTTCTTTCCTTTTTTGTCCGTCTTGTTCTCCTGGGCGAAGACACTGCCGCAACAGAACAGGGCCAAAACCGTCAGTAGTAGGAATTTCTTCATATTCGGTGTATTTTATATCCTTAATGTAATAAAACGGCAAAGGTATAAAATTAAACCGAACGGTCGTTGCGATGTTGATAAAATGTGATAATTTGTGAAGGTTTAGAGTTCTCGCGAGGGAAAGCCAACAGCCAATAGCTAATAGCCAACAGCCAACTACTCGCCGACTTCGGCCGCGATGGCTTGCTCCACTTTGGTCATCGAGAACCCCGGCTCGAAGCGTTCCACCACTTCGCCGTCCCTGTTCAGGAGGAACTTGGTGAAATTCCACTGGATTTTGCCGGGCTTCTTGCTCTTCAGCCACGTGTACAGCGGCGACTCCGAAGCTCCGTTGACGATGATCTTCGCGAACTGCGGGAAGGTGATGTTGTAGTGGTCGGTGCAGAAGTCGTGGATGTCGTCGTAGCTGCCGGGCGCCTGACTGCCGAACTGGTTGCAGGGGAAGTCGAGGATCACGAAGCCGCGGTCCTTGTAGGTCTGGTACCATTGCTCCAACTGCGTGTATTGCGGGGTGTAGCCGCACTGCGTCGCGGTGTTCACCACTAAGATGACCATGTCTTTGTACTGCGCCAACGAAACGCTGTCGCCGTTGCCGTCCAGCACTTTGAACTGGTAGATATTGTCTTTGGGTTCCTCCACCACGGTGGTGTCCTCAGCCGGGGTGGGCGGTTCGGGTTCGATGGGATCGGGTTTGTTGCAGGCACTGAACAGCACAAGCGCCATCGTCAGGGTTGCGAAAAGGGTCTTTTTCATTGTTTTAGTTTTAGGTCGCGAAAATACAATTTTTTGCGAATTATGAATTATGGATTATGAAATTTGAGCCACGTCACGATGATGTCCAACACCTCGGGCGCAATTGTGGTTTCAATGTGCCCGTATTCGTCGGGACTACACGTGATGCACGGTTGCAGCAGATGATTGAGTCCTTTGGCATTGATAAAACTTAGCAATTCCTTCTTTTTCAGATATTTATTCAAATTGTTGCCCGTGGCGATGGCGTTCACCTGCAGGTCCATTTCGCCGGAAATCGCCAAGACCGGAGTCTTGATTTTCTTGAGGTATTTGGCGGGGTCTATTTGGAAGAGGGTGTAGAACCACGGCGAGCTGAAGGTCTGGATGGCCGTGAACTTGTTCCCCGGCGTCATGTTGTATTTGGCCTTCTCCTCGTCGCTGAGTTGGGCGGAGAGCTCGTCCCACAGCTTCCCGACGCGCTTCATGGCGTCGTCGGTGCTCTTGCTCTTCTTGATGACCTCGTAGATGCGCTGGTTGATGGCGGCGCTGTTTTCAATTTCCTGCTCTGTCATTTCCCCGGAGACGCGCAGGATGGCCTTGCTTTGGTAAAGCAATATCTCCTCGAACGGCTGCGCGACGCCGCCGAGGTGGATGGTGGACGCGACCCTCTTGTCGTCGGCCGCCACGATGCTGGCCACCAAACTGCCCTCGCTGTGACCCAACAATGTGACTTTAAGTCCTTGGAAATCTGCTCGTTGTGATAATGAATCAAGGATCAGCCGGACACCGTCGGCGAAATCGTAGGTGGTGGATTTGCGGAAGATGGCCGCCGGGAAGTCGTCGTAGCGGTAGGTGGCGAAGCCGGCCTTGGTGAGCGTGTCGGCGATGACGGCGAAGGGCTTGTGCGCGAAGATGTTCTCGTCGCGGTCCTGCCAGCCCGACCCGCTGATGAAGATCACCAGCCCTTTCGGTTGTTCTTTCGGCAGGGTGAGCGTGCCGAAAATGAGGTTCTTTTTGCCGCTGCGGTCGCGGAAGTTGACCTCCTCGGTGTGGTACGGGTAGGGTGGGGTGGGTGTCTGTGGCCGCGGGAACAGCTTCCGTGTCGCGCCCTGCGACAGCGTGCAGTCGAACTTGCGCCCGTATTGCGTGCAGGTGCCCGTAAAGCGCTGCCCGTCAGCCGATAACGTGCCTTCATAGTTCAGTCCGAAATCGGGCACGCGGAAAGCGATGGCAGAGTCCGCGAACGTCAGTCCGCTCACCGGCTGTCCTGTGAAGTACTGGTCGGGACTGTCCAGTTCGGCATAGAGTGTATCTCCCTGGTAGTCAATCTGCAGACCGACGGTCAGGGAGTCTGTCTTCGTGATGCCGATTTTGCCCTCCCAGTAGCCGGAGAGGTTTTGGGCGGAGAGGGCGGCGGCAATTGTCAGTAACAATAGGGTTAGTAAGTGTTTCATTTCGTTATTAATGTCCAAAGGTCGCGCAGCGACGGATAGGATTCTTTCAGGTGTTCGGCCACTTCGGTGCGCGGCGTCCAGACGGCCTGGCTGATGTCCTCCTCGGTCTGTGGGGTGAGGGGTTGTGCGGGGGCGAGCATGGCGTACCAGTGGGTGATTTTCAGGATGGGGGCGCCGTGGAGGGAGTAGGTGTGGTAGGTGTTGGGGAGCGGTTCCTGCAGGGTGATGTCATGCAGTCCGGTTTCCTCCTGCACTTCGCGCAGGGCGGCTGTCGGCCAGTCCTCGCCGGCCTCGACCTTGCCTTTGGGGAAGTCCCAGCAGCCGTAGCGGAAGATCATGAGGATTTCGTCGTTCTCGTCGGCGACGATGCCGCCGGCGGCGTGGATGATGCGGAACTCCTGCGCGAAGCGGGACCATTCCGCCTCGTCGAGGAGGGTTACCGGCGCGTTGTCGTGGAAGACGGTCAAAGGATATTTTCTGTTCATTGTTCGCGGGTGTTTTCCGGCGGCAAAGATACGATTTTTAGGGATTAGTGATTAGTGAATAGTGATTAGTGAATAGGGAGTAGGGAGTAGGGAATAGGGAGTAGGGGATAGGGAATAGGGAGTAGGGAGTAGTGAGTGGTGGGTGGTGAATAGTGGATAGGGAGTAGGGAATAGTGAGTAGTGAGTAGTGAGTGGTGGGTAGGGAATAGGGAGTAGGGTAGGAAACAGTGACAAAATTGTTCGGTGGGGGGGGCAGATTTTGTCTCTCGTGGCGATGGGTTTTCCGGCCACGGCGCACCGTGCCGGCGCGGGGAAACTCCCCTTCTGTTTCAGAAGGGGTGCCGTCAGGCGGGGTAGTAATATTAAAATATCAGAATTCCTTGTGAAAAACGGCCGTTGTGGTTGGGCTCGGCCCAAATGTCGCGGAGTTTGCAATATGTGTGGACGTTTCAATCCACGCGCCCACGGGGGGCAACTCAGGGGTTTCTGGTTTCGGAGCTGTCGGTTCGTCCCTTTTCCCTATTTTAAAGACTCATTTCAATTCCTTATGGTTCGATAAATACTGATGCGATGATTTTTAA
>CACXUB010000140.1 GCA_902770735.1 uncultured Bacteroidota bacterium | reverse complement strand
TCAAAAAAAACAATAATCATGGCAAAAAAAGACCCTAAAGTAAGTCAGCACAATGTCGGGCTGAAATTGGCGAAAGAGCTTCGTAAAGAGATTTTCGATTTCCTGCAGTATAATGCAGTCAGCGTGGTGATGGATGAGACAGAGTTCTGGTACTCTTCTGTGTCCGATACTGTGGATAGAATCTTCAAGAGCAGCATCCGGGTGAGCAATGAGGTGATGAAACCTTTGTACGATATGCTCATCTTGGCCAAAGAACGTCTCGGATTCAAGGAACCCATTGACTTGTACGTGGTCAACAACGAAGCGATTAACGCTTGCGCCGTCTTCTCGTTCGACCCCAAAACACCCCATCTGATCCAGATCTTTTCCGGGATGATCAACACCCTGACAGACGAGGAAATCCTGAGCATCCTCGGCCACGAAATCGGCCATCTGATGGGGAAGGATGCAGAAATAGATCGATTGATGGACTTCATCTATGGCGATTCGTTGGATAAAAATGTACCACGCTTCTTGCGAAAAAAACTGCAGATGCTGTCGCAGTTGAACGAGATTCGTTGCGACCGCTGCGGATGCATTGCCAGTGGCACCTTGGAACCGAATATTACCTCCCAATTCACCCAGATGTGCGGTGTCAACCACGACCGTTTCGGCGGCGGGGTACAAGGAATCTTGTCACGCTGCTCTTCCAACATTGAAATGATTAAGGATGGTCGGGTGCAGCTGCATAATTCCTCTCATCCTGACGACCCCATCCGCGTACGGGCAATGGAAATCTTCTGCAAAAACAACGACAAGAAACAGATGGAGAAGGAAATGGAGGAGATTGTAGATTTGGTGCAACTGTGGCATAAAGATAACATGGACAAGCATTATGCTGACTTTATCGTCTCCGCAGGACTGATGGTCGCCAACGTTGACGGAAAAATTACGGAAGAGGAAATCAGCGCCATCATCAACGATATGATTGAGTACAAGATGTTCCCCGTAAAGGAATTTAAAAAGATAGCCAAAAAAGACATTCAAAAAGTGTTCCACAAGTCTGTGGCTGCCATTTTAGAGAATTGTCCGTTCGAAAAGGATAACCTAATGAAGTACGTCTTGCGAATGATGGTGGCTGACCACCACATCAAGGAGTCAGAACTTCGCTTTGCATATCGTTTGTCAAAAGACGTGTTCGAAATGTCAAAAGATGAATTCTCCAGCTGTTACGCCGAGGTGATTCAAGAATTCTTCCACCCGAGGTATGTATTATAGCTTCAGGTTGTCGTCGTCTTCCTTAATAGAGTTCAACTCGGCCACCACTGCATCAAGGTCGTCATATCTGTCCTGCTCGACAAGTTTTTCGTTTTTAAGCTTGTCGAGCTCTTCTAGGATTGTTTCCCTCCATAATTTCCCAGATTCCTTTCGCTTTTTTGCAGCCTTTAGGATCCATTCCTTCGCTTCCTCAACATTTCCTTGAAATAGTAAAGCATAACCGAGGTTCTTCATCGGGGCGGCGCGTTCCTCCGAGAACGGCCCACTTTCCGCTTCCAATTTCATACTGTCGCGGGCACACTGCTCTGCTTCCTTGTACATTCCGGCTCGCACAGCGTATAGTGCTCGCTCACTGAGAACCAGGCAATATTTGCGCTGTGCCTTGGTGAAGGAGGGCAGCCGCTGTAGGATGAGGCTGAAAAGACTGGCGGCTTGACCGGCAAATTCATAGGCATCCGCATATTTCTTTGCGGCATTGTACGTTTGGGCCTTTGTCCGAAGGACTATGGCCATAGAATATTGGTAGGTGTCTGGATCGCTTTCCGCCAGTTTGGAACGAATCTGGAAGGCTTCATCCAATGCCTCCATTGCCTTTTCTAAACTGCTGATTTCCTTGTCAAGGGTGTTTTTGTAGAAAATTCCAAGATTGAATAGGTTACGGGCAAGGTGTTTGTCATAGTTGGAGCCGCTGTCAGCGGAAATCTGCCGGTAGTCGTTGATGACAGCCAGATATTCGCTCTCCGCCATCTCATATTGCTTCTGCAGTCTGTAAATGACAGCGCGATTGCCCCGCACTTGCGCCGCTGTCGTCCGATAGGTGGGGTCGCTGTCGGCAAGTTGGGAGTAGAGATTGATAGCTTCCGTATAGAGTTTCTCCGCTTCTTCCAAACGTTTCAGTTTCTTTTGCAGGATGGCGTATTTGTTGAGAAAGTAGGCTTTTTGGCCGAGATATTGCTCCGGACACTTGGCACTCAACGACTCCCATATAGGCATCGCCTCCTTAAAGATTTTTTCGGATTCATTATACCATTCAGCCTTTATGCTGCTGTCAAATTGCGCGTTGACCTGTAGAAAAACGGCATATTCCGTCAACAAATTGGCAAAGTCCACCTCGGGGATGTTGTCACGTGCCGCATCGGTGGCTTTGCGATATAAGATGGCACATTTTCTTTCCCAGTCCTTTTCTTTCCGCGCTTTCAGAACCTCGATTTTCAGCTGGTATTCCCCGATGGTGTCCGACAGTTTCTTGCGGGCCTCACTCAATTGTCTGACAACATTGTCAAGATCCGGATTGAGTTGGTTGACATCAAGGACTTCCGTCACAACCGCATCATTGCCCTGATTGAATAGTTTGAAGGCTCGTTTGACACGTGCGGAATTGTGTTCCCCAAAATATTGTACCAGACTGCAATAAGTCTTTAGCATAGCGCATTCCATACTGTGCATCAGATTCTTTTTACTGGTGAGATCTTTGCACAATTGTTGATACTTTGTGTTCAGCGTTTCGTTGTCCGTCTGCTGTTCAATCGCTTCGTGAAAAACCGGCAGCACCTGTTCGAGCAGCTCCACCTCCTGACGGAGCAGTGTATATCGTGCGTTGTTTTTTGCAAACGGCAGCGACAGGAAGTCAGCTTGGACCTCTCCATTGATTTCAATCTTGGAATTGCGTACGGTATAGGCCTCAACCTGAGACGCGGTTTCGGCATCAGGATAGTCCATATCGTCGTCGTTGTCATCTGCCTGGGAATCAGACTTATCGGCGGAGTTCTTTTTTATCCATTTCAGTGCTTCCCGGTTCAAGATGTCGTAGATGGCGAAGCGGAAGGCATCCACGGTTTCGAAACGATTCGGGAAGTGACCATAGTCTTCTTCAATATCTTTTTTGAAAGCCTTGAGTTCATCGGTGTATTCGCCGGGTTCCTTGAAGAAGATGTATATTTTATGCAAGGGACCGCCGCTTGCTTTCACTTCGTGGGCAATCTGGAATTCTTCTGCAGTATATTTCCCGAATTTCTGCCAGCAGATAACACAGCAAATATCGCAAGTTTTTAGCTTTTTGTTATAGTCGTCCTGCTTGCAGGTTAGGCTTAGTTCGGAATCTAAGAACTCCCACTCGACGATTTCGACCCTTACACCGTGTGGTTCAAGATTTTTGTTTATCCTCTTTTCAACGGAAAGCAATTCGAGTCGCTCTTCCTTCAGTTCCTCCGATGAGGCGATGAATACTTTGATGGTCTTCATTCCCGATATTTTTGTGAAAAAAAAATGCGGGCAAAGATACACAAAATCGGTTGTTTTTTGTACTTTTGCCAAAATTTTTAGTATGGAACCTTTTACACCAACCCCATTGGACACTTCGGATGTCGTCCTTCCACAAGAACTTCAAGACTTGGGAGAAACCATTGCTAAACAAGTTCATAATATTTGGTCGCAAAACCGTCTCCGTGATGGTTGGAAATATGGCCCCAAACGGAATGACGCGCTGAAACAGACCCCTTGTCTGGTTCCATACGAACAATTGTCTGATGAGGAAAAGGCCTACGACCGCGATACCGCCTTTAGCACACTGAAATTGATTTGCAAACTGGGTTTTAAAATTGTGAAAGATGGAAAATAGAAATCGTTTTGTTTGGAGCAGACTCCGTCACTGGATTGACAGCAAACTAACAGCCAACATCTGGGTGCAATTGGGATTGTTCGCAGGTGTATTCCTGCTGGCACTGCTTTTGCTATGGCTTCTTTATGCTCTCACTGGGGCTGGCGGTTTGCGGCAAACCTTGGCCGACATTTTCGGTCCCGACCAATTCATCAATTACGCCTATCCTGACGATGGCAACACCTCGGCCACCCCCACAGTTGTTTTGATTGCATCTGTTGTGGCTTGTTTGGTCGGCGCGATCATCTTCCAGGGTTTGCTGATAGCCACCATCACCAATATTATCCAGACTCGCGCCGACAAAGTTAAAGACGGTGACGTGGACTACCAATTCGAAAATCATTACCTGATTCTAGGCTACAATGACAAAACTGTCGCTTTAATTCAATCGTTTAATGGATTGGACAATACGACTCCTGACATTGTGATTGCTGTGGAAAAGGGAGTGCCGGCTCTGCGCGAGGAACTGGAGGTTCAGCTGGATAAAGTCCTCTTCGAACATGTTACGCTGTTGCACGCCAACCGTACGAGAGAAGAGGATTTGCAGCGTCTGTGCGTCGCTCAAGCGAAACGCATTTATATTATCGGAGAAGAAAGCGAAAGCAACCATGACCTCCGCAATATGGAATGCTATAACAAAATCTCTCGACACAATGATAAAATCGACTGCTTTGTGTATTTGCAAAAGCAGGATTTCTTCAATCTTGTGGCGCAATATGGTCCGGAGAAGATCGATCATTTCCATATGTTCAACTACGAGGAGCTTTGGAGCCGAAAGGTGTTGGTGGATGTCAATGATGAATGTGGTTTGGCAACAAAGCTGGACTACCGTTCCGAGGATGACAACATTGCCAAATGTCCGGAAAAACAGGTTCATTTAGTGGTGATGGGTATGACGGAAATGGGGGAGGCTTTGGCTCGCGAAACGGCTTTTGTTGCTCATTACCAAAACTTCATCACCCATGGCATCCGCACCAAAATCACCTGTGTGGATCCCGACATGGAGCGCAAGATGAAGTCCTTCGTGGGTCGCCACCAGACCTTCTTCCAGCATTGCCATTATACTTGCAGATGGTGGGATGAAGTAGGGGAGGAGAAGACTTGCCAAAACACGATTGACGAAAAGAATGACTTCCTCGACATCGAATTTGAATTTATCGAAGCCGATGTGATGGACTATCACGTTCTCCAATTGCTCAAAGACTGGGGCAACGACACAGCAGGTCAATTTCTTAACATCGCATTCTGTCAGGATGACATGGAGGCCAATTTCCGCAACAGCCACCGTTTGCCCACAGAGGTGTACATTTC
>CACXUB010000139.1 GCA_902770735.1 uncultured Bacteroidota bacterium | reverse complement strand
TCATGCTGGGCGCGGACGAGGCCCTGGTGAGCGAGTGCGTGATGTACGGGCGCATCCTGCTCGTCGCACTGCCGTTCTTCATCCTGCAGATGATGTTCCAGACGCTGCTCGTCACCGCGGAAAAGCCGGATCTCGGACTGATTGTCACCCTCGTTTCCGGCGGGCTGAACATTGTGTTGGACATCCTGTTCATCGCAGTTCTCGGCTGGGGGCTAAAGGGCGCGGCATGGGCCACGGCGTTGGCGCAGATGGCGGGAGCCGTCATCCCGCTGGTCTATTTCATCGTCCCGAACCGTTCGCGCCTGCGACTGGGCCGTTTCGTGTTCGACGGGGCGGCCTTGCGACAGACCTGCTTCAACGGGATCAGCGAATTTTTCTCGAACGTGTCGGCCACGGTGGTCACGATGCTCTACAACTACCAGCTGATGATATACATCGGCGAAGACGGGGTGGCGGCCTTCGGGGTGATCATGTATGTGGCGTTCATCTTCGCCGCTGTCATGATCGGCTACGGCATGGGCTCGGCCCCCATTGTCAGCTTCCACTACGGCGCAGGCAACCGGGACGAGCTGCGGAACGTGTTCACCAAAAGCATGCTGTTGCTCGGGATCATGGGAGTGACGGAGTGCCTCCTAGCGCAACTGCTGGCCCGTCCGCTGGCACGCATTTTCGTCGGCTACGACCCCGAGCTGCTGTCGCTCACCACCCGGGCGCTCCAGATCTACAGCGTCTCGTTCCTGCTGATGGGCTTCAACGGGTACGCCTCGGCCTTCTTCACCGCCCTGAACAACGGGTTGGTGTCGGCGCTCATCTCCACAAACCGCACCTTGGTCTGCGAGACTTTGGCGGTGCTATTGCTGCCCGCACTCGTCGGGGTCAGCGGCATCTGGTACGCCATCATCTTCGCGGAAGTCGCCGCCCTGTTGCTCACCACGACGATGCTGGCACGACATGGGAAACGGTACGGGTATCTCAGGTAGAATCATGTCAATGATCGACTCCGATTTGTCGTTCCTCATACCCGAAAAAATGCTATTTTTGCGCCCGAAAAAAAAGGATCCTTTTTTTCAAGGATTACCTGTCTTTTTTTAATGAAGCCTGTCTTTCTATATATATTAAAACGCCTCACCTGTCTGGCCTTGGTTCTGTTTGCATGCCTGCTATCCAAAGCCCAGCAGCAGTTCCCCTACACGGTCGTCATCGACACCGTGGTGGGCGATTGTTTTAACAACTGCCAGGCCGTCATATCTTTGTATGATGCACAAGGGAATCTCATCCAGACCGACGACTCGTTGCACCATCCCGTCGATTCCGTCGCCTATCCGATCTCCAATCTGCAGTACCACTACAAAAACCAGCTCCACAACAGCGTCTTTTACAGCGACAGTCACATCCTGACCATGGACGTGGGCACGTACGACATCGGCGTTTCCGGATATGTGGTGGTTCCGTCCGGTGCCGGTCTGGTGCCCGTTTTGGTGGACACAACGCTGTACGGGATTGTCCTTACCAGCACCTACACGCCCATGTCCGTTTCCATGCTGGCCGTGATAGCTCAAAACGACCAACTGGTAAACGGCGTAAGGCGTGAACGCTACGGCAACCGGCACGATTTGCCTTGCGGCAAGCAGGGACGTGTGCAGATGAAGATCACCGCCGGCATGTTCCCCTACACCGTGACTTTCATCGACGCGCAAAACGACACTGTGCGCCAAGTAGTCTTCGACCAACCCCAACACAACGGGAACGACTCCACATACGCCGATTTCAGGTACTACTACACCTTCGACACGCTGTCTGCCGGCACCTATCGCATCGAGGCCCGCGACGCTTGCTCCTACACCGTCGTGCTGCATCACACAGTCTTGCTGAACAATATAAGTTTCAACCCCCCACAGAGTTACCAGAACAACTGTTCCGACTCCAACACGGTAAAGTTCAGGGTGAACTTCAGCTTCCAAAGGGGGACTTTCAACTACCTAAACGATTATCTTGCATCCACATTCCAATACCGCTTCATACATACCGATGACACCGGCCATTCCGACACGACATCGTGGCAGCCAGTCAATGGGACCACTATAATCAACTCCAATTACGGCATTTATTGCGACACATTGGGCTTTGCCCACCGATATTGCGACTTGTACGGTCACAGCATCAAATTCGAGATGCGCGATTTATGCAGCCAAGACACCAAATCCCAAACCGTCACGATTTCCCCTCCTCAGATTACATGCCACACGAGTACAAGCGAAAACGTGTTATGTCTGGGAGAAATAACGCTCGATACCTGTGCCCGGAAGTGCGACTCAATGCTCAGGACCAAAACGTATTCGATTTGGTGCAACAGCAATTACATTTACTACACCTGCCCGCCGCGTTGGGTTTATACGGATTCCGCAACCGGACAGGTGATAAAGACTCAAACAGTAAGTAAACTCACCTCACAAACTTATTCGCTCTCTACGCTGACAAGCGATGACATTGAAAACATTTACGGTCCTTTTTCCTACCTTCAGTTGCCAATTATCCGCACACTCGTGGATGCAAAGGGGTGCGTGCTTGCAAGTCGTTTCGACACCCTGGTCTTTATTCGGGACACCCTGCCAATGCTATGGCCGTATTCTTGGACAATAAACTCCGATTATGTCAACACCACGTGCTATTCCGGGCAAAAAACCATCACATTGAGTGAGATTAATTCCCCATTCCCCCTGTTCCGGGATTCGACCGTGGTGCGCCTGATAACCAGCCCGCTCAACAACCAATACAACTTCACGGCCACCTACACCAACGGCGCATGGACCATCATAAAGGACGACACGGTGAACAACACTTCCACCATCACAGCCTCAAGCACCAACTTGAACATCTCCGTCCACGACGAGCACCTCGCCGGGGGACTTTATGTCTTCGTGTGCGAGACGCCGTGTGGTCCGGACACGCTGCAGATAACCATCGGCGGTTACAGTTATACCACTTACGAATGGATTGTGGATCCCGCTTACCAGACCTGGCAGGAATGCAACGACCTGCTTGTCAAACCCGTGGCCGGAAAATACCGCCGCTACAGATATTACGTGAACAATGGGGACACCACGGTCACACACACGGACTACACCCCGAACATCAATTTGGTTTCGGGGGTGGTGGGTGGTTATTCGACCACTTCGACGTCCATGAATGTGCCGTTCCGGTTCACCATACCCGGCGACTAGGTCATACGCATGTCCTTCACGGGGTGCAACGAGACGTTTTCCCGCACCGACACCATTCACTTTGTGCGCATCAGGGTGGACTTTAAGAAGGCGTTTGCCGTGGTGTGCGACTCCACAGCGAACATCGGGTCGGTCGTCGCAAGAGCCTACAACGGGTCAGAGCCCTACACGTACAAGCTGTACAGCCAACCGGACCTCCACGGCAACCTGTTAGGAATCAACCAGACTGGTTTGTTTTACAACGTCCCCATGCAAATAGGACAGGAACTCTCCATTATGGTCATCGATTCCTGCGAGAGCAGTTATTTCATCAATATTGTCGCGATGTCATTGGAACAGAGCAAGTTGCTTTGGTTTGACGGCATACAGCCAAACCCGGGATTATGCGTTGGGGACACCGTCGCGTTGATGTCGCTCCCCATCGACAGTTCCTGCAGCTGCGTTTGGCATGGTCCGGAGAATTTCACCGCCATCGGCGAACAAATCTGGTACTATGCGGCGGACACTTTGTCGAAAGGGTGGGTCGTGGTGGAACAACTGAACACCGGCTGCCCGACGGCCGTCAAGGACAGTATTTACGTGAACGTGCTTCCTTTGCCCCAAGTGGTTATCAGCACGTTGGACACCGTTTGCGCCGGCGACACAGTTGAGGTGAAAATCACCGCGTTTGGGGCGGACACCGTCCATTTCAACTTGCAGCACACCTTTGCAGGCATCCAATCGTCTCAGACCTTGTCTGTGTCGGCACAAGACACCCTTTTGCTCTTCTTCCCGATTGAAACGGAAAACAGCTTCTGGATAAGCCAGGCCAATGACCTTTATTGCACCAGGAATCAGCACGACACCGTCCAGGTGACCCCTTATCCCGTCACCCTTTGGGCTGACTCAACCCTCATTACCGGCGAGGATCTGCTGATTTGCTACGGCAGCGACGCGACCCTTTCCGTCACATCCGACATCACCTCCGAGTGCATTCTGAATTGGTACAGTCACGCTTTGTTAAACATTGAAATACAACAAGATACAATTCAAAACACAGGCGAAGTATCCGCATACACCATTCCGGAACTTCTTACTGACACGACCCTTTACGTGGCCGTCTGGAGTCAAGAAAACTGCCCCGCGCATATCGAAAGGATCGATTCCTGGATGAACATGCAAAACGGGACAACGGAGATACTGCCGGGACAAGGGGTGCGCTTTTACGACTCCGGAGGTGCCGGACACGCCTACGGGAACTTCGAGACGCGCACACACACCTTTTCGTCTCCTGGCGTCGGGCTCATACTCGTGCGATTCAACAGCATGGCCATAGCGGCGGGAGACACCTTGTACCTGTTCGCGGACAACGACTTACTGGTGCATTCCTATACGGGCACCCAATTGCCGGCGAACCTCACGCTGGCCACCCATTCGGTCACCTTCAAGTTCGTTTCCAACCAAACCAACACCGCCGCCGGCTGGAGCATCGACATCCTGACGCCGTCGGCATTGACCGAAGTCAGCGCCGAGGTGGTTCGCTTTTTCGACACGATCGCCACAACGATTTGCCAGACAGACGAGCCCTTCACCCTTCTCCCGTTCTCGCAAATCGACATCTCCGACACCGGCCTTTTGCAGTTGGACACGACCATCGCCTCCGTGATGGGGTGTGACAGCTCCATCTCATTAACAATCAATGTTTTGCCCGTAAAAAGCAGCATTTTGGACACCATCATCTGCGAAGGTTTCGACCTCCCGATGGGCGGCTTCAACTACACCGAGGAAGGAACTTATCTCTGTCATTTCACGGCGGAAAACGGCTGCGACAGCACGGTCACGCTCCAGTTGGGCGTGGTCGAAAAAGAAACCGAGGTGTTTTCCTCTGAAGAAGATTTCTGTGATCATTTCCATACCATCCTGACCATACCCTACCCTGCGGACGATTACATCTGGAGCACCGGCGACCAAACCCCGTTCTTGGAAGTCACCTACCCTGGAATTTAACGTCTGGATTCAATCACCGTCATCACGCCGGGCAACTCCGAACACGGAAACAACGTTTTCTGTCTCCAAGAAGAACAGAAATTCTGGATTGAAGACTTCGAGTTGTATGTGTTCAATCGATGGGGTGAAATAGCCTACTCTTCGCAAGACAAGAATTTCAAATGGGACGGAAGCGTCAACGGCCAAATTTACCCCAACAACGTTTACAACTACCTTATCCGCCTGACAGACAAGGTCGGAAGGCATTTGTTCTACAAAGGCTCCATCGTCATTTTGATGTAACCCCTGACTTGTTTCACTGTCCAGTCGTTTTCCTCCGCGTCAAAAAAAAGTAATCGCAAAGTCATTGGAATACCGCTAAAAATTGTATTTTTGCTCGCCGATAACAATGTCGGTCTTTTTTTAGGCAAAAATAATTTACAGTTCAATATGAAACAAGCAAGATTACTTTGTATCGCCGCACTGATGGTGCTCTTCGGTGCGGTCGTGGTCTCCTGCAAGGGGAAGAAAGCGGAAGTCAAGCCTGTGAAGGGCGTTTTGGAAGAGCCCGTTCGGGAGGGTTCCGCTCCCGACGTCGTCAACGCGACATTGGATCGCCACGTCATTGACCAGAACTTCGAAATGATTCTGAACGACACGACCAACAATGTCCACGTGTGGAGTCTGGTGAGCTGCGATTCGGCCACCTCTTCCGAGGGCTTCGGTCTCGTGGTCGCGAAGGACGGCCGTGCCACCATCCTCGCCGACATCCGCCACGGCAACACTCCCGCCGCCCGCTATAATGCGGCCACCGGCGAACTCTGGTTCACCGGCGTTTCCATCGAAGGCACCGGTGTCCACACGGAACGGTTCTACCGTATCGGCTTCAAAGACGACGGTCCCCACTTCGTCGCCGGCACCATCGACCCCTACGAGATGCAACAGGCTCTCTGCGATGAGCTGAAATACTCCATCAACGGGGAGAACATCACCCTCTATAACGGAGAAAAAGAGCTGGCAACCGTGACCAACACGGTCAAGGACATGGGCGATTTTTACGAGGACGCCGTCTGGGTCGGGGAGCAGATCTCCTACGACATCAACGGCGACCAACTTTTCGTGAACGCCACTCCCGGCGTGAGCTTCGAGACCGGCAAGGTGCTCCATTACGACGATATGCCCACCATCACCGCCCGCGTGACCCTCAACAACGACGGCAGCTTCACCCTCTCAGACATCAGCGTCGTCCAATCCTCAAATTAACAACAACCATTCCTTCCGAGCACTTGTCCTTAACCGAGGCCGCTCAAGGAATTCTTTTGTTTTAAACCATTAAAACGCTAAACCCTAAACTCCTAACCTTTAACCGTTATATGCACAAAAAGACCTTACAACGAATCCGGCGGGTGTTCGCGGCCCTCTTCTTCCTCGGTATCACGCTGATGTTCCTCGACTTCACGGGGACACTACACAAGTTCCTCGGCTGGATGGCCAAGGCGCAGTTCCTGCCCGCAGTGTTGGCGCTCAACTTCATCGTCATCGCCATCCTGCTGATCATCACCCTGTTGTTCGGACGGATTTACTGCTCCGTCATCTGTCCCCTCGGCGTGTTTCAAGACGGGGTGGCGCATGTCCACAACTGGGCGAAGAAGAACCGATACACCTACTCAAAAGCGCATAACATTCTGCGCTACATTGTTTTAGGGGTATTCATCGTGTTACTGATCGCCGGTTTAAGTTCCTTGGCCGCGCTGCTCGCCCCCTACTCCGCCTACGGCCACATCGTGCAGAACCTCTTCGCACCGGTCTGGCAGTGGATCAACAACGGTTTGGCCGCTCTCTCCGAGCATTTCAACAGCTACGCCTTCTACTCGAAAGAGGTCTGGATGCGCAGTCTGCCGACCTTCATCATCGCGGCGGTGACGTTCGTGGTCATCGTCATCCTGGCATGGCGCAACGGCCGCACCTACTGCAACAACATCTGTCCCGTGGGCACTTTCCTGAGTTTCTTCAGCCGTTTCTCCTGGTTCAAGATGCACATCGATGAGGAAAAATGCATTCAATGCGGGCTCTGCACCAAGAACTGCAAGGCTTCCTGCATCGACGGCAAGAACGGCTTCGTGGATTATTCGCGGTGCGTGACCTGCGGCAACTGCATGGCGGTCTGCCCGAAGGAGGCCATTGAATACAAGCACGTCAAAAGAAATCCCGCTAACACCGAATCCGTTGACACCGCCAAACGCGCCTTCCTGATCGGTTCGACCGTGGCCCTCGGCACGGCAGTCTTCGCGCAGGAGAAGAAGGTAGTGGACGGCGGACTGGCGGCCATCGAGGACAAGGTGGCGCCCGAGCGCACCACGCCCATCGTGCCCGCCGGCGCAGGCACGCTCGACCGCTTCCGGAGACACTGCACGGGCTGCCAGCTCTGCGTGTCGCAATGCCCCAACGACGTGCTGCGTCCCTCCACCGACCTGAAGCACCTGATGCAACCGGTGATCTCATACGAACGCGGCTGGTGCCGTCCCGAATGTACCGCCTGCAGCGACGTGTGCCCCACCGGCGCAATCCAAAAACTGCTCAAGGAGGAGAAAGCCGTCACCAAGAAGGGACAAGCCTACTGGGTGGCCCAGAACTGCATCGTGGTGGCCGACGGCATTCCTTGCGGCAACTGCGCCCGCCACTGCCCCGCCGAAGCCATCGAGATGGTCCCGAAACGCGGCGACGACACCGGCAAGCTGTTCATCCCCGCCGTCAACGAGAGCAAGTGTGTGGGCTGCGGCGCCTGCGAGTACGTCTGCCCCGCCCGACCCCTCTCCGCCATCTATGTCAACGGCATCGAACAACAACGAACGGTTTGATCAGTCAGCAGTTAGCAGTTGGCAGTTAGCAGTTGGCAGTTGGCTAATAAAGACTTAGACTTAGACTTAAACTTAAACTTAAACTTAGACTTAGACTTAAACTTAGACTTAGACTTAAACTTAGACTTAGACTTAAACTTAGACTTAGACTTAAACTTAGACTTAGACTAATAACTACTATTCTTCATTCTACATTCTTAATTCTTAATTCTTAATTCTTAATTCTTAATTCTTAATTAATGAAAGACATATCCAGACGAGATTTCCTCAAGATATTAGGCGCCGGTACGGTCGCGACGGCTGCGACGATGGTCGGCTGCCAGAACAAGGTCGGCGACCTCGACCCTAAAGGCACCTTGAAGCCCCAGAAGGGCCAGATGACCTACCGCACGAACCCGAAAACCGGCGACAAAGTGTCGTTGTTGGGCTTCGGCATGATGCGCCTGCCCGTCATCGAGAACGAGGCCCCGAAAGGCGCCTCCGGCCGCGAGACACAGGCTCCCATCGACCAAGAGATGGTCAACAAAATGGTGGACAAGGCCATCGAATACGGTGTCAACTACTTCGACACCGCCCCCGTCTATTGTCAGGGACGCAGCGAACACGCCACCGGCATCGCGCTGTCACGGCACAAACGCAGCGAATACTACATCGCCACCAAGATGTCGAACTTCGCGCCCAGCACCTGGCCGCGTGAAGAGTCCATCAAGATGTTCGAGAACTCCCTCAAGGAGCTGCAGACCGACTACATCGACTATCTGCTCCTGCACAGCGTAGGCGGAGGC
>CACXUB010000138.1 GCA_902770735.1 uncultured Bacteroidota bacterium | reverse complement strand
GAAACCACCGGTACAGGGTGCCCGTCCAGTTCGTGGAGGTCGTAAACGGCTCCCCACATGTTGGCCAACGCTCTGATTTTCACATTGTTGCGATACTCGTTGCCCGAAGTGTGCAGCGAACCGCATTTCTTCCGGAACTTGTGTTTTTCCACGAATGGCGGACAGTTTTTGTCGTTCATGAAAGCAGTGGCCAGAGCGGTGATGGAGCCCGCGCTCGTGCCCGCGAGAAAGATGTGGTCGGGATCGATATGGTACTCGTCGGCGTGCGCCACCAAATACCGAAGCGCGGCGTGTGAGTCCTGAATGGCTTGATAACCACACTGTTGAATGGAACTTTTGGAAATCGTGAATCCCATCCGGTAATTGATGGAGGCTACCACATAGCCGCATTTCGCGAAATGCTCGCACCACCCCCGCATATTTTTGGTGCCCTTGTCGCCGACAAAATACGCGCCGCCATGGAGCAGCACCAACAACGGCCGCTTTGTAAGAGTGTCGTTTTCAGGAACATATAAGTCCAAGAGCAGTTCCCGCAATTTGGATGATGCCGTTTTGGGGAGCAGTTTGAGGAATACTTTGGTGAAGTTGATGTCGTTCTCCATGGGGTAGCTGGTCCAGAAACCTTTCGCCTTCCCGTATTGTACATCGGAGAGCAACGAGAAGTTGTATTGCGGTTTGAGGTAGCGATCGGAGGCGGGCACGGTGTATTTGGGCGCCGTGTAATGTTTGAAGTCGATACGATACGTCTTCCCGGGCTTGTCTTGGGTGGTGATGGTGCCGAGGATTGCAGATGAACCGGCCGCGATGGAAAATGTCGCCAAACTGTTGATAGAATCCGTGACAAGTCTGTATTGATTACCTTCTCGCAGAAGCTTGAAATGGATAGGGCGCGCGCTGCTCTTCAACGTGTCGATTCGATAATATTTTCCGATCACCCCGCTTTTGTCGGCGGTTTCGACGCTCAGAATGCATGCGCGGTTGTCTATTTTGCCTAAAAAGTACCCTTTGGCTTTGAAAAACGAGGAATCGATGTCCTCCAGGTTGTTCACGAATTCCGTTCCGTCAGCACCTCCCGCTTCTTCTTGCCGGGAACGGTTGCCGTCTTTTGCTTTGTTTTTGCAAGAAACAGGAACCGTAAGCAGAATGCCGGTCAATAGAACCAATGCCAGCACCGACAGGATCCTTTTCAAAAGGGATGATATGTCAGACCTTTTCCGCATACTTGAAATTTTGATGCAAAAATACATTTTTTTTTGCAAAACTTTGATTGCGAATGATAAATGGAAAAATTGTGAGTTATGAATTGTGCATTGAAAAGTGGTCCCACAAGGGCTCGAACCTTGGACCCGCTGATTATGAGTCAGCTGCTCTAACCAACTGAGCTATGGGACCCGACAGCTGTACTGCCAAAAATTTCAGGCGGCAAAGATACATTTTTTTTCGATTCGCCGACAGGTGTTTTTTAACGGCCGTCCGATGTGCCGAGCAGATGCTCCGCCGCCACAGCTGCCGATGCGAATGCGAAAAACAGGTTGTAACCGCCGCAGACACCGTCCACGTCCAGCATTTCCCCTAAAATGTACATGCCGGGATGGTTTTTCGCTGCGAAGTTTTCGTCCACCTCTGACAAATCGATGCCGCCGTGGCACACCTGCGCCGACTCCATCGGATAGGTGTCTTCGATGGGGAATGCAAGGGCGGTGACGGGGAATGGTTTCGCCTGATGCAGTGCCGCTAACTTCGGGTGCAGAAGCCCGACGGCATTCCCATATTTTGCCAAATAGTCAACCGCGTCGAAACGTTCGTCCCAATAGATAAGATTGAATTCCAGACGGCAGTTCTCGCGTGACGGCAGCCGTCTGTAGTATGCCGACAAATTCATGACCACAATGCCTGACACACCCTCATCCTTGAAGGTTACTTCGCCGAACTCTTTGTGTATGAGTTTGTTGGATTGATATAGCGAGACGATCGCTTTTGTTCGGCATCCGGAGAGCGATTTCGGGTACTGCGCCAGCTTAAAGCCTGACAAGGATGCTTCTAAAGTTCTGGTTTTAAGCAGAATACGTTGTAGATAGCTGTTATAGTTGCGCTGGTTCTTGGGAATCATGCCTGCCGGAGATCCCGAAGCGAGCGCTATGGCGTCAAATGCGGTCGGAAAATCGTCAACGTACCACTTGCCATTTTGATATTCAAGATGTTGGATGTTGTGTTCCGTCACGATTTCAACCCGATTCTCCGGGAGATCGTTCAGCACATCGACCACGGTTTGGGAAAATTGCGAGGCGGGATAGACGCGCCCTTCCGAATCGGAGACGGTGACCAATCCCCAGTCGGCGAACTGCTGTTCGAGTCGTTCGGGGGCGTATTTTTGCAGCAGTTTCGCTAAAAAAGCCGGTTTGTTGTAGTGCTCGGGCCGAATTTCACGGTTGAAAATGTTGGCCTTTCCACCGCCGGAGGCCCGCAGTTTCGCCCCGATTTGCCTGTTTTTTTCGAAAACGGTAATTCGAAAACGCTTGTCCTCGGAGAGTTTCTTGGCGAGAAACAGTCCGGAAGCGCCTGCGCCCACAATGGCAATATGTCGGTTTCCGCAATTCATTCCTGGTTGAGGAAATCCCGGACGGTCTGAAGCATTTCGGCACGGGCGACATCGAGGTCGTCGTTGAGGATGGTTTTGTCGAACTGCGGCGCGAAAGTCATCTCGTATTCAGCCTTTTCCAGACGTTTGTGCAGCGACTCCTCGGTTTCGGTGCCTCGGTTTCGCAGCCGGTTCTCCAATTCCTGGATGCTCGGCGGTTCGATGAAGATGGCCATTGCATCGTCGCCGAAATATTTCTTGATATTGAGTCCGCCTTTCACATCGACGTCGAAAATCACGGTCTTTCCTTCGTCCCAGATGCGCTGGATCTCGCTTTTGAGCGTGCCGTAGAACTGGTTGGCATAGACCTCCTCCCATTCGAGAAAGTCGTCGTTGCGGATTCCCTCTTTGAAATCCTCGACGGAGAGGAAATGGTAGTCGCGCCCGTCGACTTCGCCTTCGCGCTTGGCTCTGGTGGTCGCGGATGTGGAGAAACGGAGCTCGGGGAGGAACTCCAGGACATGTCTGACGATGGATGTTTTGCCGGCTCCCGATGGAGCGGATACGATAATTACTTTGCCTTTCATTTTAGTTGTTTTTAGACGGCAAAAATACGAAATTTTCCGGGAAATCCAACGCTAAAAGTACAAGTTCGAGTCTCCGTAACTCAAAAAACGGTACTCGTGGTCCAACGCATGCTGGTAGATGCGTCTCCAGTTATCGCCTAAAAAGTTGGATATCAGCAACAAGAGCGTGCTTTTGGGCTGGTGGAAGTTGGTAATCAGGCCGTTGACAAGGTGGCGGGTGTAGGTGGGCAGAATGATGAGGCATGTGCTGGCACGAAGCATGTCCGTGTCGTGTTGTTTCAGGTAATCCAAAATGGCGGTTAACGACTGATTGACAGTTACTTCATGGATTTTCGGGTTGTCGTAGGTCTCCCACTGGCCCACGAAAAGCGGATTTTCCATCCCGAGGTGCAGTTTGGCTCCGACCACAAACAGGGATTCAAGCGTGCGGGTGACGGTTGTGCCGACGGCGATGAGCTGCTTGTCGCTGTTTTTCAACATTTTATGGATAAAATCCTCGGTGATGAGGATTTTTTCTTCGTGCATGAAATGCCCCCCGATAGTTTCGGAGGAGACGGGCTTGAAGGTGCCTGCCCCGACATGCAGCGTGACATATTCGGTTTCAACCCCTTTGGCGTTCAACGACCGCAGAAGGTCGTCGGTGAAGTGCAAGCCGGCGGTGGGGGCGGCCACAGAGCCGTCGTGCCGGGCATAGACCGTCTGGTAGCGCTCGGTGTCGCTCTCTTCCGCCTCGCGGTGAATGTAGGGTGGCAGCGGCACTTTGCCGTAAGCCTCGATCCATTCGGCAAAAGAGACGTCGGAATCGGGCCAGGAGAATGTCACCTCGAAGGTGCCCTCGATGGCTTCGCCGCGCTCGGCCCGGACCCGTACGGTCCGTTCGCCCAACGGCACCTCGATTTCCAACGGATGCTTCCACTTCCGTGCATTGCCCACCATGCACTTCCATGTGACACTGCCAGTTAGCGTGAAGGCCACGGCGGGGTCGGAAGATGGCGAAAGAGGTTCCAGACAGAAGATCTCGATGGCGGCACCCGTGGCGTTGTGCACCAGTAACCGCGCATGGATGACCTTCGAATTGTTGAACACCAACCACTGCTTCTCGGAAAGATAATCGGGCAACTGGTGGAAGACAGCGTCTGTGATTTTGTCTTCTTTCTTGTTGAAAATCAAAAGTTTGGATCTGTCGCGTTCGGTCGCGGGATAGTACGCGATGCGCGATTCCGGCAAGGCGTAATCGTAATCCTCGATGCGGATGTTTCTGCTATTGTCTGTCATGCCGCAAAAATACATTTAATTCGGGTACATACTACTGTTGTATATATTAAAAATATTGACAGCAAAATATTAACAATTTTTAACTTGACAAACGCTTTTTTATGATGTATTTTTGCCGTGAAACAAAATGTTCTCATAATGAAAACGAAAAATATAGTGAAAATATTGGTTTTCAGCGTATTGTGTTTACTGGGGGTAAACATGCTTCGGGCGCAGGATGCGCTTTTGCGCGTGTATTCCGCTGAGATCTGTGATGAATCCTCCGCTCCGGTCTGCTTTTCATCCACGTATGCATGTGTGCGGTTCCGAAATGACTTCGGGACGAAGGAGATGATGTTCGCGGATGCCACGGGCGTGCTTAAGTTTCGGAAAAATGTGACCCTTCTTTCCGTAAATCATTATGGATATGCGCAATACGGTGATTTCCGCTTCAGTGTCGGATATGGGCGGAATTTTGGTGACCGCTTCGCAATGACGGCCAGGATCTTCTACCTGATGGCCCATGCGCGAGGCTATCCGCCACGACATTCCTTGTGCGCCGACTTTTCCACAGTTTGCAAGGTGTCGGACAAATGGGTGATCGATGCTTCGGTGTATAATCCGTTCATGCTACGTTACGGCATTGTCGGTCAGGAGGTTATCCCGATGAGGTTTTCAATCGGGTGTGCGTATGTGCCTGTGCGGAAACTGTTGGTGTCCGCGAGGATGTCTAAAACGCTGCCGGGTGCATGGGAGGTAGGATGTCGCGTCGTGACCCAGCCTCTCCCGCCACTGCTTCTCGCTGCCGACTGCTCCAACAGTCATCTCGGATTTTACGTCGGATGGCTGTGTGGCAGATTCCTGTTCTCGGCGCAAGCCG
>CACXUB010000137.1 GCA_902770735.1 uncultured Bacteroidota bacterium | reverse complement strand
ACGCAGTGGCCAAAAAACAGGAAGAGGAGGAGGAAGGCAATGTTTCTCATACTGAAAGATTCTATTGAAACTGCAAAAGTACATTTTTTTCAAAGCATCCGCTGCATCCATATCGCATCGCAGGGCTTACGCATCAACTTTTTTGTTTGGGCGAGCCGGCGCGTAGGAGCCTACGCTTCCAAGCGTCGCGACTTTAGCTGCTTAGCATACGCGACGTAGCGACCTAAATCCTTGCATCCGGAATACCCGGTGAACTTCCGAAGAGTATCGACAATGACAAAATCGTCATAATAATCCAAAAGAGGATAATAGTACGTTTCCCCGTCGGTCAACTCCACGAACAAAAAAGACGGTTTCATCAAATCCCGGGTAAAACCCACACTTCGGATCTGTTCCCAGTCAAAATGAGAAACCTTGTTGTAGTCTTCCTGACTGAAATCACTTTTAATGCCATCTTTCACATTCAACGCGCCACCAAAGGTGAGTCCTTCCGGAGCAATGGTGATGAATCCGTTTTTCTTCCGATTGCCAAGCACCAAGGCAAACACGGGCAGGGGCATCACAAATAAAAGAATGAAAATCGCCATCCAAATGCCCAAACCCAAAAGGAGGAGGAGGCTAATAATGCACAGACAAAAGATCCCGAAAACCACCGTGGCCGCAACAGAGGACCTGAAACGACCTTTCAACGCGTAGGTGTACGTTTTCTGAGGGGCGGATTTCACAGGGAATTTGCTCGATTCAGAATTCATCGGCTCACGAACAATCACGAATTATGAATTGCTTTCCGGCTCGCCGCAACCAACGCCCCGAACACTAACAACCCGTTGACAATCAGCAGCTCATAACCGAACTTGTAGCCGAAGAGCCACTGCTGGGAATGCGTGGCGAGGATGTAACAGAAGACCGGGATGCCGATGGCGATGACCGGCACGAGCCAGCGGCGCGACTGCGGAATCTCCCGCTTGGTGAACATACCGAACGTGAACAAGCCCAAAATCGGGCCGTAGGTGTAGGAAGCCACCATGAAGATGATGCGGATGAGCGCGTCGTTGTGGTGCTGCGAGACGATGAGAATCACCGTCAGGAAGAGCATGGAGATGACTAAGTGGACGATACGGCGGACGTTGATCTGCTGCTTCTCCGTGGGGAAACGCTTCTCAATGTCGAGCAGGTCGTAGCAAACCGTGGTCGTGAGGGCCGTGAAGGTGCCGTCCGCGCTGGAGAAACCGGCGGAGATGAGTCCGAAAACGAAGACCAACGCGCCCACCTTGCCCAAGTAGTTGAACGCGATCTCAGGATAGATGCGATCAGTGGGGAACTGGCTGACATCCACACCGTTGTGCTGCGCGAAGACCAGCAACATGCCGCCCAACAGCAGGAACAGGATGTTGACCACCACCAAGATGCAGGTGAACGAGAACATGTTGCGCTGCGACTCCCGCAACGACTTGCAAGAGAGGTTCTTCTGCATCATGTCCTGATCCAAGCCCGTCATGGAGATGGTGATGAACATGCCGCCGATGACCTGCTTCAGGAAGTAGCTGTTGTTGCGCCAGTCGGTGTTGAAGACGGTGCGGCAGTCGGTGCCGTCCTTGCCCACAGTGGCCATCTGCGCCCATATATCGCTGAAGGAGCCGCCCATGTTGCGCATAATCACCACAATCGTAATAATCAGTGCACCAATGAGAAAGGTGGTCTGCAGCATGTCTGTCCACACCACGGTCTTGATGCCGCCGCGGAACGTGTAGAGCAGGATGATGGCAATCATCACGATGGCCGTGGCCCAGATCGGGATGTTCCAGCCATCGAAGACAAAGATCTGCAACACAAAGATTACCAAATACATACGCAACGCCGAGCCCAGCAATCGCGACAGGAAGAAGAACAGCGCGCCCGTCTTGTGCGCCTCGTTGCCGATGCGCTTGCCGAGGTACTCGTAGATGGAGGTCACGTTGAGCCGGTAATAGAGCGGCAACAGCAGCAACCCGATGACGATGTAGCCGAGGATGTAGCCGAAGACCACTCCCAAATAGGTGAACTGGGTGGTATAAACGTCGCCGGGCACCGACATGAACGTCACGCCCGACAACGAACTGCCAATCATGCCGTAAGCCACCACAAACCAGGGTGACTTACGGTTTCCTGTGAAATAACTCATTTTGTCCGTCTTGCGGGAAGTCAACCCCGTAATCACGAACAGCATCACCACGTAAAGGGCGAAAAATGTGAAGATGAAGGTCTGCACTTGTTTGTACTTTTATTTCTTAGAATCAATCAGTCTGCATTATTCTTACCCATCACTTAACTGAGACGTAAGACTTGAGACTTGAGACTTGAGACTTTAGACTTTAGACTTTGAACTTTGAACTTTGACTATGGCCCAGAGCTAACTACTAACTACTAACTATTTCACTCCCGGTTTACCCAATAAGCGGAACATATTCTTTTTGTACGCTTCCACGCCGGGTTGGTCGAACGGGTTCACGCCGAGCATGTAACCGCTTACCGCACAGCTCATTTCGAAGAAGTAGATGAGTTCGCCGAGGTGGTACTCGTTGATTTCCGGGACGGAGATGCAGAGGTTCGGCACCTGACCATCGACGTGCGCGAGACACGTGCCCTTGCGGGCGATCTGGTTGATTTCGTGGATGGTGCGGTGCTGCAGATAGTTCAGGTTGTCGAGGTTTTCGGCATCCTCGGGGATGTTGACGCGGTGGTGGACCGCATCGATGGCGAGGACGGTCTCGAACATCTGGCGCGTGCCTTCCTGAATGTACTGACCGAGGGAGTGCAGATCGGTGGAGAAGATGGCGCCGGCAGGGAAGATACCCTTGTGCTCCTTGCCTTCGCTCTCACCGAAAAGCTGCTTGAACCATTCGATGAAGTAGAAGAGCTGCGGCTCGAAAGAGGCGAGCAACTCCACCTTCAATCCGCTCTCGTAAAGCAGGTTACGGATGAGGGCGTATTGCAGAATCGGGTTCTGCTCGTACTTCGGGTTCTCGGCCACGAATTTCTGCATGTCGCGGGCACCTTGCAGCAGCTGGAGGATGTCGAAGCCGGCCAATGCGATGGGGAGCAGACCCACGGGGGTGAGCACGGAATAGCGGCCGCCCACATCATCGGGAATCACGAAGGTGGGATAGCCCTCCTTGTCGGCGAGGGTCTTCAGGGCGCCGCGGGCCTTATCGGTGATGGCCACGATGCGTTCCTTGGCCGCTTCCACGCCGTATTTCTTCTCGCAGTGCTGTTTCAGGATGCGGAAAGCCAGGGCGGGTTCGGTGGTCGTGCCCGACTTGGAGATCACCACCACGGAGTAGTCGCGGGTGTCGAGAACGTCCAGCAGATCGTGGAGGTAGTCCTCGTTGATGTTGTTGCCGGCGTAGAGGATGTGCGGGTATTTGCCCTTCACGTAGGGAGCGAAGGAGTGCTGCAGTGCCTCGATGACAGCGCGGGCGCCGAGGTAGGAGCCGCCGATGCCGACCACCACGACCACCTCGGATTTGTCCACCAGATCGGCCGTAACCGTCTCAAGGTCTATGATTTCCTGCTCCGTCACATCACTCGGAAGCGTGACCCAGCCGAGGAAGTCGTTACCACGACCGGTCTTGTTCAGCACGGTCTGGAGCGCGGCCTCAGCGTCGGCCTTGCGGGGATCCGTTATTAATTTTTCTACAAAAAACAAAGCGTCTTGATAATTGAATCTTACATTCATAACCTATAATTTTTGTTTGGAGTACGTTTTTTTTCAAACGGCAAAGATACATTTTTTAGTGATCAGTGAACAGTGATCAGTGAACAGTGATCAGGAAGTAGGGAGCAGAAATTGGGAAGTAGAAATTGGGAACAGGCGGTGAGCGATAATGTTTTTGGAAGGAAAATGTAGATTTCGGGGCCGGCGATGTCCAAAACTGCAGGATGGCAGAACGCTATCCGATGACATTTTTTTCAATACGGCAGGCACTCGACATTTGTATAATTTTGAATATCAATATTTTACAACAAGCAAAGAATATTTGGAAATATTTTTTCAAAAGTGGGCTGTTGAAAAAGAAAAAAGTGTATTTTTGCCGTCCAAAAAAATCGCAAATATAAAATTGTAGAGATATGAAAAGAACGTACCAACCCTCGAACACGAGACGCAGACATAAACACGGGTTCAGAGAGAGAATGTCCACGGCTAACGGTCGCAGAGTGCTGGCCGCACGCAGAGCCAAAGGCAGAAAGAAACTCACCGTGTCCGATGAAAGTCTGGGCAGAAAATAATCCTCGAAAAAATTTTTTAGGATTAAAGCAGGAAAAAGAAGGCGTTGGTCTTCTTTTTTTTGTATTTTCGCCATTTTTTTGATGTGCGATAAAATCATTGCAAAATGAGAAGAATACTACTGAGTCTGTGGTTGTTTTGCGCGGTCGTGGCGGCCTTCGCGCAGGGCGGCGGCGTGCCCATCGACGGCATCGTGGCGGTCATCGGGAAATCGGTCATCCTGCGTTCCGACCTGGAGAAGCACTTCAACGACTACACGGCGCAATTCAAGACCGTGGAGAACCCCGACGAGATTTACTGCTCCATTTTGGAGAACTTGGTCTATACCAAGCTGATGGTCAACCAGGCGGAGCTCGACAGCATCGAGATCACCGACGAGGAGATCGACTACCGCATCAACATGCGGATGTCGTATTTCCTGCAACAAACCGGCGGGGACGTGAAATACATCGAGAACTACTTCAACAAGCCGATGTCGGAGATCAAGAAGGACATGCGGGAGCTGATGTACGAGCAGGCGCTGACCGAGCAGGTGCAGTCGAGCATCACCAGCGACATCACCGTGACGCCGTCGGAGGTGCAGCAGTTCGCCTCGAAGATCAGTCCCGACAGCATGCCGATGGTGAGCACCTCGTACCAGTTCGGCGAGATTGTGAAGATCCCGCCGGTGAGTGACGAGGAGGTCAACGATGTCAAGGAGCGTCTGAACAGCTACCGCGAGCGTGTGCTGCGCGGCGAGAAGTTCGGCGGTCTGGCGCGTCTCTACTCCGACGACCCGGGCAGCGCGTCGCGGGGCGGCGACCTCGGCTTCGTGGAGCGCGGGACGTTGTACCCCGAGTTCGAGGCGGTGGCCTTCAACCTGAAGTCGGGCGAAATCTCGCAGGTGGTGAAGACGCAGGCCGGCTACCACATCATCCAGATGATCGAGCGCCGGGGCGAGTCCATCCGCGTGGCGCACATCCTGCTGCAGCCGAAGCCCTCCACCGACGAACAGGTGAACGCCATCACCTACCTCGACAGCGCGCGCAAGGTCATCCTCG
>CACXUB010000136.1 GCA_902770735.1 uncultured Bacteroidota bacterium | reverse complement strand
CGGCACGGTAGAGAATGGCCATGTGCTCGCCACCCTGCTTGCCGTCGTCGCGACCCACGCCAATATATTGGTAGTCAGGTAGATTCTTGTTGAGATAGTCCAGCTGCACAAAGTATGCCTCCTGCACGCAGAGGAAGTCGGGCTTCTCCATCTGCGCCATTTTCACGCAGGCAGCCCTGCGGTTTTCCCATATATTGTCGCCGTCGCCGGGGTTGTTGTAGCGGATGTTGAAGGAAATCACCGTGACGGTGTCCTTCTGGGCGATGGCAGGCGTAAGACAGCTGATGATGCATAATAGGATAAGGATGTTTTTTTTCATATATCGAGACGATTCGTTAAAACTTCTAACTTCTAACTTCTAACTGCTAATTCGAAAAGACGTACTGAATGATGTTCGCGCCCATCTGCAGGGCTTTGGTGCGGATGGCCTCGGAGTCTTTGTGCACGACGAAGTCCTCCCAGCCGTCGCCGAGGTCGCACTCGTAGGTGAAGAGGAAGACCATGCGGCCCTCCCAGAAGAGGGCGAAGGCTTGCGGCGGCTTGTTGTCGTGCTCGTGGATCTTGGGTAAACCGTTCGGGAAGTTGTACTTCTGGTGGAAGATCGGGTGGTTGTAGGGCAGCTCCACGAGTTCCAGCTCGGGGAATACCTTCTTCATCTGCGCCCGGATGTAGGGCGACATGCCGTAGTTGTCGTCCGCGTGCAGGAAGCCGCCGGCGATCAGGTAGTTGCGCAGGTTCTCGGCCTCCGCGTCGGTGAAAGCCACATTGCCGTGCCCGGTCATGTGCACGAAGGGGTAGCGGTAGAGGTCCGCACTGCCGACCTCGACGGACGCGGGCTTCGGGTCCAGCGTCATGCCCAGACTCTGGTTGCAGAACTTGATGAGGTTCGGCAGCGAAGTCGGGTTGGCGTACCAGTCGCCGCCGCCGTTGTACTTCAGCAGGGCGATTTGCTGCGCGGGGGCGATGACGGCCGCCGCGATTATCATGAGGGTGAGTAGGGTCTTTTTCATATTTGTTCTTTTTAATCCCAGGGCTCACTTCGTTCGCCCTGGGTTGACACGTGTCGGGCTTGCAGCCCTCTTGGAATATGTTTTATTTTTTCACGAAGGGTTTGGTGATAGGGCCGAGGTCGGTGGAAACACGGACGAAATACATACCGGGAGAGAGGTCGGAAACGTCAATCTGGGTCTGTAGGAACGAATCATTATTCGCCCCTACCACGGTGCGGACAACCTTCCCGTAAACGTCGTACACTTCCAACCTCTTCACGCTCACATCACCGTCTGCACGGATGTTTACGTAAGAGGCTGTGGGATTCGGATAGAGCGTGACCGCCTTTTGCAGCCGTTCCTCGATACCCACGTATGGCGTGGCCACGGTGATTGTGTCACTCCAAAGTCCCCAAATGCTGTCGCTGCATTCAGCTTGTACTGCGAAATAATAGTAAAGCGGTGAATGTATGGCGAAACCTTGGTGATGCATGTCCATTGTTAGGAATGTGTAATGGATTGTGGCACTATTGGTTTCCGTGACTAATTCTCCACCATCAGGTATCCCTGAGTCTGCACCATAATATGTGACACGCCAAGCTCTCACATTTGTGTCATTGTCCCACTCCAAAAGGAAATAATCCAAACCGACATCGGTGGCGTGCAGACCGGTGGGAGCCTCGCAACCGAATGTAATGAAACTCACCTCATCGCCAAAGACCATAGTGTCGTTATACGTGATGAATGCATGGTAGGAGTAGGTTGTGCCTGCATCAAGCCCTTCGAGAGTGTAGGACGGGGAAGGGGATAGTAAATACGGTTCAGGTGCCGTATCTGCAAATACAATCGTATAGTTGCTGTCGGTGTCTGGTTTCCATGCAAAGCCGATGGATGTGATGGGTGTGTAGCAAGGGTTCCAGATTTTGGCGTTCATTGAGGCTGAGTGTATTGTCAATCCTGAGGTGGGTCTTGTTGTCACCGAAGGATTGATAGGAATGACAGTATCTCCTGTGTTGTTATAAATCTTTACATTATCCAAACGGATGCCGTAACTGACATCCCTCGTCACGCATGTGAATTTCAGTTGAATATATGTCATGTCCGTTGGCAGTGCCACTGAATCATATCGCCAATTTTCTATAAAGCTGGAGAAAGTCTTTAGAGGAATCCATACAGAGTCCAAATCACCGGCATTCCGAAAAGAAACAGTCAAATAGTCTCCGGGAGTAATATAACCTCCACCATTATTATGTTTTTGATAAGCGAACTGCAGATAAGGAGTGGTCAATTCGCTGATGTCAAAGATGGGAGTAATTGCATCGGAAGCATATTCGTAGTAACTCCAGTCACAGTGCAAACAACCATTGCTATATCCCCAAGAATTGGGGCCGGGCATCAACTTCCAACATGCTGGGGAAGTGGAGAAATCTTCAAGGTAGTAGTTGTTGTCGTCAACCACTATTGTGTCGCAACTCTGCGCCGCACCAACCAGCACTGCCATACAAAACACTATTACAAAAGCAATTTTATTCATCATTCATCATTCGTAATTCATAATTCATCATTCATAATTCATAATTCATAATTCTGAATTAGTACCCTCCGTGCCACTTCCTCAAGAACCACTCGATGCCTAACAGCAGCACGATGGCGGCGAGGTACCACGGGGAGTTCAGCAGCATGGAATACTTCTTCTGGTAGGAAGCCACGGGTTTGATGTTGTCGTTGGCCTTGATCTCCTTGACGACCTTTTCCATCTCGCTGCGGTCGAAATATTTGCCGTTGCTGGTCTGCGCGATGCTGCGCAGGAGGTCGTGGTTGGCGACGAGGTTGGCGGTTTCCACGAAGATCTCCTGCACGGAGAAACTGCCGCTCTTCTCGTAGCTCTTGTTTCCGAGTTGCGTCTTGGCGGTCCAGGTGTAGGTGCCGACGGGCAATTCGCCCATGTTCAGGTAGTAGGCATTGTTCTGTTTGGAGAACTGCGCGTCGTAGGTGGTGTCGCCGCTGCCCTTGACGGTGAGCTTCACATCGGGGGTGTTGAGCAGTTCGCCGCTCTCGTTGTAGAGCTCGGCGGAGAATTCCACGGGCGCGTTCTCGGCGAAGACGGCGTTGTGGCGCACCCGGAACGGACTCCGATCGTTCTTGGCCACTAAGAAGAGGGCTGTTTTGTTCACGATTTCGTTGAAGGCGTCGTGGTTCTGCGTGTTCACGTAGTCATAAACCTTCCAGGACCACAAGCCTGTGCCGGAAATCACGCCCGTTTTCGCCCCATTCACATCGTTGAAGAGGAAAAGCGGATAGTTGGTCTCCACGCCGCTAATGCGCTGTTTCATAAAGAGATTGGCGGAGACGGCGGCCTTGTAAGTGCCGAACGGCGACTGCAACGGCGGCAGCGTCGGCAACAGCTGTTGCGCCTCCTCGGAGAAGGAGAAGAGCATGAAGTTGCTGTTGTAGGCGGCCGTCGCGTTGTTGGTCATGTTCTTGCTCTGCGTGATCTGCAAGCCCGTGTTCAACCCGTTGAATGCGTTTAGATCGGTCTGAGTGCCAATGATATACAGCGATGAAACCCCGCTTTTCCGGATTTGCGACAGTAGCGAGGAGGCGGGATGCTTCGAGGATGGCAGCTGGTGCAGGATGACTAATCCGAAGTCGGAGGGGTTGTCCTTGAACTCGTCCACGGATTTGACCACAACATCGTAGTTTTCGGAAAGTTCCAGCGCGGAACGGATGGCGGCGACATCGGGGTGCGGCGCGTCATACACGATGGCGATTTTGTCTTTCGACTCGATCACGCGGATGATGAATTGTGCGTGGTTGTTCTTGTGCGTCACCTCGCCGTCTAATTCGTCCAAGTCAACCCTGAACTTCTTCAGTCCCGGCTGTTCTGCGTCCACCAGAAAAGAAACTGTTTCAAAATACTGGTTGCCAGATATTTGCAGGGTTTTTGAGAAGACTTCCCCCTTGTCGCCGGAGACGGTCAGTTTGGCGGTTTTGCCGGCTAACTTGCCCGCCTGAATTTTCACCTCCACGGGGGCGCGGTTGCCCTTCAGCACCTCCTTGTTGTGCACGATGTCGGCGATGAGGAGGTCGGTGGCCTGCTCGTCGGAACCGAGTCCGACCGTATAGACCGGAAAGTTCGTTTTCTGGGCGGCATAGAACGGGTTGGCCCCGCTGTTGTAGATGCCGTCGGTGAGCATCACCACCGCCCCGACGTTGCGGTTGGCGTAGAGCAGGCTGATGTCGTCGAACAGCGCGGAGAGGTTCGTCGATTTGTCGGAAAAGTCCGGCGCCGCGTTCGTCTTGTCGGCGGATTTGTTCTCATCGCCCACCAGGTAAGCGTCTACGTCGTAATCCTTGGCGAGTTCGTCGATGATTTTCTGCAGCTGTTTCGGGTATTCGGCCGTGTAGAAGTCCGCGTCCTTGCCCGATTTGATGGACTCGCTGTTGTCGATGGAGAAGATGATGACGGGCTTGTCGGTCTGCTTGCGGATCATTTTGAGCATGGGGGCGAGCAGCAGGAAGGCGAGCAGCGTCATGGCGAGACCGCGCAGGGAGGCCATCACGATGCGGGAGCGTTTCTCGAAGGCGACGTTGTCGTTGCGGAAATAGAGGAAGAGGGCGTAGCCCACGCCTAACAGCACGGCGAAGATCGCCAGCCAAAGCGGATACTGTGTAAGTAGCGACATTTCAGATGGTTAGAACGATTTGATACCGATGATTTCGCGTACTTCCTTAACCGTCTTGGCGGCACTCTCGCGGGCTCTTTCGGCACCTTCGCGGGCCACCTTGCGGATGTAGTCGTCCTGACCGCGCAGCTCGAGGATGCGTTCATAGACGGGCTGCACGAAGGCGATCATGTCGGCGGCGAGCTGTTTCTTCATGTCGCCGTAGCGGATGGCGCAGTTCTGGTACTGTTCCTCGAAATACTGCAGCGTCTCGGGCGCGGAGACGGCCTTCATCAGCTGGAAGAGGTTCTCCACGGCCTGGGTCTTGGGCTGGCCGGGCTCAGTGGGACCGCTGTCGGAGACGGCCTTCATGACTTTCTTGCGGATGACTTCCGGCGCGTCGGACAGGTAGATGCAGGAGTTCTCGTTGTCGGACTTGGACATCTTGGTGGAGCCGTCGAGACCGGGGATTTTCACGAGTTCGCTGCCGAAGTTGTAGGCCACTGGCAGTTTGAAGTACTCGTGTTTGTAGATGCGGTTGAAGCGCTGCGCGAAGTCGCGGGTCATTTCGAGGTGTTGTTCCTGGTCTTTGCCCACGGGCACTTTGTCGGCGCGGTGCAGCAGGATGTCGGCGGCCATGAGCACGGGGTAGGTGAGGAGGCCG
>CACXUB010000135.1 GCA_902770735.1 uncultured Bacteroidota bacterium | reverse complement strand
CTTTAACGCGCATGAGAATGTCTCTTTCGTGGTGGGCGACCATTCGCAGAATGTCCCCAACCTCGCCAAAGGGGTGGGGGCGTATCTCTCATACTTCTTCATCCAGCACTTCTTCGGCGTCGCCTCCGTCGGCTTCCCGTTCCTTATATTATTATATGGTATAAGACTGGTCGCCAAGAAGTCGCTGCTCCCGTTGGGCCGCACCACCTTCGCCGTCATCATGACGATGGCGTGGTTCTCCATCACCTTCGGCTTGTTCGCCTATGGCTCCGACAACTCGTTCCTCGCCGGTGATTTCGGCAATTTCATCTGCCAGTTCCTGATCGAAAAAGTGGGCATGCTGTTCACTGTTCTGGTCGTGCTCGCCCTGCTGGTGCTTATTTTGGTCTTCTGTTACGATTTCTCCTTCTCCAATCTTTTCGAGAAACTTCAACAACGTGCTGTTGACATCCGGGAGCGCAGAGCCGCGAGCCGCCAGGAGAAAATGCTCCAGACTGTGCCCGTGGGAGGTACCCGTCACGAAGACCAGCCCGACCTCTACATCACAGACCACGGCGCACTCAGCAAGGAATACGCGACGAAAAGATATGATCTTGTGGATGACAAAGAACAGGATGACAGTAAGTTGGGCGGAGAAGATGTGATGACTGTCGATGACCTGATCCCCGATGATGATGAACAGCAGGATATCCCATTCGATTTCGTGAACACGAATGACATGACTGCTGATTCCGAGGGTGATGAGATCGAAGAAGAACCGGATTCGGAAGAACCCGACCAGCCGCATGAACTCACCCCGGAGGAGGTGCGCGAGCTGGAACCCTACGACCCGACTAAGGAACTCTCCCACTTCGAGTTCCCGCCCGTGGAACTGCTGAAGGACTACCCCTACACCGCTTCCACGGAGGAACTGATCCGTAAGGAACTGATGGAGAACAAAGTGAGCATCGAGAAAACGCTGCTCAGTTTCGGCATCGCCATCAAGAGCATCTCCGCTGTGGTCGGCCCGACCGTGACGCTGTACGAGATTGTCCCCAAGGAAGGTGTCCGGATCAGCAAGATCAAGAACTTGGAGGACGACATCGCGCTGAGCCTTTCCGCGCTCGGCATCCGCATCATCGCGCCGATCCCGGGCCGCGGCACCATCGGCATCGAGGTGCCCAACAAGAACCCCAACATCGTCTCGATGCGCGAGATCATCAATTCCGAGAAGTTCAAGAAAAACAACTACGCCCTGCCTATCGGTCTCGGCAAGACCATCAACAACGAGGCTTTTGTGGTGGATTTGGCCAAGATGCCGCACCTGCTCGTCGCCGGCGCCACTGGACAGGGCAAGTCCGTCGGCCTCAACGCCATCATCACTTCGCTGCTCTACACCAAGCATCCGTGTGAGATGAAGTTCGTGCTGGTAGATCCCAAAAAGGTGGAGTTCACGCTCTACTCCGCCATCGAGAACTATTATCTCGCCAAATTGCCCGACAACGGCGACGCCATCATCACCGACACGAAGAAAGTGGTGCGCACGCTCAACTCTCTTTGCGTCGAGATGGATACACGCTACGACCTGCTGAAACAGGCGAAGATGCGAAACATCAAGGAATACAACGCCAAGTTCTGCGCCCGCGAGTTGTCGCCGGCGTTCGGACACCGTTACATGCCTTACATCGTGGTGGTCATCGATGAGTTCGGCGACCTGATCATGACGGCTGGGCGCGAAGTGGAACAGCCGCTGGCCCGTCTGGCGCAGCTGGCCCGTGCCATCGGCATCCATTTGGTCATCGCCACGCAACGTCCGTCGGTGAACATCATCACCGGCAGCATCAAGGCCAACTTCCCGGCGCGTATCGCCTTCCGCGTGCAGTCGGGTGTCGATTCCAAGACGATTTTGGATGCCACGGGTGCCAACCAGCTCATCGGCAAGGGCGACATGCTCATCTCCACCGGCAGCGATGTGGTGCGCCTGCAGTGCGCTTTCGTCGATACCCCCGAAGTGGAGCAGATTGCGGAATTCATCGAGAAACAGGAAGAATTGCGTCCGTTGCTCGAGCCGTACGAGTTGCCTGACGTGCCGGAACCCGGCGAGGAGGGCGGCAGCCGCGGCGAAGAGTCGATGAACCCCAACGAGTTGGATCCCATGCTCATCGATGCCGCCACGCTGATTGTGCAGACCCAGCAGGGCTCCACCTCGTCCATCCAGCGCAAGCTGAGCCTCGGATACAACCGCGCCGGCCGCATCATGGACCAGCTCGAAGACCTCAAAATTGTAGGTCCCGGCAGCGGCAGCAAACCCCGCCAGGTCCTCATCAAGACGGAAGCGGAATTAAGACAGCATTTGGCGGATTTGCAGTTGCTGTAATTAGTTAGCAGTTATTAGTTAGCAGTTAGTAGTTAAACGAAAATGTCTCGGACGAAGCACCATTCCCCCCTTTAGGGGGGATGCCCGAAGGGCAGGGGGGTAAGACAAAACGCACGAAGTGCAAATAACCCCACACAAGCGCAGCGCAGTGTGGGACCTCAAAAAAGAAAGATGAGATTAGACAAATACCTTACAGACAACAACTTCTTCCCTTCGCGGGAGAAGGCGCAGACCGCCATCAAGCACGAGACCGTGATGGTGGACGGGCGCGTGGTGACAAAGGCATCCATGGACATCACGGACGCGATGCAGGTGGAGGTGATCGACCTGTTCAACAAGTACGTCAGCATGGGCGGGCTGAAATTGGAGAAAGCCATCAAGGATTTCGGGCTCGATTTCGAGAAAAAGACCGTTCTGGACATAGGTTCCTCCACGGGCGGTTTCACCGACTGCGCATTGCAGCACGGTGCCTCCCACGTGACCGCCGTTGACGTGGGCACTGCGCAGCTCGTCGAGTCCTTGCGTACAAGCCCGAAGGTGATTTCTCTTGAGAACAAAGATTTTCGCGAGTTGACTCTGCAAGACGTTCAGAATCAGATGTTTGATTTTGTCGTGTCGGATGTCTCGTTCATATCCCTGACGTATATCATCCCCAATGTTGACCCGTTTTTGAAGCCTGACGGGCAGATGATGTTCTTGATCAAGCCGCAGTTCGAGGCGGGACCGTCGTTTCTGACCAAAAGCGGCATTGTGGTGGACGAGAAGGGTTACAAGACCGCCATCCAGCGCGTGGTCAGCGAAGCCTTGACGCACCGGTTCTACTTGCAGAAAATTGCGGTTTCCACGTTGTTCGAAAAGCACAAAAACGTGGAGTTCTTGGCGCTGTTTTCCCGAACGCCCTCCCGTTTCGAACCCGACTACGTTTCGCTTTTCCAAGAGGTGAAAGCGATTCGGAAGGAATTGAGCAAGTAAAAAAAACGGCGCACGTCATTTTCGATGTGCGCCGTCAATATCATAAAGTCCCTAAAATTATTTTTTCACGAATTTCGTGGTCACGCTGTTCTTTCCGTCGCTCAGGCGCAGGAAGTAGTTGCCGGCGGCGAGGTTTTGCATGCTCATCTCTATTTGGTTGTCGCTGACGGCTTGCGTGCGGATCAGTTTGCCGTTGATGTCATACACGGCCATGTTCGAAACCTGGAAGTCGTTGGTGCGCAACTTGACGGTGAGTCTGTCGCTGACGGGGTTGGGATACACCACGAGGTCGTTTTCGGTGAGATATTGCGGGATGCCGGTGCCGAGATCAGCGCCGTTACGCGGAATCAGATAGTAGACACCATAGGAGATCTTGTTCACGCCGGTGAGGTTCACGGCAGCGGTGGGGATGGGCTCGCCGGTGAGGCCGGTGACGTTCCAAAAGTGGATCCAGACCACCTCGCCGGACTGTCCGTTCTGGCTCACGGTGTATTTCGTGTTGTTGGCAATGGTGCCGGTGGCGGCGAAGGTGACATCGTTGAGACGGATCAGCTCGCTCTGGTGCTGGTTCATGAACTCGACGTCCTGAAGGTTCGCGATGGTCACGTTCAGAGGCAACACATCGTTGTAGATGGAGAGGGCTTCGTCGGAGAAAGTCTCGGAGACGGCGAATTGCAGCTGACCGTAGTAGTCGGAGAGTTTGCCGTAAATGTTGGTGATCTCGTCGCCGGTTTCCAAGGCGGTGGTGATGAGCCCGTTGGGGTCGTCAATGACGATGGCGCCAGTGGCATCCTGGATGTAGATTTGGTGGCGATAGGATTCGTTGATGCCGGTGACGATGACGTGGCCGGTGAGCTTATAGACGTCGTTGCCGAAATGGGAACCGTTGATGTCCAGCGCGTCGGTCCATTTGGCGCGGAGGGCGGCGATGTTGGCCACTTGGAAATCCTGGGAAACGCCGTAGTTGAAGGTGATGGTGTCGGCTGTCATGACATTGCCGGCGACATCAGCCACATTGTTGACTATCAGGGTGTAAGTGCTGCCTTCGGCCAGGGCGGGGGAGACCCCCAAGGTGACCACGCTGCCGTTCAGTGTGGCGGAGGTGACGGAGATGCCGTTGTCGAGCGAGTAGTTGCTGACGTTCTGGGCTGTGGAGGGATCGAGAATTTCATTGAAAGTGACGGCCAAGGAGTTTTCGGACGGGGTCACGTTTGCCACAAACGGGGCGTCCGTGTCCGGACCCAGTTCCTGGGAGGTGATGACCACGTTGTCGAGGAAGAAACGTCCGTGGCTGGCCTGAAATCCTTGGAATTTGATGACGGTGGAAGCGGTGCCGCCGGAGAGCGGTACGGAGAAGGTGTTGAAAGCGGAAGAGCTGAGGCCCTCAACGGTGTAGGGGACCCCGTCCACTGCCACGATGACGCTGGTGGCGTCGTTCGGCCATGCCTTTGCGTCGAAGGTCACCACGAACTGGCCGTTGTTGGCGGAAAGGTTAAGGGCCGGAGTCTGCAGAAAACCCGCTTCAGCCGACTTGCCGATTTTCACCTTACCGGTGCTCGGATACACCCAGTCACCCGTCCAGCCGGGCACCTGCGTGTACTGGTCCAACGAATTGGTGATGGTGTAGGAACTGCTGTCCGTGATGGCGGAGAAATCCTCGCTTAGGACGACAGTCTGCGCGTTCAACCCGCACAAGGCGAACAGCACAGTGAACAAAAGTAAACTTAACTTCTTCATATTAATACGTTTTTATTTTAAGAATTAGCTGTTAAAATTATCAACCTGCAAAAATACATTTTTTTGATTATGGTGAACAGTGAATTGTGAATAGTGAATAGTGATTAGTGAATAGTGAACAGTGAACAGTGAATAGAGTAGAGAGTAGGGAGTAGAGAGTAGAGAGTAGAGAGTAGGGAGTAGAGAGTAGGGAGTAGGGAGTAGGGAGTAAAGAGTAAAGAGTGGGGTGATTAGTGACTAAAAAAAGGAGTGAAG
>CACXUB010000134.1 GCA_902770735.1 uncultured Bacteroidota bacterium | reverse complement strand
CGAAGGCGATCTGGAGCGTGGGAGAGTTGGACGGCAGGGACAGCGAGTCCGCCACCCAATCCGTGGTGGGTTTCACGTAAGTTCCTAACTGATGCCACGAATCCTGCGGATTGTCCCGGTAATAGACGGCCACATCCTTGTGATAACCTTGGAAATCAGGTTGATAGTGCGAAAAACGCAAATAAGGATGCGCTAATCCCGAGGCGTCAATCACCGGCGAGACCGCCAAAATGGGACTGTATAGACCGTATGAAGTGGTGTAAATATAACCGCTTTGAAGAGTAAAGGAGTTGTTTTCCCACGACCAGCAGTTGGCGTCAGTGGTGAACGTCTCAGTGTAGGGCGCGGTGAAAGTGCCGCACGGCGTGGTGTAGTTCTGCACGGCGGAGAGATCGGAGGTGTCCCCATTGCATATCTTCGCCATCCAGAACGAAAAGCTCGTGTTCGATGGCAACCCGACAAACTCGTATTGGGTACCCGTGACCGTGAGACAGACCGTGTTGGTGTCGCCCGTCAGACAATAGTAGAGCAGGTAGGTTGCCGTGGGGTCATCCTGCCACATCACGAAAATGGAGGTGTCCATTTCCGAAATGTAGAAGAACGGCGGGAAACAGTCGTCGGTGACCTTTGCAGAAAGCTCCCGACTCCCGAAGGTCATCTGTATCGCGAAAACGGCGGTCAATAAACTGAGTAATTTGATTCCTTTCATATTTTTTGATTTTAGATTTCATATAATGTCTGTATAACGAATTTTCTTTGAAATTGTGGCAATCTTTTTTTTGTTATATTTTTCTGATATTCAGAAGATTAAATCGGTTCACCAATTAATGGACCACCGATTGGTGAACTTTATTTCGCCGCAAAAACACAAAAATTTAAATGATTCGATTTGTTTCTATGATATTTTTTCTTGGCAAAAAAAGGCCGTCGCCCATACCGGCAACGGCCCTAATTATGCATTATGAATTGTGAATTATGAATTAATTCTTCACGAACGCCTTCGTCACCGCCCCGCCATCCGTGGCAATCCGCACGAAATAGACACCGGCGGCCAAACCCGAAACGTCGATACGGGCGACCTGTAGCTACAACGGTTTTCCCGTACACATCGCACACCTGAATCTCGCCACTAAAAAGATCATTATTCACTAGGTATTTTACACAGACCACATGATTGGCGGGATTAGGATACACGATGAACGACCGGTCAAAGTCGTGCAGCCCTGTGGTCGTGGAGGCTGTCACAACGGGTGTCCATTCGCTGGTCTGGACACCGCAGACCGATTGTACTTGGATTTGATATGCTGTATTAGGCAGTAAATCCGTAATCAGATAAGAGGGCTGGTAGGAGACATCGGAGTTCATCTCGCCACTGCCGGCACGGTACTGGATATTCCACTCCTCCGCGTCGCCGGTCTCCGTCCACGCGATAGAGAGCGTGTTGTCCGAAGAGTCGGTCACGTGCAGGTCGGTGGGAGCCGGGCAAGGTCCCTCCTCCGTCGTGAAAGTGATTTCCTGTCCATAATAGACGGCGGTGTCCGTGGCCACAAACGCCCGGAAAACATACGCGGTGGAGTGCTGCAAACCTGACGCTGTGAAAACCATCGGGGAGGCGGTCAAGTTCGCAGACTGATAAACGGTGGAACCCGACATACGCCACTCGAACCCCTGGTTGACGATGGGACGGTTGCCTGGGTCGGCGATATGGCCGTGGAATGTGGCATTTGTTTGCCCAATCAGCGATACGGAATCCGTGACCACCACCGGCTCAATCACCGGGCAGTCGGCGGTGAAGGCATACAGGGTGCTGTCTCCGCCAAACAAGGTCGAAAACAGACTGGAAATCTGATACATGGTGCTCCCTTCGGGACTCAAAAAGATGACCCCACATTCGTTGTACATATTGCCGGAGCTCCAAACCAGACGAACGTCTGTGCCATGACAGAGCGACAACGAAACCGTGTCGTAAGACGTCACATGTTGAACGGGATGGCTTACCGCCGCCGTATCCATAATCTTCACCCCATTCTGATACACGTAGAGCCGTCCTCCGCTCCAGCCATCACCCCATGAGTCGGTCAGGACAAGCGTGTATTCGCACTGGTCAGCCGCCTCGCAGGAGGGTGTGACAAACGAAGTCATTACGTAGGCGGAAGTCTCCCCGTCGCCGCAGTCGGCCTGCACACGCACCGTGTATTCCGTTTCGGGAAGCAGCCCCGTCAACGTGTGGGTGGTGCTGTTCACCGCATTCGAAATCCACGTGGCGTCACTGCCCACCTTGTAGTCGATGTTCCAGGAAGTCTCGACATTGCCTGCCGTCCATGCTACCGTTGCTGATGTGGGATGCAGCTCCGTGACCGCCAGATTGTCCACAGGGTCGCAGTTGTTGGTGTGGACAAAGACGTTGTAGATGACGGCCCCCGGCTGGGCACCTTCGTCCGAATCATTCGTCCACACAAACACCACCTTAGCCGTCGAGTTGGAGTCCGGGTTCTGATTCGGGTTCGCCATGGTGGCGGAAACATGCACAACATTGCCATTGGTGAGGTTGAAGAGGTGGGGATACTCTTGATAGGAGGTAAACGGCTTGTAATCAATAAAATTGTAGTCATACGAATAACCGTTGGGCCAATGATACCACATGTAGCCCGGATTAGTGCCATGGGTAAACATAGGCTCATATTCCGCCGACTCTGGTGCAAAGAAGAGTTTGAGGTAGTCAAGATGGTCCTCCCCACCAATCTTGATGTCAAAGTCGATGGTGATTTCCGGGCTGGTGCCGACACGGAACAGCTTTTCCGCGCTCACTGTGGACCAACTCCAGTTCCAGCCATATCCAGGCGTGGCTCCATCGTTCGTGATAAACAAAGCATATTCGGCATCTGCGGTGGCATTCACCTGGCCGATCATCCAATAGTTGTTGCAGCTGCCGTTGTTGAGTTTCCACCCCCGGTCTTCCGTAGGCGAGAAATCCGTGTAATAGGGTATCTCCACGATGCCCAACGGAGTGGAAAAAATCACTGACTTATATGCCGACTCCGAGCAGACGGACGAGACCTGCACTTGGTAGTTCTTGCTGTCCTGAAGATTATCGAAAATGTAATAGGTCTCGTACGTGGTGTCGTAGAAAATCCAGGTGGTGTCGGGCAAATGGCGGTAACGGATGACATAACCGTTTTCGGAAAAGCCTAACCAGGTGATGGTGGCTGAGTCGGCCGTGACGCCGTCGGCCTCCACATAATAGACCGGCGGGCATTCTGGGCCGCTGAAGAGCGCGACATTGTCGATGAGGACGCTGCTTCCGCCGGGCGGAACATTAAAGCTGAAGAAGGCGAGCTGGATGAGTCCCGACTGCTGCGGCAACGGCAGCGAATCCTTGTGCGCCGTGGCGATAGTCTGCGTGAACAACGCCCACGGATGCCAGCCGTCCAAAGCGCTGGTACGGTAGTAAATGCCTAAGTGATCGGCGGTTACGGACGCATTTTGGTAATGGTCAAGGGAAAGGTATGGACGGGTGAGTCCTGAAATGTCAAACACCGGCGATACCAGCGCACAGGAGTCCGCACCCGGATACACATGCGTATGCGTGAACTTCCCGCTGACCACGTAAAACCACTCATGCCACGGGTTTATCGACTTTTTCCAACATTCCGGATCTACCGAGAAGGTCTCCAAGAAAGGTGCCGCATCGGTCACGTTAACGACATCGCAGCCCGACATGAAACTGATGGCTTGCCACTCCGCCGTGTCGGCCTCGCAGAGCATGGCCACGCGGAGGTCGTAGGGCGTCTGGGAGAGTAGCCCCGTCAGCACCGTGTCCGTGCCCGCAACCACCATGCTGACGACCCCCGGGGCTGTCCAGGCCATCGTCTGCGGCTTGTATTGCAAAAGGTAGGAGGCCGTGGAGGAATAAGAGCCCCATTCCACCAACGCCGTGTCTAAAAAAGTGGTGGGAACGTTGAGGTCATAGACCGTATAACAACTTGGTTGCCACAGATGTACATTTGAGATAATAGCCCCGGGCTGAACGCCGGTGGAGATGGAGTTTCTCCAGCAGAACACCAACTTGGCAGCCCCCGAAGGGTTCACGTTCGGCAACTCCATATTCACATGGAGAATGTTTCCGTTGGTGAGATTCAGCTTATAGTTGTAGGTCGGGCTGCCTGTCTGTCCAACATAGTCGGCAAAGTCCAAGGCTCCGTCCGTGTAGGTCAGTGGGATGTATTGCGGCGTAGAGACAGAGCCCGGAAATTCTAAACTGTCGGGCACCCAGAAGACCTTAAGGTAGTTGTTGGTGGACTCGCCGCCCACCTGCACGTCGAACTCCAGATAGACCGAAGGCCCTTCGTCCATGTTGAAGGTCTTGTAGGCGCAGACCGTGGAGTAGGAGTTGCTGCTGTAGCCTGCCGTCACGCCGTCCTGGGTGACAAACAGCGCGTTGTTCCAGTTGCCGGTCCCAGGCGAGCCCATCATCCAGTAGCTGGCGCAGGTGCTGTTGTCCAACGCCCACTTCCGGTCGGAAGTCGGCGAGAAATCGGTGGTGTAGGGAAGGTTCACCGGAAGGAGCGGGGTGGTGAAGGTTCCCTGGATGTAATACGCTTCCGTGGTGTCACAAAGGGTGGCGACCTCCACGATATAGGAGGTCAGAGACTCCAGACCAGACAAGGTCGCCTGCTCTGTTATCACCCCGCCGTATAGGGTCCATGCCGTGTCGGAAGCTTTCTTGTAGCGCACATCGTAGCTGTAGCCGGGTAAGCCGATCCAAGAGAGGAGCACGTCACCGTTGGCATCCGTTCCCGCATACGCCACCTCCGAGACCACCGGACAGGCGGGGCCATCATATACGCTGATGTTATCGAATTGGGCCCGGGTGTTATAGGCGCTGCCCACTCCTTCGAAAGCAATCTGGAGTGTGGGGGAGTTGGACGGCAGCGGCAATGAATCCGTCACCCAATTCGAGGTGGGTGTCCCGTAAGTTCCCAACTTGTGCCAAGAATCCTGCTCGTCATCACGGTAATAGACAGCCACACTTTTCCGGTTGCCCTGGAACTCAGGCTGATAGTGGGAGAACCGCAGGTAAGGGTGCTGCAACCCGGAGGCGTCAATCACCGGCGAGACAGCCAAAATAGGGTTGTACTGGCTATATGCCGATGTGTATATGTAGCCGCTTTGGTTGTAGGTAAAGAAGTTGTTGTCCCACGACCAGCAGTTGGCGTCCGTGGTGAATGTCTCCACGAATGGTGTAGGATAGGTCATGCACGGTGTGACGAAATGGTTCGGCTCCGACAAGGCGGAGGATTGGCCGTTGCAGATTCGGGCCATCCAAGCCACGTAGGCGGTGTTCGGCATCATCCCCGTGACCGCGTAGGAGCTGCCCGTGACCGTGTCATAGACATTGTCGGAATAGGTCCCGGACTCGGGCCGATAGACCACCAAGAAAGTGTCCGTGGGCGAGCCCTGCCATTGAAAGGTCACCGCCGATGTGCCAAACGAGATAGTGAAAAACGGCGCTACGCACACCGTAGGATAGATGGAAATGTTATCCACCGCCGCCGGCACCTGCAACGACTGGGAGGCGTTGTACCCCCAAGTGTAGAACTGCAGCGTCTTCACTCCGGAGACATAGCCCAAGTTCACGTGCCCGTGCCGCCACGAGTTGTCATACAGGGCATAGTCCAGATGCTCGTTGGCATACGCGGGAGCGCCTTCGGGCATCATGTCGGAAGTGTCGCGCAGGAAGACTTTCAGACCGCCGCTCTGGTAGAAGTTGGGCGTGGTCCCCGACGCCTTCCAGTCGAACTCTAAGTCGTAGATTCCTCCATCGCTCCCGAAGTCAATGAGACGTTCGGCGAACAGGTGGCTGTTCTCTCCCATTGCCATATAATTCCCCGATGTGTCTCGGCTGACATACAGCGAATAGTCGTCCGCGAGCCCTGTCACCGACGTGCCCGTTCCGATGACGAAGTGGTTCAGAAAGTAGATGTAAGGGGTGGTTGGATAGCGGGAGAGAATCCAGTGGGCATTCTCGCTTTGGTTACTGAAGTCGCAGGTGTACGGCACCGTCGCCGGAATCTGCTGCAGGCTGTCGAGCTGCGCCTGCGCCACTCCGCAGAGCAGCATTGCGATGAGGATGGTGTAGAGTTTTTTCATATTGTTTGGGTTTTACGTTTCTTTTTTGTTCTGCCGCCCCACACTGCGGCTGCCCCTTCATTATTCACCAGTTTCTATTTTTTGACGAACGGTTTGGTAATCACCCCCTCCTCCGTCACCACGCGCACGAAATACATGCCCGCCGCTAAACCGGAAACATCAATACGGGTTTCCGGTAGAGACGTTGCACACAACGTCTCTACAACGGTTTTCCCGTACACATCGCACACCTGAATCTCGCCACTAAAAAGATCATTATTCACTAGGTATTTTACACAGACCACATGATTGGCGGGAT
>CACXUB010000133.1:7652-11100 GCA_902770735.1 uncultured Bacteroidota bacterium | reverse complement strand
TTCTCGGCAATATCGAACGGGTGGCGGGAACCTCCGCCGGCGCCATGATCGCCGTTTTAGTCGGCTTGAAATATTCCGCCAAGGAGGTTGAGAATATCCTCAAGAAGCTGAATTTCAAGAACTTCATGGACAGTTCCTGGGGTATCGTGCGCGACACCAAACGCCTTCTGACGGACTATGGCTGGTACAAGGGTGATTTTTTCCGGGATGTCATTGCGGGTTTCTTGAAAGAGAAAACCGGTAACGGCGAGGCCACCTTCCGGGATATTGCCGATGCCGGCAAATACCGTGAAATCCATTTGGTCGGCGCGGATCTGACCACAGGTCTCTCCAAAACCTTCAACGTCTTCTCCACCCCGGACTTCAAAGTGGCCGACGCTGCCCGCATCTCGATGTCCATTCCGTTGTTTTTCGCCGCCAAACGCGGAGGCGAGGACGGCAAGCATATTCTCGTGGACGGCGGGCTGTTGGACAACTATTCTGTCAAGACCTTCGACCGGAGAGCGTATCTCTTCGACATAAACAACGCCAGACGCACCGAATATTACGAGCAGATCAACAAGAAAATGGGTGCCACGAGAGGTATGGACCGGAACGAATATGTTTACAACAAGGAGACTCTCGGATTCCGTTTGGATACTAAGGAAGATATTTCGATGTATCTTGGTCAAAGTTCCGCTAAGTGCAAGGAAATCAACAGTTTCTTCACCTATACCAAGGCTTTGGTGACCACGCTCATCGATTTCCAGAACAACGTGCATCTGCATAGCGACGACTGGCAGCGCACCGTGTATATCGACACGCTCGGGGTCGGTGCGGTGGATTTCGACATCTCCAACTCCAAGAAAGCCAGCTTGGTGGAGTCAGGGAGACTTTACACCGAGGCATATCTGGAATGGTACAACAACGACGAGGAGAAGGCGAACAAGTAAGTCCGGCGACATCCTCTTTCTAGTTTTTTTCAGCAATAAACCTAACCCAATATGATAAAGAGAACCTTATTGCTCCTTGCCGCCGCCATGGTGGCCGTTTTCGCCGCCAATGCCCAGCGCTGGCTGATTTACGAGACTTTTTCCGACGGCAGTTCCGATACGTCGCGCACCCTCGTGGCGACCTCCCCGAACCAGAACGCCGCCCTCATCAGCTCCTTAGACCCCGAGGAGGCCAACCCTATCCCCGGCATCGCGAAGCACTTCACCTACATCGACTATAGCCGCGACACGGTTTTCTATCAACTTCTTTATTCGAAGGATGAGAAATATTACACGGGCTACAGCCTCAACAACGGTAACGAATACACGCTGGAGAAAACCGAGAAATTCAACGGCTATAACTGCAAAAAATACACTACTACCCTCTTTTCCAACAAGATGGAGATCTGGGTCACGGAGGATTTGAAGAACCATCGCGGCACGCCTTCCGCCTCGTTCGGCAACCTTCCGGGCGTGGTCGTGCAGATTGTCCGCAACGGCAACACCACCACCCGGTTGGCTTCCGTGGAGAAATACAAGGACGTCGAGCCGATCATTCCCGACAATCTCGGGCAATACACCGACCGCCGCGCCATCGGCAACCTCGAAAAGGAGAAGCTCGTCATCACCATCCCCGTTTTCCGCGACGCGCAAATCTGTTTCAACCCGAAATTGGAAAAGGCGAGGTCGATTCCATACGATACCACCCTCCCCTACTCCAACGGCACTATTATTCTTAAACGACTCAACCTTAAGCAGTTACCTTCTCATTACCAGATTTTCGCGGAGCTGACAGAGCAGTCCAACGGTGACGCTTACGACCGCACGGGCTCCATCTTCGTGATTCCCGCCTCTCAGAAGGTCAATTTCCTCAACGCGCTGATCGACAGCGTGGGCGTGCTGCCCGTCTTCACCGACAAAAACGGCGCGCAATACCAGGGCATCAAACTCGAAAACGACTACACCCCGTTGGTGGAGTTGGTCCGCTTCTTCACCCCGTTCGGCGTGCACCATTTCAACCAGTATCGCTCGCTCAACGACAAGGAGTGGGAAGATGCCGCCTATTACAAGCAGGATGTCAGTGACTTGCGGCAGTATTTGCAGGGTGATGTCTATATCGGGGCGTTCATCGGCAATTACGACGCCGGCGGCCACAAGGTCTCCCTCGACCTCAAGGCATACCCCGAGAGCTACGAATGGACGGGGAATGCCGATGACTACTGTTGGACCCTCCCCCTCTTCAACACCTGCAACGTGATGGAGATGTCGGGACAGAACTACGGCACGCTTTTCGGCAGCGACAGCCTGACGGTGACCTTCACGGTTCCCGAGGGGCTCAGTTCGCTTCGTTTGCGCTACATCAGCACGGGGCACGGCGGCTGGGACACGGGCGACGAGTTCGTGCCGAAGGAGAACGTCATCCTCATCGACGGGCAGCCGCGTTTCCGTCACACGCCGTGGCGCAGCGACTGCGGCACCTTCCGGGTTTATAATCCCGCGTCGGGCAATTTCTGGAACGGACTCTCCTCTTCCGACTACTCCCGTTCGGGTTGGTGTCCCGGCACCGCCACGCAGCCGGTCTATTTCGACCTCACGGGGCTCACCCCCGGCAAGCACACCCTCACCGTCGCCATCCCGCAAGGCCAGCGCGAAGGCAGCTACTTCAGCGCCTGGAACGTCTCCGGCGTGCTGATTGGGAAGAGGAAGTAGTTAGTAGTGAATTAGGGAATAGGGAATAGGGAATAGTCTAAGTCTAAGTCATAGTTTAAGTCATAGTCATAGTCTAAGTCATAGTTTAAGTCATGGTCTAAGGTTTCATATCTCTCGCCAGTGATAAACTAAAAGCCAACAGCTAACAGCCAAAGGCCAACAGCAAAAAGCCAACATCCAAAAAAGGGGAACCACACCGGCTCCCCTTAATTCTTAATTCTTCATTCTTAATTCTTAATTCTTAATTCTTCATTCTTAATCCTCCATTTCCAAAATTTTCCGGAACAGCGGGTTGTAGGGTTCCGCTTCGACGAGGACCTGGTTGTGCGTGACCGGGTGGTCGAACCAGAGCCGGCGGGCGTGGAGGCAGATGGAGGCGTCGGGTTCGGGCCGTTTGGCGCCGTATTTCAGGTCGCCCTTGATGGGATGGCCGATATGCGACAGTTGCACGCGGATCTGGTGGTGGCGGCCGGTGTGCAGCTCGACCTCCAGGAGCGAATACCGCTCCGAATGGGCCAGCAGCCGGTAGTCCAGCTCGGCGTATTGCCAGCCTTCCGTCTCTTTGTCGTTGATATAGGTTTTGTTGCGTTCGGAATTCTTGAAGACCCAGTTCACCAACTTTTGCTGCGGGATTTCAGGGACGCCCTCCACGATGGCCCAGTAGAACTTGTGGATTTCGTGCGCCTTCAGCAGTTTGTTCATGCGGTCGAGGGCTTTCGAGGTGCGGGCGAACGCGATGGCGCCGCTCACCGGCCGGTCGATACGGT
>CACXUB010000133.1:2250-7633 GCA_902770735.1 uncultured Bacteroidota bacterium | reverse complement strand
CGCCCGTGTCGTCGCCCTGCGCCAGCTCGCCGGCCAGCTTGTTCATGATGACCAGATGGTTGTCTTCGTAAAGGATGCGTTTGGTGAATTCCTCGCGGGTTTCAGTATTGTTCTGACTCATTCGGGAAGGTGTTTTCTTTCACATCGGAGATATAGTGCTCGATGGCGCCCACGATTTCCTCGCTCAGGTTGAGATAGCGGCGCAGGAATCGCGGGGTGAACTGCTGCGTGATGCCCATCATGTCGTGGAAAACGAGCACCTGGCCAGACGTGTGGCGGCCAGCGCCGATGCCGATGGTCGGGATTTCCAGACTCTCCGTCACCTCTTTGGCGAGGGAAGCGGGAATCTTCTCCAGCACCAGTCCGAAGCAGCCGTGCTCTTGCAGCAGCAGGGCGTTCTTGCGAAGCTGCTCGGCCTCCTCCTCGGAGGTGGCGCGCACAGCGTAAGTGCCGAATTTATTGATGGATTGCGGGGTCAGGCCGAGGTGACCCATCACGGGGATGCCCGCGCTGAGGATGCGGTCGATGGACTCGATGACCTCTGCCCCACCCTCCAGTTTGATGGCGTCGGCGCCGGATTCCTTCATGATGCGGATGGCCGAGTTGAGCGCCTCCTTGGAGTTGCCTTGGTAGGTGCCGAACGGCATGTCCACCACCACGAGGGCGCGTTTCACGGCACGCACCACCGACGAGGCGTGGTAGATCATCTCGTTGAGCGTGATCGGCAGCGTGGTCTTGTAGCCGGCCATCACATTGGCGGCGGAATCGCCCACCAAAATCACGTCTATCTTGGCCATATCCAGCAACTTGGCGATGGAATAGTCGTAGGCGGTCAGCATCGCGATACGTTCGCCCTGCTGGCGCATCTTCATCAAAGTGTTCGTCGTCACTTTCGTGACATCCGTGGATAAATACTGTGACATATCTCTCTGAAATTTGGCGGCAAAGATAGTATTTTTTGCTTTTGGCTGTTGGCTTTTCACTGGCGAGAACTTGAAACCTGAAACTTAGACTGTGACTGATGACTTAGACTTAGACTATGACTTAGACTAATGACTATGACTTAGACTTAGACTTAGACTATGACTATGACTTAGACTATGACTTTCGCGGACGTAACAGCAATTGCACCATTTCCGTTTGGCCACCCTCCCCTACCGAAAACAACACACACTTCCTTTTGGTAATATTATTTTAATCATGGAGGCAACGGACAGAATAACCGTAGAACTTGGTGGCATCGTAGTCAGTTTTCACAGTTAGTGTATTCCACTGTAAATAGCAGCCGTAAACATAATTATTATAGTTCACCCTTGAGGTCCAAAAATAGGCATGTTTATTCGTATGGTAGAATCCATTGCACCAGTAACCAGCAGGAACGGCTCCAAAGCCAGATGCGTTGTTTGCGTACACACTCTGATTACCTGGGGCGCATTCCCATTCAAAGCCGAAATAGTCCCACCATGACGTGGAAACCATAGCTTTGGCTATTTGATTGCTGTCATTACCACAAATGTATTCTTCTTGTGAACTCAAATAATCAGTCAACTGCGCCCACTCCACACCACTCGGAATATGCCAGCCCGTAGGACAAATCCCCTGCGATCCGGGATAATAAATACCAGTGCTTTGGTGCATCGCTGCAGGCCAATTATACAGGTAGCCTCGTTCTTCTAATGGAATGTTAGAATTGCTGTAATCATAGTAGTATGGATCGGTATTACTCCAGGTGGAGCCTGCAGGAATCGAAGCACCGTCTGCGTACTTTGTAGTGCGTAAATTCTCCCGCATCCAGCATTGATCCCCAATCTGTACCGTGTTATAGACATTGCCATCCTTGTCGGTAACAGTTGGGATATTTGGACAAGGTTTGGCATAAGTAAACGAAAAAATTATCGTCTGTGAAACATATAGCGCCTGCATAACATGCCTACTCTCCAATTCCTCACCATTGATAACCGCATACCCTACAAATTCCATTTGGTCGCCAAGATCAAACAGATTGTCAATGATGCCTCGGTGGGCTTTTGGGGGTTGCGGTAGGGACAAAAAATTATTCGTCCCAACAATGTCGGAAATCGAAACGACATTACCGCCGCCATTGCCTCGGTTCACCATCTTCACCGAAGCACTCCGCCCATTCTTACGAGCCGTCAGAAAATAGATGCCCGCAGCGGCGAGAGAAATACGTATTTCGTGAATGCCCGGTTGTAGTGGCGAAAAATTTTTCGCCCCTACAATGCGTCCGGTTATGTCTGTGATTTCTATGGTTACATCGCCTGGCTCAGACATCTGCAGATTCACAAACGTGGTTCCGTCAAACGGGTTGGGGTTATTCTGCGACAACACAAATTCATCTTGTTGCATATAATCCTCAATACCCGTGGCACTCATCAACAACACTGTATCAGGCCACAACAGCGTCTCCTGCCATCCCTTAGTGAGATTGCTGACAACCACACGGCTTAAAGGAATATGATGGTTAATGGAATCGCGTCCAGTAAATGTAATTACCGTGGACTGCGCATCCAAGAATGTCACCATCAGACAACATAACAACATTGTTGTAAAAATTCTTCTCATATCGTTATATTTAAAACAAACAATCAGTGCTAGCAACGGCGCCAAAATTATCCATTTTCGATTATCAATTAATGTTCACGTCTCTACACATATTTCACCACGCTCTTCATCGTCTCCATCTCCTCCATGTTGATGAGGATGTTCTCGTTGAGGAAGTCGTTGACGGGCTTCATCACGCGGAAGACGTGCGCGATGCGCTTCGCGTAGTCGTCGCGACAAAGATCCGCGGGCTTCAACATGCACGACATGGCGTAGTCCTTGCAGGTCAGGTATTCGGGGTGCGGGGAGTCTTTCGGCAGACCGTTGGGGATGCGTTTGTAGTGCTCCTGCCCGATGGTCGGCACCAACTTCTTGAGCTCGGGCTCTTCCACAAGCCTCACGAAATCAGTCATTTGTTCGGCGATGGCACTGCGCAGCTGGTGCATCTCCTTCGTGGGAAGCCACCATACGCCGCTCGCCAACATCACCTGCTCAGGCTCGATCTGGATGTAGTAGCCTCCCCAGTATGCCTTCTTGCCGTACTGGTTCATGTACGCGCCGAAGTGCCCTTTGTAAGGGGTCTTGTCGGGCGAGAAACGGATGTCGCGGTAAATCCGGTAGGTGCAGTCCTTCGGGGTGAGCCCGGCAATCGATTCGTCGAACTCCCCTACTGCGGTTATCACATTCTCCACCAACACGTTGAACTGCGCCCACGCCGCATCGTACATCTCCCGGTGCGCCTTGAACCACTCGCGGTTGTTGTTCGGAATCAGTTCCTTCAGGAAGGAGAAGAGGATTTCGTTGTTATGTGACATATTAAGATTCTCGTAAATAATCAGCTATTTGGTTTCGGAACATTGTCAAAAGTCTAAGTCATTAGTCTAAGTCTAAGTCATAGTCTAAGTCATAGTCTAAGTCTAAGTCTAAGTCCTCCCCCGCCAGCGCAAAACTACTAACTACTAACTACCAACTTCTAACTTTTAACTGCTGTACGGTGCGACATCATACCCCACAAACTCCCCTTTCTGGTACTTGAAGTAGCCGCAGACGGCCACCATCGCGGCGTTGTCGGTGGTGAGATCCAGGGGCGGCAGGAAGATGTTGCGGTGGTAACGGCGTGCGAGGTCGGTCATGGCGTCGCGAAGACCGCTGTTCGCCGAGACGCCGCCGGCCAGCACCAAATCCTTGCAATCACACTCCTTGAAAGCTTTCTTCACCTTGTCGGTCAGCGACTTGACGATGGCGTACTGCATCGAAGCCGCCAAATCATGGATGTTCTCCTCGATGAAGTTCGGGTTCTCCTTGAGGTTGTCGCGCACGAAATAGAGGAACGAGGTCTTGAGGCCGCTGAAACTGTAGTCGAGGCCGGGCAGGTGCGAGATGGCGAATTGGAACCGCTTCGGGTCGCCCTCTTTGGCGTATTTGTCGATGACAGGGCCGCCGGGGTACGGCAGACCGAGGATCTTGGCCGCCTTGTCGAAGGCTTCGCCCGCGGCGTCGTCGATGGTGCCGCCGAGCTTGGTCATGTCGAAGTAGTCGTTGACCTGCAGCAACAGCGTGTGCCCGCCGGAGACCGTGAGGCAGAGGAACGGGAATTGCGGCTTCGGCTTGGTCTCGCCGGGCTTGTCGAGGAAGTGCGCCAGCACGTGCGCCTGCAGGTGGTTGACCTGCACGAGCGGGATGCCCAGCGTGAAAGCCATCGACTTGGCGAAGGAGTTGCCCACGAGCAGCGAGCCCAGCAGTCCGGGACCGTTGGTGAAGGCGATGGCCGACAGCTGCTCCTTGCCGATGCCGGCGCGCTTCAACGCCGTGTCGATCACGGGGATGATATTCTGCTGGTGCGCGCGCGAAGCCAGCTCCGGCACCACTCCGCCGTATTCAGCGTGTATTTTCTGACTGGCGATCACGTTCGACAGGATGACGTTGTCTTGGATCACCGCCGCGGAGGTGTCGTCACAGGAGGATTCTATACCGAGGATGTACATTTTCAATTAAGAATTAAGAATTAAGAATTAAGAATTATGAATTATGAATGATGAATCTTTCCAGCACCGTCATTGCCGCTTCCGGCAGCATCGGTTCGGAGACCCGTTTCTTGCCTTCATAGACGCAGACGAGGCCGTGGGAGGCGCCCACGAGACCGTAGTCGGCGTCGGCCATCTCGCCGGGACCGTTGACGATGCATCCCATGACCCCGATTTTAAGGCCGGGATAGCCCGCGAAACGCTGTTTCACCGCCGCGAACACTGACTGGATGTCGTATTGCGTGCGCCCGCAGGAGGGACACGCCACGAACTCCGTGTTGAGGATCTTAATACGGCAGGCTTGCATGATAAGGGATTCGTAATCCGTGATTTGGGTTGCGGAGAAGTGCGGATTCACCAGCTTGAGGTTGCGCAGACCGTGCGTGAAATGGGCATAGCCCGTGACAGCTGCGGCGCGGCAGTACCAGCGTTCCTCATCGACGGAATCGTCTTCAAAAATCAAGGTCCCGTCTTGGATATTCAAGTTCTCAACATTCAGATTTTCAATAGATTGTAGAAGCTTGTGGGCAAACGGTGATTCGTTCTCGGGCGGCTCGGTGAGGGAGACGCGCACGGTGTCGCCGACGCCCATCAGCAGCAGCGCCCCGATGCCCGCCGCCGACTTCACCCTACCCTCTTTGTCGTTGCCGGCCTCGGTGACCCCGAGGTGCAACGGATAGGACGCACCGCGCTGTAACATGCTGTCGTGAAGGAGTTTTGTGGCCGTCATCATGGTCAGTACGTTGCTGGATTTCATTGAGAAGACCAACTTGTGGAAGTCATATTTGTCGCAGATG
>CACXUB010000133.1:0-2189 GCA_902770735.1 uncultured Bacteroidota bacterium | reverse complement strand
AGGGCCGACTGCACCATCGCCTCAGGGGTGTTGCCGTAGCGGCTGACGATGCGGTCGCACAGCGAGCCGTGGTTGATGCCGATGCGCAGCGCCGTGCCGTGTTCTTTGCAGATCTCGAACAACGGTTTGGCTCTCAGCGCCATACGCTCGACCTGCGCGGCATATTCGCTCTCGGAGAGGTCGAGCTGCGAGAAATTCCGCTTGTCGGTGAAATTGCCGGGATTCACGCGGACTTTGTCCATGAACGTGGCCACGGCTTCCGCCACTTTCGGGTTGAAATGCACGTCCGCGACGAGTGGAATATGTCCGTAACCATCTGATTTCAAACATTTTTGTATTTCCTTTAAGGGTTCCACCTCCTTAAGCGAGGGTACGGTGAGCCGGACCATCTGCGCGCCGGAGTCAATCATCCGCTCGCACTGCGCCACGGACGCCTGCACGTCGGCGGTGTCGGTGTTGGTCATCGACTGCACCACCACGGGGGCATCACCGCCTATGGGGAGGTTACCGATTTGGAATTGTCGTTTGCTGTTCATATTTCGTTGATTCTTCGTCATTTTGCCCGCCCAAAAACTGCGCTCCTTTGTCGCTTGTATGGGGTTATTTGCACTTCGTGCGTCTTGTCTTACCCCCCTGCCCTGCGGGCATCCCCCCCCCCCCTAAAGGGGGGAATGGTGCTTCGACCGAGACATTTTCGTTTAACTACTAACTGCTAACTGCTAACTACTAACTATGTTGAAAGCCTTGAGCGCGGAGCGGCACCTGCACGTTGTCGCCGGTAATGAGCTGGTAACCGGCGGATTCCTCTTTGATGTAGCCGATAATGGAGACGTTCTCCACCTTCTTGATCTTCTCAAAGTCGGCCTGTTTGATGGTGAACATCAGCTCGTAGTCGTCGCCGCCGTTGAGGGCCGCAACGGTGTGCACGATGTCCAAGTCCTTGAGGGTCACGAAGGTAAGTTCGGTCATTGGGAGTTTCTCCTCGAAGAGGACGCAGCCTTTGTGCGAGGCTTTGCAGATTTGCATGACGGCGGTGGCGAGTCCTTCGCTCACGTTGGCCATGGCCGTGGGCAGGATCTCCTCGCGGCGCAGACCCTCGATGATATCGATGCGCGGTTCGGGTTTCAGCTGGCGGCGGAGGAGGTAGTCCTTGCCGGTGAAGTCGGGCTGCGCGCCGGGGTTCTTCTCGAAGACCTTCTTTTCGCGTTCGAGGAGCAGCAGACCGGTGTAGGCCGCCGCGAAATCCCCTGACACACAGACGAGTTCGTTCTCGGACGCGCCCTTGCGAGTACACAGCCGGGCGGGTTCGCACTCCCCTATCGCGGTCATGGAGACCACCAGTTCCCGGGGCGAAGTGGTCAGGTCGAGGCCGGCGAGGTCGGCGTGCACCGTTTCGCAGCAGGCTCCCACGCCGCTGAGGATCTCGTTGACCATCCGCAGGTCGAAACGGTCGGAAACGGCGATGTTGACCATCAGCTGTGACGGCGAGGCGTTCATGGCCAGCACGTCGGAGAAGACGACGGTGGCGAGTTTGTAGCCGAGGTGCCGCAACGGGAAGTAAGTCAGGTCGAAATGGACATTCTCGACAAACACTTTCGCGGATGTAACCGTCTGGTTTCCATCCGTTTCCACCACGGAAGCATCGTCGCCGGGACCCACCACGGTGGAGGCGTTCTCTGTCGGGAAAAATTTCGCGAGGTCCGCAATCAGTTCGTGTTTGCCGGGCATCTTTACCGGCTCGGAGGTATTGTTCTCTGCCATTGTCAAAATTTTTCGCAAAAATACATTTTTTTCGGCAGCGTGAAACTATTTGAATATTGGGAAACACATCCTGAAAAATGCTGTATCTTCAAATAATGTCACGGGCTCATCCCGTTCTTTCTCATCAGGGAAAATCGTGTTTGTCTACGTCATTCTCTGTGCATAACGTCTCATTTTCTGCGAAATCCAATTTCAAAATTTAACTATTCGGCCTTGAATAGTTAAATAGAAAATCACAAAACGATGGTTTTCAGTAATTAAAAAAAATCACAAAACTCTTGACAAACGCTACGCTTTGTTGTATATTTGCAGTCTGAATTTTATTAAAACCACAAACAAAATTTTTAAAGTATGGAAATAAAAAGATTCGGTTACTACTGGTTGGACACTTGGGTATTGGCGAACGTGATACAATTGGCCACGCAAGA
>CACXUB010000132.1 GCA_902770735.1 uncultured Bacteroidota bacterium | reverse complement strand
TCGCGGCCTGGTCCCGGGAGATCTTTTTGATGAACAACAAGCCAAGGTATCCTTCCATTGTTATCGACAATCACACCGACACTGCCATTTGCGAGTCCAAGGAGGGCTGGCACGATATCACCATATCCGACAAACTTTGGCGCCGCGACGTCATCCTCTCCGCCGCGATGCTGCCGTCGGGAAGATACTATTTCGAGGAAGGGCAATGGAAAAAGGAAGAATAATCTGCGGCAACATGATCTCCGCGGATCGCACGGATCACGAGGGAAAAAAATCCGTGAGATCCGCGCGATACGTGGAAACACTACCTCCACGGATCGCACGGATCACGAGAAAAAAATTTTCCGTGAGATCCGCGTGATACGCGGAGATATCATCCGTGGAGACATCATCCGTGGAAATCAAGTCCTGCTCCTCAACACTTTATAGCCGTCTTTGAAATCCCCCACGTCAAAATTGATGAGCAACCCGGTCGATTTGCCCAACAGCTTCATATAGGTTCTCGCTTGTTTAAAATGCACAGGCATCAAACGCTCAACGGCTTTCAGCTCAACCAGAATGGAATCTTCCACCAACAAATCAACCCGAAGGTCTTCGGAAACGCAACATCCTTTGTACATCACAGGCACTGGCACTTGCGTCTTTACCGACAACCCCCTCAACCTCAGCTCGTGAATCATGGCTTTCCCATAAACACTTTCCAGAAGGCCTGGACCAAGATGGTTGTACACCTCCATGGAACCACCAATAATTTCGTAAATCACTTCGTCTTCAAAAATTTTTTTATTTGTCATATTTTAATATTTTGTAAAATATCACAACGAAACAATTATACGATTATTGTGTGCTCCGAAAAAAATCCGTGCAACACCACGTAATCCGTGGAAACATTATCTCCACGAATCGCACGGATCACGTGGAAAAAAAGTTCCGTGAGATACGCGTGATCCGAGGAAAATCATCTCCGCGGATCGCACGGATCACGAGGAAAAAAATTCCGTGAGATACGCGCGATCCGTGGAGACATATCGTGGCTACCTCCTCTCCCCCTGCCCCTGTCCGGCCTGCGAGCCCTCCAACTCCATCTTCCCGAACTTGAACGACAGCCCGAACCGCACCGTCCGCGCCCGATAGCTCACACGCGTGGAGTCGCTGTAACTGTAATAGGGATTGGCGTTTACGGTCGCGTTGCGGTTCCAGTCGAAGAGGTCGTCCACATTGACCCACACCGCGATGCGCCGCTTCCAGAACTCCGCCCGCAACCCGAGGTCGATGCTGTAGCTCGGCCGAACCGTGGTGAACAGGAACACATTCTGCGACTGATAATTGGCGGCGGCGTTCACCTCCAACACCTTCCACAGCTTCGCCCAAAAGTTCAGCCGGAAACTGTAACCCAAATTCTCCGTTATGTAGGGCTGTTCTTCGTCGCGGAACTGGAACGCCGACTTCGTATAATAGACATTGCCATAAAAACGGATGTTCATGAAGCTCTTGAGCTGGTACGTAACATTCACCTCCGCACCCGTATTCAGGGTCTTGCCCGCGTTGATAGGCTGCGAAAAATAGACCATCCTTCCGAAAAACGGGTCGTAGCAGACATCCGCAAGGCTGGAGAACTCGTCTTTCGTGTTTTTGAACCACGCATTGACGCCCACATTGCCGAATTTGTTGATATACTTCGTCCAGCCCGCCTCCACGGAGTTGGTGAACGCCTGCCGCAAGTCAGGGTTTCCCGTACTGAAGCTGTCCTCCCCGTATCTGCGGTAGGTGGTCAGGTCGGAGGCCTGCGGATTGCTCACCCGCCGCGTGTAACTCAGCTTGAAATTGTGCATGTTCTTCGTGCGGTAGCTCAGGTGTATCGACGGGAAAAGTCCCCAATAGAGCTTCCGCACGTTATCGGCAGGGGAATCGGGATAGTCTAAATTCAGCGACAACAGCTCAGAGCGTAGCCCGCCCTTTAGCGTGAAGCCGCCGAAACGGTGCTGCAAGGTGACGTACGCGTCGAACTCCCCGTCCTGATTGCGCGAGTTCATCGAACGCACCGCGTCATTCACATAGTAACGCCCCAAATCGGCTGCCACCAACGTGTCCGTAGTCAAAAGTTGCTTGTTGTAAGAATAACTTCCCGACACCCCCGTCTCCACCTCGCCGTTCTGGTGATAGGGGATCGTGTAATCAACCGAAACATTCCCCCTATGATACTGGTAATCATTTGTTAGCAACCAGTTACGGTCCGAAAGCCTTGGTGAAAGATAGTCGCGTTGGAGATCACCGCTCAAACGGTAGCCCTGCCCCGCATACGTGGCTGAAGCACTCAACTTATGCCCTTGGTTGTTGAATTTATGCTCATACCAAAGTCCCACGTAGCCCGACAAAATCCCGGATCTGTTGTGCACCGTATTATGATAGGAATAATCTCCCGGATTGTAGAGATACTCCGTCCAAGAAGTGGTGTCCACAGCGTTATAATGCGTCAGTTGCGGATAAAAACCACAGTAAAAATAGACCATATTCGCGGTGTCGGGCGTCCAAGAGGCGTTGAGGAACAACCCGGTCTGGTCTTCTCGAAACCGTCTGATAGAATGCGAGGAATCTGTGGAAGAAAGCCTTCCCGAATCGTCGTAAATAGCTGATTCTGAAAGTCTGTCGTGCAGGGAAGTGCTATACCAATATTGCAGATAGGTGCTGATGGTGAACTTTTTGTTGGCATAAACGTAGGAGAGGAAGGGAATGGCCTCGGGCGCGGAGGATCCCTTCGCCCCGAAGCTCAGGAAGCTGTTTTTCCTGATGTCGGAAACGGTGACGATGTTGATGATGCCGCCCGCACCCTGCGCACTGTACCGCGCCGAGGGGTTAGTGATGACCTCAATCTTCTCGATGTCACTGGCCGGCATCTGCTGCAGAAGGATTTTGAGGGCTTCGGCGTTCATATTGGCAGGTCGATTGTTAAGCCATATCTGTACCGATGAGACTCCGCGCAGGGTGATGTTGCCCTCCACATCGACCTCCACGCCCGGCGCGTTCTGCAGCGCGTCCGCCGCCGTACCCGACTGAACCGCAGGGTCTTCCGATACATTGTACATCGTCTTTTCCCCATCGGTCATATAGACGGGCTTCTTCGCGGTGATGCCCACCTCGGGCAGTTCCGTTGTCTTCTTCGGGGCGATGGTGTCGGCCTTCGCCACCGCCGTCGTGTCCGTGTTCTGCGCGAAAAGCGTTGCGCAAAACAGAAGCAGGAACATAACATTGATAATCTTTTTCATTTTTTGTAATTTTTTAAGTCACAATGTTTTACATTTTTTCATATTCGAATTTTTCGGCATATAATACCCCCAGACGGCCCATTCGAGCCATCTTAACTACTAACTGCTAACTACTAACTGCTAACTAATTCACAACCCTTTCACACAGATCAGTCTTGCAACACAAACGTTTCGCAGGGGAAAGTGTCGATTTGGACACGCAGGAAGCGAGGACCTAACTGACTGTCGGCTTCGACAAGGTCAACATTAGTGCTATTTCGGGAAGAGCGTGGATCCTTTACGGTAACCTTGGCTGTAGGGTTTTCGCCAGCGCTGAACGCCGCTGGCAGCCACAACCTGCAGCGCACCGGCTGCCCGTCCTTCATAGCGGGTTTGCAGGCGGGCGCAGCGCGGAAAGCACGGTTGAACTCCGTCATAAGCGACTCATACAATTGCCGTACAATCTCATTCCGCGATTCTTCATCCACGGATGTGCCTTCGCCTAGATCAAGATGCGCAAGTGCATAACCGTTTTTGCCTAACATGGCCACCATACCTCCTTCTTCGGACTTCCATTTGACGTATGCCGTGTCTAACTCCACGTGGCGTATCCGCCCGTCCTTCTCCACAATGAAATGGACGGTGAAGATGCCTTGCAGCTTGTACTTTTTCGCCAATTCGGGATACGTCATACTGCTGTACAGGTTATCGACGTACTGCTGGATGCCGCCCGGGAACTCCGGCATCACATCGGGAGTTTTGCTGACCGGGTCATAGATAACCGGATCCTCCGGCTCTTCGACAATCTCTTCCACCAACTCATCGGCAACCTCCTCTTTCGGATGGCAGTTCACCAACAAGAGTCCGGCGATGATGGGAACGAGCGCGAGCAGCCACCACGCCGACATTCTGTGTTTCACGGGCTGGCTCATCATCAGAATACGTTTTTTAGTCAGCAGGTGGCGGAAACTATTGCCTACGGGCACGAACTTGCCCACACACAACTGCTTGTACAGCAGCTCTAAGTAATCGCGGCGCGAGGTTCCGCACGAGAGCACCGCCTCATCGGCCAAATACTCATGGACGCTGCTCAACTCCCTGGCGTACAAGTAAATGACGGGGTTGAACCATTGCAGCACCCGCACCGCTTCCGTGAAGAGCAGATCCCACGTGTGCCGCTGGCGGATGTGCGTCCGCTCGTGACGCAGCACCTGCCGCAACTCGCTCTCTGTGAACACTTCCGGATTTACGAACACCGAGCGAAGGAACGAGAACGGAAGGTTGCCGTCGGGCTCGCCTAACACCCGCACGCACATGTCGCCCGTCGAAAGTTCATCCGACAGCACACTGCGCCGATAGTATCTGAGAGTCTTAAAGAGCTTGACAACCAGCAGGATAAAAGCCACCCCGCATCCGAGAACATACCCATAACATACCATATCTTTAAAAGACAACTTTTTTGTCGCCCCTGTTGTCAAAGTTGTCCCTGTTGTCGTTGATTCGACCACACCTGTTGTCGAAGTTGTCCCAATTGTCGTTGACTCAACCGCTCCTGTTGTCAACGTTGTTCCAGTTGTCGTTGATTGACCCGCCTCTGTTGTCAAAGTCGTCCCAGCTGTTGTTGATTTTACAACAGCGGCCACGCGGCCCGGCATCTCGATGGAGACAAACGGCAGCACCAACGAAAGTGCCAACGTGCCCACAAGATAGAACCGGCGCAAGCGGAACAGATTGCTCCGACGCAACGTCAGCCAATAGAAACCGAAAAAGAGTGCCATGGCGATGGCGGAAAAAAGGATCGCTTTCATGACTATTCGGTTTTTGAGGGTGAATCATTTTGCGGAACGGCATCGATCATCCTGCGGATGTCGTCCAGCTCTTCCAACGTAATATCCTGGTTGTTAGCGAAAAAGGAGACCATTGACTTGAAGGAGTTGTCGAAGTAGTTGCGCACGAACTGCTGCATGAACGACTCCGAGTACTGTTCCTTGCTCACCAACGGGTAGTAGCGGTTCGACTTCCCAAAGGTCTCGTGCGACACGAACCCCTTCTTTTCGAGAATGCGCACCACGGTCAGCATGGTGTTGTAGGCCGGCTTCGGTTCCGGGAAATTGGCGATGATGTCAGCGGCGAATCCCTGTTTGATCTGCCA
>CACXUB010000131.1 GCA_902770735.1 uncultured Bacteroidota bacterium | reverse complement strand
TTGCTATCGTTTCTGTCTGTGCTCAACGCCATGAGCCCCTATCTGCTGCTGGGATTTCTTCTTTTGGGTCGGACTACCCCAACACCACATCCATCACCATCATCAGGACGAAGCCGATGGCAAAGCCAATCGTAGAGAGGTTGGTGTGGGTGCCTTGGGCGGTCTCGGGGATGAGTTCCTCCACCACCACATACATCATGGCGCCGGCGGCGAAGGCCAGCAGGTAGGGAAGCGCCACACCGAGCACGCCGGCCAGCAGCAGAATGGCCACTGCCCCGATGGGTTCCACCACGCCGCTCAGGGTGCCGATGAGGAACGACTTCATACGGGAGTTGCCCTCCGCGTGCATGGGCATGGAGATGATGGCGCCCTCGGGGATGTTCTGTATGGCGATACCAATGCTCACCGCGAGGGCGGCGCTGAGGGTCAGCCCTTGTGCTTCGCCGGCAAAGACCACACCCACGGCCATGCCCTCGGGCAGGTTGTGGATGGTGACGGCCAATGCCAACATTGCCGTGCGCGAGAGTTCTGATTTCGGTCCCTCGGCTTTCAGGGCGCCGTTGTGCAGGTGCGGTGTCAGCTCGTCAATCAGCAGGAGGAACGCGATACCGGCCAGGAATCCTATGGCGGCCGGCAGCACACGCTCGCCCGCCATCTCAATCGACGGTATCAGCAGCGACCACACGCTGGCGGCCACCATCACCCCGCTGGCGAACCCCAGCAGCGTCTTCTGCATCCTGTCGGGAATCTCCTTCTTCATGAAGAAGACGAAAGCCGAGCCCAGCATCGTGCCGAGCAGCGGCAGCAGTATTCCGATGATTATGGCATTCATTACATTAATCTTTCACACCGCAAAAATGCACATTTTCCGTAAGATAGGAATCCCTATAAATGGCTATTTTGCGGGGAAATCTCCACGGATCGCGCGGATCTGCGCGGATTTCCGATAGATGATTTTTTGCCCGGCACCCCAACTTGTGGAGATGTTGGCGCGAATGAAGAACCTCCGCTGAGAATCGGCTCAAATCATTGCAAAAGCAAGGATCACCGGCGAGTACATCTGCATCGACGGAGGAATGACCCGCCGATGATCTACCACAGGGAAAACGGTTGGAGGTTGCAATAAACGGCTAATTGGGCCAGATCGATGACTCGTCCCGTTTCATGATGTAGCGGAAGTCCCAGTCGACTCCACTGGAGAACGGTGCCAGCACCAGCTCGTCGTTGGTGAGCTTTTCCACTATAAACACCCTTCCATTATAGCAACCTCCTTGAATCTCCAGCAACCATTTGCCGGATTCTTTCGAGAGAGTATAACTATGCCACGCTGGGAGACAGTCCGTTCGTGAGTCGAGTATCCACACCTTGTCGTTTGTGAACTCCATACAGATACATCCTTCTGGGATGTACTCCTGCCCTGCGATGGTTATTTCGAACGTCTGCGCCGTGTTGACCCATTGGCCGATAAGAGCGTCTTTGTTCATGTTGTCTTTGCCGCAGGCCGCCATCAGGATGGTGGCGAGGGTAAGGACGGTGATGTTTTTAATGCTTAAATGTTTCATATCTACTACTTTTGATGATTGTTCACAGGATTTGACACACATTTCCCTTCACACCCCATTGTGTCGCAAAAAAAGCCGATTTTGTCACATTGAAAATGATTTTTTTACGATTGGGTTGTAAGTGTCTGGTATTCATAGGGTTTTGCAAGCGCATTTTGCAACTCCGAAAGAGAGGTTTCGAGCTTGCTGATTTTTTTTACCTTTGCCGCCTCAAAAGAAGATAGGGATATGAGAAAAAGTATTTTGATAATCTTTGACTTGATAATGCTTACAGCATGTCGTGGCAGGCAAACGCAGGCAGAAAGTGCTGGCGCTGCCGTTGCGGATTCAACGGAAGTGATGGCACCGAAAGAAACGGACCCGACGGCAAGTCATCCCCAAAGCTACCGTCTGACGGGCACCATTGGTGAAGACAAAGCCAGCATGGTGTTGGATAAGAACGGTAACGATGTGACGGGTGTCGTCACGCGATGTGACTATTGCGTGCCTATCAATGTGGAAGGTACTTGGCAGGGTGACAACATCACAGTGGATGGAGTGAGTCAAGCCGGCTCACATATTGAATATAAATTGACTGTCACAGGCAACGCGGTTCAAGGCGCAGAGATGTTGTCTGCCGAAGGAGAAGTCGAAAAGCAAAACGTCACCATGACGATAGAACACGACCGACCTTGATGGCGTTGTTTCTTGCCCTCAGAGAAGAGATGCGGCATCGCGCTCATCATCGTCTCGGTGGTGCTGCAGACGTGGTCGAAGATACGGGTGAAGAATCCGGCGTGAGGAGGGGATTTCCACGGATCACGCGGATTTGTGCGGATTTCCGATAGATGATTTTTGCCTTATATCTTGCTTTCACTGCTTCACGCAAACGTAGGCCTGCGGCCAATGGATGGGGTGGCCTGCGGCCAGAAATCTGTGAAAATCTGGGTGGAAAATCTGAGAAAATAATCGATTTTTGGATTGCGAAAAGACGCGAAAGGGGGCGAAAATTTGCAAAAAATTGGTATTTTTGCACCGATACGGAATAGAACAATCTGCACGCTTTCAAGCAGATATTCATTTCGCAGTACGAATTTGCCACGGAAGAGTGTTTTTAACGGGGACAATGGGTGGAGGTTGTCGCCAATGGAATGACGATGGCTGAAATGCGACAATGCCGGATTATGGGTACTTGAAAAAAACAGTCGTCAAACTGCAACCATTCGGATTTTTTGCATCGTATAGGTAAAAGATAAATATCAGAGATTATGAAGAAAACAGTAATGCTATGCTCTGCGATGACCTGCAAGTTTGCAAGATAGCAATACAATACTCGTGACAACGGGTAGTGAAGAGTGATTGTATTTCCTCACAATCACGCACAGCCACCGCTTTTTCCTAAATCAAATCAAAATCAAAGAATATTATCGCTGTTCAAAAATATTTTAGTATTTTTTCCGTTTGGAAAATAAATAAAATTATGGCAACATTAACAATCACTTATGATGGGCGCAGCAAGGTGGCGCAGAGTGTTGTGGCGTTGATACGTTCGTTAGGGAACGTGTTCCACATCTCGCAGTCTCAAGAAGAGACGAAAGATCGCGAGTGGACAGCCGAAGAGGAACGGCAAGCATTCCTATGCACATCAAGAAATAATATGGCCCGTTGGTTGAACGAAAACAAAATCTAACATCCTATGAAATACGAACAGCGTGACGTTGTTGAAGTCAACTTTATGTTTCCAGATGGTTCATTCAAGCCCCATCCAGCGTTGATTATTTCAAATAATGAACTTCAGGAGAACGAGGGCTACATCTATTTGTGCATGATTTCTTCGGCGGATTCTGATATTGTAATTACAAATAACATTTTTCGTTTCTTGGTACACATCAAATAACTAATTCATCGGAATTTGTATGTTATAAAACGAGAGATATAAGCATAACTTCCTGAACGGCAATTACATAGAGACTATAAAAATCTTACAGCAATGAGAAAGAATCGGAAAAGAATTATCATCACAGCACTTGAGATTTTGGCTGTCTTGCTTCTTTTGGCTCCAGCCTATCGCTTGGCGTGTGGCATAGGCCTGAAAAAAAACTATTCCCAAAACGGCATCACCATATATGCCGATGGCGTTGGGCATAAAGAGGAGGCCAAGCAAATGGCAGAAATGCTTCGAGCGCAGTTGTTGGAGGTTGATCGCGATTATTCTCCAAAAATTTCTTTCTACTTTTGTCGGACGACGACCGGCTTTCGAACAAAGGCAATAGCGATTGGCAAACCTCTTGCTTTGTCGCGAACCGGCCTGAAGGCAACTTTGATTCGTCCGTGCGACTGGACGAAAAATTCTATAGAACCACGAAAACCGGAACTTTTGCCACGCAGTCTTTCCTCGGTTTTGTTGCACGAAGCACTTCATCATTATGAAAAGGAGAAACTTGGTGCCGTTCGTTTTTTCATCAAAATGCGTACCGAGAATTGGAAAATCGAAGGGTTTTGCGAATACCATTCCGCTTCATCCTCGTTCCCGACAGACAAAGGATTGCGCATTTTCTATGGCGAAGACAGTTATGATTTTGTAACAACCCATGAGATAAAACCGGAATACTTCTATTTCGTGTCGCGACTACGCACCGACTATCTTCTCAATTTCAAAAAAGTCAGTGAACGCGACTATTGGTCAACAAAATATGATGAAGATCAATTGGATGATGAAATCCGGCAGGCATTAAAAGAAAAGAGATACACTTTCACGATGCAGTGATTGAACGAATCACCGAACAATGCCAACCCAACGGACGGCAGGGAACCATCAACGGACTTATTTAAGTTTCGCAAGCTCTTTTTGTTGCATCTGTTGGTGTGTTTTCGTGATTTTCCGTTGGAGATTCCGCTCGCTCACTGCGTTCGCGGCGGAATGGTGCGCACCTCCGTGTGAGACCAAGGGGAAGAAGATGGGCGGCGGGGAAATAGCTGCCGTTGCCTGAACTTTTACGATCGCCGCCCATCTTCTCCCCCTTTTCCCCTGTATGCGGTGCACCATTCCGCCAGTGACGATAGGAACTGGCGGAATCTCCTCCGTTCAAAGACAAATTTCCTCAAACAGTCAGAGGCATACTTGCGAAACTTACAATCAGACAAATGACTTTTTGGGCTGTCAAGTGTTGTGGATTTTTAGTGATTGTTATATGGAATGACTAGACAGCGGCGTAATAAAGGATATGTTGCAACAACGGCATATTCAAAATTCTGCACAGAAAAAGAAGAATAATTTCGTTTTCTGTGTGAGATTTTGTATTTTTGCCAACTCATCAACCGGCCACGATGTCTGGATTGCCGGCAATGAATATCAAGAATTTGGCAAACGATACGATATGAAACAAGAAATCAACCCCAAAGACTCGCCGCGCGGATATGCTTTCGAGCTGTGGAAGACGGCTGGGATGCCGAAGGTGACGATTTTCAAAACCTTCGACATCACCCGATTGATCAAGGTCGCCAAACGGAGCGGGATGAAGACCAACATGCTGATGTGCTGGTGCATCGGAAAGGCGGCAAGCCCTATCGAGGAGTTCTATACGCTGCCTGCCGGTGGACATCTGTGGCAGTATGATCGTCTGGCAGTCAACACCGTTGTGATGACCGTGAACGGTACTGTCCGCCTCTGCGACATCCCTTATTCGGAGGATATTCATCAGTTCAACGAGGACTATCTGCGACTGACCCGCCAGGTGCACGACACGAACGAAGACCATCTTCTCGGCGACGAATACATGGCCGTTGACACTTCGACGTTGGTGGAATGCGAGATTGACGGTGTGGCGAGTGTCTATTCCGAACTGTTCACCAATCCTTTCCTGGCCTGGGGCAAATACCGCCGAGGGGCTTGCACGCTGCTTCGGGAACGAGGCGCTGTACCTGA
>CACXUB010000130.1 GCA_902770735.1 uncultured Bacteroidota bacterium | reverse complement strand
GACGTGCAGAGTCCGGGCCAGAACCCGCGTCCGGCCACCAAATCGACATCGTTTTTGCGGCCGTTATGGTTGGAGCCGAGGGTCGCGCCAGCGGCCACATTGCTCTGTCCTTGGATATGCGCGGCAATCAGGAAGGAGTTGCTGTGGTGCTGCTCATGGCACGGATAGAGGAACGAATGCCCGATTTCGCAGCCCGCGATGTGGCTGTTGTCGCCGATGGCGGACTGATAGACCCGCGCCCCGTCGCTGATGCTGACCTGCTGTCCGACCAGCACGTGTTGGAGGTTGGCGTTGGTGTCGATGCGGGCGCCCTTGTTCACGATGACGTGGTCGAGGATGACCCCATGGCCGACGAAGACCCCTTCCTCGCCGTCGGAGGAGATCCAGACGTGGGAAACCTTGCGGCAGTTCTTCAGGTTGGCGAACTCTTCGACGTGCAGGTTGAGGATTTCGGGGATGTTTTCGATATTGCTGTGCGGACCGATATAGCCCATGCTCTCCGAAGGCGCCTCGTGCTCGAAAAGGTCCGGCCTGCCGGTATGCAGGCTCTGGAAAACGTCGGTGGAGTTCATTTTCGGCACGGCGTTCACCCGGTAGCGCCCGTCCTCGTTGCAGAGTTCCAGCGGGTATGCGTAGCGCTCGCGGGAGAACCACATCTGCTGCACATTGGCGATGCGCGTGGCGCAGCCGATATGGTAGTTGAGCAAGGTGGAATTCAGGAGGGTCACATTCTCCTCCAGTTTTATGTTGCCGTAGAACCGGCAGTCATAAATCCCCTGGATAGAAAAATTGCGGGCGACTGAGATGTTGCCCCAGTCGTCCGCAAAATTGTTCTGCTGAACCAGCTGACTGATTTCAGCTTCGGTAAGTGGTCGCCACATAGACGTTGTTATTCTTCGTCGTCGCCACCAAGACCGCCAAGCATCTGCTGCAGTTCCGCGGGTGCTTCTTCGAAGGACTTCGCGTCGGAAGGCATGAGGAACAGTGTGGATTTAACCTTCTTGTCGGGGGTGATTTTCGTGGCAGTGGTGATGGTCGTGATCATTTCGCCATTCACCTCCTGCGTCTGCTTAATGCTGAGCGGATAGCCTTTCAGGTTCGGGTGAGTGTAGAAATTGATGTCGTCACCCAGTCCCAACTCGGTGGTGACCCACAACTCCATGACATTCTCCTCGTCGGTTTCGAGATCTGTTGCCGTCATGATGACTTTTTGGCATTTGTAGCCGGAGATCGTTTTCTCTTCGCCGGTGTATTTGTAGTCATATTTTTTGGTGGCCTGATCTTTCTGGATGTCCTCGGCTTTCTGCTGGATGTAATACTTGCCGTAGCCGGGGATGTTGAAGAGGATGGTGTAGGTTTTGGCATTGCCGTTCGAGATGATGGACATGTCAATTCCGATGCTCAGGTCCATACGGCTGTTGTTGCCCATGACGGTGTATTCCACGGTCTGTTCGGCCAGTTCAGCGGCGATGTTGGGGTCGGAGATGCCTTCGGCGGCCACTTCGAAAGTGATTTTGCCCGCGAAAGGCTTCTGTGCGAAAGCGCTCACACTGGCGATCATCAAGGCGATGATGGCGAATAAACGGATTGTTCTTTTCATTTTTCTACTTATTTTTGTTAATACTTTTGCGAAAACAATTCAATCGGCAAAGATACATTTTTTATCAAATGGTTTAAATGGGGAATGAATTTTTGGACTATGACTTAAACTTAGACTATGACTTAAACATAAACTTAGACTTAAACTTAAACATAAACTTAGACTTAGACTATGACTACGGTTTAAGTCATAGTTATAGTCTAAGTCATAGTCATTAGTCATTAGTCATAGTCTAAGTAATTGTCACCTGACACACAATAATTCTGCGGTTGTGCCGTTATTCGTCCGTTTTACAAATCAAAAGAATATAGTATGAATACGAAGATTTTATGGGCGGATGATGAGATTGACTTGTTGAAACCGCATATCATGTTTTTGCAGACCAAAGGTTACGATGTGATTCCCGCGATGAGCGGCATGGAGGCTCTCGAAATCCTCAAGAAGGAGTTCGTGAATATCATTTTCCTGGATGAGAACATGCCCGGACTGAGCGGGTTGGAGACGCTGCAACGGCTCAAAAAGGATTATCCGCACATTCCCATCGTGATGATCACCAAGAGCGAGGAGGAGCATATCATGGAGGACGCCATCGGCTCCAACATCGCCGACTACCTCATCAAGCCCGTGAATCCCAACCAGATACTGCTGTGCCTGAAAAAGAACATCGACAACAAGAAGTTGGTGAGCGAAAAGGTGACCAGCAACTACCAGCAATCGTTCCGCGAACTCTCCATGCGCATCTCAGACCGGCTGAGTGTGGCGGAATGGGAGGAACTCTACAAGGAACTTGTTGATTGGGAATTGAAGATTGAAAAGATTGAGGATGAGAGTATTACAGAGATGCTGGCGGCGCAGAAGGAGGAAGCCAACGTGCAGTTCAGCAAGTTCGTGCAGCGCAACTACCTCGACTGGGTCAACGGTCGCTCCGATGAGAAACCGTTGCAGTCGCACACCGTGCTGAAGGAGAAGCTTTTCCCGAAACTCAGCGACCAGAAGAGCACGTTCCTGTTCGTCATCGACAACCTGCGCTACGACCAATGGCGGAGCATCTACCCGCTGATTCACGACTACTACTACATCCAGGACGAGAGCATCTGCTACAGCATCCTGCCCACGGCCACGCATTACGCCCGCAACGCGCTGTTTTCCGGCTTGATGCCATCGGTGATCGCAAAAAAATACCCCAACTACTGGCTCAACGAGAACGATGCCGGCAGCAAAAACCAATACGAGGAGCAGCTGCTGGGCGAATATCTGAAACGTTACGGCAAAAACATCAAATATTCCTACTACAAAATCCTCAACGCCGACTATGGGAAGAAAGTTTTCGACAGCTTCCACCAGCTGCTGAACAACCCGCTGAACGTCATCGTCTTCAACTTCGTGGATATGCTCTCGCACGCAGGCACGGACGTGAACGTGGTGCGCGAGCTCGCCGACGACGAGAAATCCTACCGCAGCGTCACCGCTTCCTGGTTCGCCAACTCCGTGCTGTTTGATATGCTCAAGTGGCTGGCGGAAAGAAAGATACCCGTGATGATCACCACCGACCACGGCACCATCAAAGTCGATCGGGCGTTGAAGATGGTGGGCGAGCGCGACCTGAACACGAACCTGCGCTACAAGGTGGGCCGCAGCAGCATGGACTACCCGGCCAAGGAGGTCTTCGAGATCAAGAACCCCGACGACGCTTTCCTGCCGAAGGAGAATATGACGCAACGGTTTATATTTGCCACTAAATCAGACTTTTTTGCGTACCAGAACAACTTCAACCAGTACGTGAACCTCTATAAGAACACTTTCCAGCACGGCGGTATCTCCATGGAGGAGATGTTGATCCCGTTCGTGACCCTTACGCCGCAAAACCGGTAGTTTAGGGATTAGGGATTAGAGTTTAGGGTGTCCCGGTTGTCTTCCAATTGACGACAACCAGGACACCCTTACAACTTATAATTCTTAATTCTTAATTCTGAATTCTGAATTCTGAATTGCTCAGTTTCGCTTCAGCAAATCGAACACCGTCTTCACAGGGTTGAACGTGGCGAGCGGCACTTCCACGAAAATGGTGATCCAGTTGGCCATCGCGCCGTTCCAGAGGCCGGGCAACTCCATGGCTTTCAGGGTCTTGCCGTTGTAGGATTTCGAGGAGATGAAGCCCGTGTTGGGATCGACGTACTGCAGCAGGTCGAACTTCTCGCCCTTGTAGTTCTTGATGGCGCACACCATATCGACGGGGTTGAAGTGGGTGGCCTTCGCCATGATGGCCAGCTTTTCGGGGTCGTTCTTGTCGATCTGCGACGACTCCACGATCTGCAGCGAGCAGTTGCCCTCGGCGTCGCGCACCCAGAAAGGACCGCCGCCAGGCTCGCCCTCGTTCTTCACCATGCCGCAGAGGCGCACCGGACGGTTCATCAGCTCGTAGAGTTCCTCGGCCGTGGGTTGTTCATCAAGGGAAATCATCAGCTTGCTCTCGGCGAAGTCCATGATCTCGCACAGCGTCATCGGATCCACCTCGCCGGCTTCCAAGATTTTAAGATACTGGAACTGAATGCTTTGTAGCTGCGACAGATACGCCGCCAACACCTTCTTGTAAATGACCGTGGGGGCGATGTTTTGGTCTTTGGTGACGTTGTCGATATTCTTCACGAAGAGGATGTCGGCGTCTCGGTTGTTGACGTTGTAGATGAGTGCGCCGTGTCCGCCGGGACGGAAGAGCAGCTTTCCGTTCTCGTCGCGGAAGGGCTGGTTGTCCTCCGTGGCCGCGAGCGTGTCGGTGGAAGCAGCCTGCATCGAGAAGGTGACGTGGTATTTCACTCCGAAACGCTCCTCATAGACGGGCTGGATTTCGGCCACTTTCGCCTTGAAGAGCTCCAGATGGTGCTCGGAGACGGTGAAGTGCAGGTAGGCGTCGGTGCCGGAGGTGGCGTAGAGCGCGGCCTCCACGAAATGTTCCTCGATGGCGGTGCGGATCTCGTTGTCGTAGCGATGGAAGAGCAGCAGACCTTTGGGCAGGTTGCCGTAGTTAAGACCCTCTTTTTCAAGAAGATATTGGATGATGAGACGGAAGTTGCCCTTTTGGATTTCCGCATCGAGGTCGAGCTGTTTGTCGGCCATCACCTTCTTGAGCGCTTCGTAGAACGGGTAGCGGGGTAGGGTGGCGAGGAAGGTCTTCGCCAACTCTTGCTGTTTGTCGTCCAAGTTCTCGTTCATCAGGGCGTAAAGGTCCTTGAACATGCGGGACGCGGCGCCGGACGCGGGCACGAACTTCTCAATCTTCTTGCCCTCGATGGCGTAGGGGTATTCGGCCTCCAAAGCGGCCACCTCCTCTTCGTCAAGGCGAAGGATGCCGTCATCCACAGTCGCGGGGCGGTCGATGTCGGCGAAGGGGAAGCCCTTCTCGAAGTTGGCAAACTGCTGTTCCACTTGTGCGGGTTCGCTCCCGCGCTGAGCCATAAATTCCTTATCTTCAAATGTGAATTCCAATTGCATAATCGTGAGGTTTTTGTTCGCGGCAAAGATACGATTTTTTAGGCAACAGGCAAAAGGCAATAGCGGAAAACATGCAACTTGAAACTTGAACTTGGAACTATATGGAAATAAGTGTATTTTTGCGACAAATTTATTTGAGATGAAAAAGTCCATATTTATCCTGCTTACGCTCGCGTTTTCGATACTTTCGAGGGCGCAGAATGTCAATTTCGCGCAGTATTTCCATAACGAAGGGTCTTTGCGCATGGATGTCTATCAGTGCGGCAACGCCGACAGCTCGCACTATGTGTTCGAGCGTTTTATCATTGAACCGCATTTCGGGGGCTCCAAGGTCAACCTGATCGATCCTTTCAATTACGGGACCAGCCGTGTGAAAGTGGTTGATGCACAGAGTAATACCATCATTTATAC
>CACXUB010000129.1 GCA_902770735.1 uncultured Bacteroidota bacterium | reverse complement strand
TTATGATGCCACTGTCAAGTACATCTCCGACAGTGTGGAGTTCCGTGGGGTGAACCTGTGGGTGTTGGCCTTTGCCATCATTGTGGCTTCGGTCGGGTTGAACATGAACTCCACGGCCGTCATCATCGGCGCCATGTTGATTTCCCCCATTATGGGTCCTATCACGGGAATCGGTCTTGCTGTGGGCATTCTGGACGAGGACTTGCTGAAAAAGTCGCTACGGAATTTCTTGATTATGGTGGCCATCAGTTTGGTGACTTCAACGCTGTATTTTCTGGTTTCGCCGTTGAGCGAGGCGCAGTCGGAGCTGTTGGCGCGCACGCGGCCCACGATTTTCGATGTCATCATCGCCTTCTTCGGCGGGTTGGCGGGCATTGTGGCCACTTCCCGGCGGACGCAGCCCATCACCATCATCTCCGGCGTGGCCATTGCCACCGCGTTGATGCCGCCACTCTGCACCGCGGGTTACGGGCTGGCCACGTGGCAGTTCCGCTTCTTCGGCGGCGCTGTCTACCTCTTTTTCATAAATTCTTTCTTCATCGCGTTGGCCACGTTCATCATGGTGCGCTTTCTCGGCTTCCCGCAGCAGCAATATGGGAATGAATCCCGTCTGAGCGCCGTCAAAAAGATGATCTATGTGTTTGCTGTTCTCGTGATGATTCCCAGCTTGATCACGGCTGTCAATCTGGTGCGCGAATCCTCGTTCAATTCCCAGACGATCAAGTTTGTGCATGAGATTCAGCAGACGCCGTTCTTCGACGATGTGCAGCTGATTGATTCGCAAAACGAGTACACGAAGAAGGAGCAAACGGTGACGATCCGTGTCATCGGAAAGCCGCTCACGATGGAAGATATCGCCCAGATGCAGTCCATCATGCAGAAGGAGTACGGTCTCGATAAAGCCAAGTTGATCGTCAAGCAGATGGAAGGCGGGATGAATATCACCCAGCAGACCCGGCTTGTCGAAGATCTCATCGAGAAGAAGGACTCGCTCATCACCAGCCAGAAAGCTGAGATCTTGGAGCTTCAGGCGCGTTTGGACAAATTGACAGGATCTTCCGAGAACACCAAACAGGTGGTGAAGGAGATTAAAACGCAACAATCTGGGATACAGAGTGTTGCGATTATGGAAATGCAGTGCTACGATGCTTCGGATCTTTCCGTGACGGCGATACCGGTGGTGTGTCTGAAATGGAAAGACGGACAAGCGCACCCTGAAGCCGAGAGAAGGCTTCTGGAATGGCTGAAGGTCCGTTTGAATGTGGAAGATATTAGGTTGATGAGGATGGAGTGAGTTATGAATGAAGAATTAAGAATTAAGAATTAAGAATGAAGAATGAAGAATGAAGAATGAAGAATTAAGAGTTAAGAGTTAAGAGTTAAGAGTTAAGAATTAGGAATATGAAAAAAAAGTGCGGGAATCGTGTTGATTTCCGCACTTTTTTGTGGAAAAACCTGTAAGGATTGGGTTATTTTTGGTATTTGGCTTTGAGAACCTTGATCATATCGACGGTCATGGAAGCGAGGTCGTACTGCGGTTTGAAGCCCCACTCTTCGCGGGCGCAGTGGTCGTCCATCTGGTTCGGCCAGGAGTCGGCGATGGACTGGCGCAGTTCGTCGTATTGGTATTCCATCTGGAAGTCGGGGATGTGTTTGCGGATTTCGGCCGCGATCATTTCGGGCTCGAAGCTCATGGCCGTGATGTTGAAGGAGTTGCGGTGGACGAGTTTGCTCGGGTCGGCTTCCATCAGGTCGATGGCGGCTTTCAGCGCGTCGGGCATGTACATCATGTCCATGAAGGTGCCTTTCGCGATGGGGCAGACGAATTTCTCGCCCTTCACGGCGGCATAGTAGATCTCCACGGCGTAGTCGGTGGTGCCGCCGCCGGGGAGGGTCACGTTGGAGATGAGGCCCGGGAAACGTACCGAACGGGTGTCCACGCCGAAGCGTTTGAAATAGTAGTCGCTGAGCAGTTCGCCGGTGACCTTGGTGACGCCGTAGATGGTTTTGGGACGCTGGATGGTGTCCTGCGGGGTCATGTCGTGCGGGGTGTCGGGACCGAAAGCGCCGATGGAACTCGGGGTGAACAGGGAGCAGCCCATCTCACGGGATACTTCCAGGCAGTTGATGAGGGCGCCCACGCCGACGTTCCAGCCGAGCATCGGGTTGGCCTCGGCCTTTGCCGAGAGGATGGCGGCGAGGTTGTAGATCGCGTCGATGTTGTACTTCTTCACCGCGTCGGCGATGTCCTGCGCGTTGGTGGCGTCGATCTTGCAGGAGGGGCCAGCCTCCGCCAGCGCACCCTTCAAGGGATATATCATATCGGCGGCAACCACATTGTCGGTTCCGTAAACTGCACGCAATGCGGGAGTTAACTCAGAGCCAATCTGTCCGCATGCTCCAATGACTAATATTCTCTTCATCGTTATCTTATTTTTGTGAATACAATTTTTTTGAGCCCGCAAAGGTACATTTTATTCAAAAACAACGTGTGCTTTTTTTGATTTTTTTTGACTTAGACTATGACTTAGACTGTGGCGGTTGGTGTCGGTTGGCTGTTGAATTTAAAAAAAAGAAAAGCACGGCCGAAACCATGCTTCCTTTTTCAATGTCGGGGTGAGAAGACTCGAACTTCCGACCCCTTGCACCCCATGCAAGTGCGCTAGCCAACTGCGCCACACCCCGAATCATTACGGCGGCAAAGATAGTATTTTTTTTATTGTGTCGGCACGGATGACTCTTTTTTTTCTTATCGCTGCAGTATTTTGATAATCAACAAAATATGATTGCAAATGGGAGTTCGCTATAGGGAAAACGGCTGTCTTGAAGCTGCATTTTTCGACGTTTTTCGGCTTTTGCAGCGCATAAGCGGATTTTTTGTTATCTTTGCCGCCTGAAAGAAATCAGACGTATGACGGATGCGTTATCGGATATTTTGCAGCGGATGGACGCCATCTCTTTGGAAGAGATGAGCGGCGTGAAGCTGATGAACCGCGTGGACAGTAAGTTTCCGACAAATATGGAGACATTACTGCGCATGGCGCCCCGTTGGAACGATTGTTTTTTTGTGCAAGAAACGGATAACAAACGCGTTGCAAACTATCGAACCCTCTATTTCGACACGCCCGACGCTTTGACGTACACGATGCACCATAACCGCCGTCTGAGACGACAGAAAGTGCGCCAACGCCTCTATGTGGATTCCGGTATCGCCTTCTGTGAAATCAAAAACAAGAAAAACACCGGAAGAACCAAGAAAAAGCGCATCCCCATTCCTCTTGAAGCATGGGGAAATCTGTACAATCAGGCTGAAATGGCCGATTTCGTTCGCGAAAAGGTCTGGGTGACCGACCAACCGCTGTCTCCGCGTCTGGAAAACAGCTTCCGCCGCGTCACACTCGTCAACAAGGACAAAACCGAACGCATCACCATCGATTTCGGCATCACATTCCACAATCATCTCAGCGGTTGCAACGCCGATGTGTCCGATTTGGTGATCATAGAGGTGAAGCAGGACGGCTCGCAGCCATCCAAGTTCAAAGATCTGCTTCGCGACGCGCGTGTGAAACAGACAGGTCTCAGTAAATACTGTCTCGGAATGCTGCTCACCGACGAGCATCTCAAGTACAACCGTTTCAAAGACAAAATACGGTACGTCAACAAGTTAACAAACAAAGAATACACCATAAAATCCTTAGAACAATGATACAGATGGATGACATAATGTTCGACTCGGATATCGCGAGTGAATTTGGAGGCGCCGATGGACCCGGATTGTTCGGAATCCCGTGGTTCGACGGCCCAAGCCTGTGGCTGATGCTGCTGCGTTTCGCCCTCAACTTGGCGGTCTGTTGGGTGATCGTCGGCCTGCTCTACTACCGGAAAAGCAAACGCCGCGACTACTACTTCACATTCATGCTGTTCAGCATCACCATTTTCTTCTTGATCTTCTTGATGGATAACGTGAAAGTGCAGATCGGATTCGCGTTAGGTCTCTTTGCCATCTTCGGGATGATTCGCTATCGTACGGAGACGGTGCCGATCCGCGAGATGACCTACCTGTTCGTAGTGGTGGGAATCTCCGTGATCAATGGCTTGGCCATGACGGTGAGTTATGTCGAACTGTTCCTCACGAATCTGCTTATCGTGTTGGCCGTCTGGATTTTCGAGTCAATACACCGCAGGACTTACCTGGAGTGCAAGATCATCTTGTACGAAAAGGTGGCCTTGGCGCACGCCGACCGCGAAGCTGAACTCGTTGAAGATTTGAGAAATCGTACGGGCTTGGATATCAGAAGGGTAGAGGTCGGACACATCGACTATCTGAAGGATGTCGCCTACATCAAGGTGTATTATTTCAGCTCAAAACCGGAGAACACGGTGAACCAGCTGACCAAAGTACGGAAAGACAACTTTTTTTAATAGCGATAAACCTATGATTCACAATGTTATAGCAACGGAATCGGAACTCTCTGAAGTGGCGCGTAAGCTGCTGGAGGCGCACCCGCAGGAGCGCGTGTTCGGCTTTTTCGGCGAGATGGGTACCGGCAAGACCACCCTCATCAAGGAAATCTGCCGCCAACTCGGCGTGACCGACGGGATGACTTCCCCCACTTTCGCCATTGTCAACGAATACTGGACAGCAGACGGCGAACCGCTCTACCACTTCGACTTCTACCGCATCGACGACCCCGACGACGCCACCCGCATCGGCTTCCAAGACTACCTCTACAGCGGCAACTATTGTTTCATCGAATGGACCGAGAAGGTGGAATCACTGCTCCGTGGCGAATACACCCCCGTCACCATCGAACGCATCGACGACCACACCCGCCGATTCACCTTCTAAACCCTAAACAAATAAACTCTAAACCCTAAACTTTCATGAGTTCAGAATACATCATCCTCCAAGACACCCCGCACGTGGAAACTCTGGCATGGGAGGCACCCGTCGAAACGCCCACGCGCAAACTCACGCTCGCGTTGGCCAAACCCGACGGATCGTTCCCGGACAGCGGTTTCCTGACTCCGAATGCCGTGCGCACGCTTGCGGACCAGCAGGTCAAGGTGTTCATGCAGTTCGGATTCGCCAACCATAACCCGTTCACCGACACCGACTATGCCGATGCCGGCGCGGAGTTCACCCAACACTACGCGGACTTGTCCGTGTTGAGCAAACTCGTCCTCAAATTCGACGCCTTCACCCTTGACCAAATCGCCCTGTCGAAAGAGAACCAGATTCTTTTCTCCGTACTTTCCCCCGCTGAACTCACGCAGGAGTACGTCAACGCTGTCAACGAGAAGAAAATCACGATGTTTTGTCTGGATCTGATGCACGATGACGAAGGCACGCCCGCGATGGAGAAAATCCGCAAGACGACCCTTTCGGAGGCCGGGTTCCAGATGGAAAGCTTCTCCTCCACTTCGGCGAAGGCCTCCAGCACCCGGGCTTGCGCCTGACGCAGCCGCACGAGATCGCACTCCTTGAAGGAGACCTTGGCGACGG
>CACXUB010000128.1 GCA_902770735.1 uncultured Bacteroidota bacterium | reverse complement strand
TTGAAGTTGGCGGCCTTGTAGATTGTATTCTCCGTCGGGATTCTGTGGGCGTTCCTCTCAAGGGTCACGGCGGGGGTCATGAGAGCTCTGACGAGACGCTGGCGGTTCTGCCCCGCGTTCTCGTAGTATTTCCCGTATTCCTCAACGATTTTTTGTGTGGTAAGTACGTTCTGTAAAGGCATATCGGTGTGTTTTTGTTGGTGATACTTTTAGAGACCCATTGACTCGCTGATCTGCTTGTAGTAGGGGTCGTTGTCAACGTACTCGGCGAAGGTGTCCTCGTTTTTCTCCTCGGAGTCCTTGCCGTTGGTGTTGGGGGTGTTGGCCGGTTTCGCTTCGTACTTCGCCTTGAAGTTGTCGCGCTCGGCGGTGAGGGTTTCGATGGCGGTTTTGTCCTGTTCCGCCTTTTCCTGTGCGGCCTTGAGTTCGTCGGTCTTCTTCTGCAGCTCGGCCTTCGCGCTCTCGAGGTCCGCCTTGGCCTGCTTGCCGGCCTTCAGCTCCTCTTCCAGCTTGCCGAGCTCGTCGGAACTGAGGGTTAACCCCTTCGTCTCGTCGAACTCCTTCTCTGCGCTCCAGGCCAGTGCCGCGGCCAGCAGCGCGAAAGTGGTGATGAGTTTTTTCATCTCGCTATTGTTTTGGTTAGTATTAAGTTTGCTATCGTCGGAACCATCGTCGTCATGGTTGTCCGTTTCCGTTTTGCCTGCCGCCCCGAGGGTCATCCGGGCGTGGTTGAGGAACGAGGCCATCAGCCCTGAGCTCATGCCCTTCGCGGATGCCTCTTCCGGCACCTCGCTCATCTCAGTGGCGAACCCGTAGTTCACGGCCTCCTCGGCGGTGATCCACTTGCCGTTTCCGTTTGCGGCCTCCATCAGGTCGTCGAGTTCGGAGTTCTTGCCCTTGAACACCCTGCGGTAGATCTTCATCATCTGCTCGTTGACCTTCTGCTGGAAGTCAAGGTATTGCTTCAGCTCGTTCTCGTTGCCGACGCATCTTCCCCAGCACTTGTGGATAAGGTAGAGGCTGGTCGGGGAGATCTTGCGCACGCTGCCCGCGCAGGCTATGACCGTGGCCGCGGAGGCGCACAGTCCCGTCACGATGGTCGTGACCCTGCATTTGGCCGCTTTCTCGGCGAGCGCGTCGTAGATCTGAAGTGCCGCGTCCACGTCCCCGCCGAGGGAGCTGATCAGCACTTCCACTTCGGTTGCGTCGCCGATGGCGTCCAGTGCCTCGCGGATCTGCTTCCCGGTGTTCACCGGCTCCCAGGTGTCCCAGTCCCAGCCGCCGATTTCGCCGTCTATGTTGATGCGCACCACGCCGTTCTCCGGCTCGGCCACGCTCATTGTGAGCTTGCCGGCCTGGACTGTGGCCATGATGCGTCTTTTGTTGATATCCATTGCAGTCTTTTTTGGTGATGATTTCAGGCTGCAAAAATAAAAAGTGCCTTCCGTTGGAGTTGGGAACTCCATCGGAGGCACTGTAAACCAAATAATTATGAGTATGGATTAAACCAGTGGTTCAAGTGTCATTCAGCGAGTTCGAGGAATCCGAACTCGCTTTCGTTCTCAAGGTTGATCTCCGCGCCGTATTGTCCGGAGGGTTCCTCCGGCTCCAGAGCGTCGGCGTTGCAGGGCCATCCCGCCAGGCGGGCTGTGATCTTGTTCTTGTGGGTTTTTTCCCCGGTGCTTTCCGCGGCCATCCGCGTGCCGTGCACCCTGCCCCACTGGCATCCGGGCTTCAGCGCCACGCTTACGGTGTCGGCGGCGGTGACCAGCATGGAGGCCACCTCTTTCTCGTTCACTACGCGCAGCTCCCTGATGCCGGGCATGCCGCCGCATTCCTCTTTCGGTCTTATGTCTTCCATATAGTCGGTATTTTTTGTTCCGTTTCGAAAAGGTCGAGCTGCCCGCGCGTGTCGCTCGCCTTCAGCTTCAGCCTGCGCGGCGGTGGCACGGCGGTCTCGTCCCCGGTGAAGTCGCTCAGCGCGGCGCGGTCCAGTGCGCGGTACTCCTCCTCCAGGCCGGTGTACTCCCTGCGGTACCGCTTGCGCAGCGTCTCGAACCGCACGTCCTCCTCGTCCAGGTTGTAGAACACCATGATGTTGCCTATGGACCTGGAGAGGCTCATCGCGTACCTGGCCCGCATGATGGCGGCGTTGCGTAGGATCTCGTCGCAGATGATGTCGCGCAGCAGGCGGCTCATCCTGATCTCCTGTGTCATGTTCACCTCCCAGCCGTAGTGGTAGAAGTCGTACTCCGTGATGCCTATCTTCACGGGCACGAAACCTGCGTACTTGTCCGGCGGCAGGCTCATGCGCTCCGCCCTGGCGCTCTGGCACAGGGCCATGCTCACCAGCGTGTACCAGCGCGACTCCTGCAGGCGGTAGATGCCGCGCTCCTTCCGGAACCGCGCGTCCATCCACTTCACCACCAGCGGGTCAACCTTCATGTCAACATTGTATCGGCAACTCATCTTGTCAGTTGTTAACGGCTGCAAAGATAACATTTTCAACCGAATATATAACGTACTTGAAGCGATACTTCAGGTGAAAAGTTTTCAACAGCCGTTCGCCGGCCGCAAAGCGTGACAATCCGTCACGAATTGTTAACGCGCTCCATGCCACCACGCTTATTTTTTCTCTTTCCAAGCTGAAAGTTGGGAAATTATGTGTAATTCTGTAATTCGCCGTTTTTTGGACTTAACTTTTTGTGTGTCAGTAATTACACTTGGACAGGATGATTTGTGGATGTCAATTACAAATCTGTTTCGGCCTTCTTTCCTGTTTTCAACCCCGGTTAAAGCCTTTTTCAGCGAAAATGTGTAATTGATGTGTAATTGATTTGTAATTTCTATCTGTAATTTCTTTTCTTCTCTTTTAAAAGATTGAAAATAAAACAATTAGTTAACAAAATTCGTAACCTGTCACCCTGCAATTACAAAATTACAGATTTTTTCCCTAAAATTGGATTGAGGGGAAAGGGGAGGCGGATTTGTTAACGCCCTGTCGCCTTTCAGGCAGGGGTTTTAACAGTGTTTTTTAAAAAGGACAGAGCCGCCCTCCGGGACGGCTCTGATTTCCCATAAATGAAAAACGCCCTTCGTAAGGGCGTTTTTCATTGGCTGGCGCGTGACTTTGACGCGCGCCAGCCTCTCCGACGCTTTTTTAGAACGCGATGTCATTCGTCCGTGGTTTCGTTTCCCGCGGGGTTGTGCGGGTCTCCGCCGCCGGTGCGATTCTCGTTGGGTTGTTGATGCTTCCCGAAGACGAGCCAGTCCTCGAGTCTCGACCCGACAATGTTATGTATCTCCATGGCGCGTGATTTGTTGATTTCATGCACCTTTGCGATCAGGTTGTCTATCTCTTCCACCTTACTTGCCGGTATGATGTCTTCCGGGTGTTTGTGGAAGTCCTCAAGCGACGGGGCGTTCAGGTACTCGCCCGCGCAGGAGTTCTCCAGCATTTCGCGATACTCTATCCACCATTTCAGCACGTGGATGTCCATCTCGCTGTTGTCGAGCCAGTACGCTATGTCGAAGACACTCCCCTCCTCCATCAGGTGTATTGCCGGGTTCCCGTCGGTCGGGAACCCGGGCCGCGTGCTGACGGCAAACGACACCGTTGCCCTGCTGTAGTCCTCCATTTGGCACGTGATTGCACTGTCGGCTAATAAGCTGTTGAATGCATTGACCTGCTCGTCGAATTCGTTGTGAAGTCTGAATGTTGCAGTCCATTTTTGTTTGTTTTCCATACTCTTTCTTTTTGTTGTGATTAAATTTCTTTCTTTCCTGCGGGACGCTTTGAGTTTTGTTCCCGTTTTTCCAGTTCTCGCTGTATTGGTATTTTTCTTGTCTGAATATACCTTTTTACTCTATTTTCCACCAATAAGCTGTCCTCGCATAAATCTCCGTGTATCGCCTCTATCATTCCGTCTATTTCATCTATTTCATTTATGTTCAGGACCGCTTCCGGGTGTTCGTTGCAATACTTCAGCGACGGTATTCGCAAATACGCGCCGGCGTAGGAGTTTTCGAGTTTTTCGCAGCAAACTATCCATCTGCGCAATGTGTAAATGTCAACCTTGTTGTCTAACCAATATGTGATGTCGGTCACTCTGCCCTTGTAAGTTATGTGCTGTATTGGGTTTTTGTGTCCTGGAGATCCAGGCAAGAGGCTGATGGCGAACGACACTGCAGCCTCATCCATGTCCTCGATCTTACAAGTTATAGCATCGCCCGACATCGAATCGTTAAAGAGCTTTTCAAGTTCTTCGTAATGTTCTTTCAACCTTGTGGTTTCGGATATTTTTCTCGCTTCGGTTATCTCTTTGGTTATCATAGCAGCCCTCCTTTCTCTGTTACAAATAGCATTTCCTTCCTGCATCTCAGGTAGAACTGCAGGCAGTCCACGGCGAAGTTCGCGTCCCTGTTCCAGTCCTCCTGCGTGTATCTGTCGTCCATCAGCATCCTTCCGAATTGTGTGTACGGCTTGTGGTGAAGGTCGAACCAGTCGCTGAAGCCGCAGGTCAGCCACACGCCGTCACGCGCGGAAGCGATATATTCCGGAGGCCTGACCGCCGTGACCGCTATCTTCGGTGCATCGTAGTAGTCCAGCGTCGTTTGCGGAAACATCTTCCGCTCAACGGTAATCCCTTCATTGACATATTCGCGGAGGTGGTGGGTAGCGTTCGCATGTATCAGGTCGTCGATGATCACCATCCCTGTGTCCCTGCTCACGCCATCGAACAGGAACCGATTGTTGTGCATTCCCGGACGCCTCCCGTATATCGGGGACGTGGTGAACGTGTTGCGGAATAGCGACACCCAGCGTGCAACGAAGGTTTTCCCGGTTGGCATATCCGAGTCCGGATGGGCGTTGTGGAACCAGACCCCGGCTTCGAACTCGTCCTTGTTGGAGTGCAGCAGGTAGCCGATGGCGAAGAGTTTTGCGGCGAGGCTCTTCGATTCGCTTTCCGTCAGTTCCGCAGTCGCGTCCCTGTCGCTGCGGGGTTCCATTGATGCCATGGCCAGGAGCCGGAACACGGGGCTGCTGTCGCCGTGCGGGTCGATGACGCGCAGCACATCCTGCGCTGTGAACAAATAGGGCATGCGCGTGAATGCGCACGGAAAAACTTTCACTGTCCTGTCCGGCAGTTCCTGGGTCCGTTCCACGCCGTCGGCGGTGACCCTGAAGTAGCCGTTGCGGAAGGCCAGCGTCTGCGCGTCCGGTTCCGGTTGCGACGGCACGTGTTTCTCCTTCAGCTCGTTGTCCGACTCCACCTCCACCGTGCCTGTCCATCGCGGGTCTATGTGTTCGCGGTAGAGGTGCTTCAGCGCGTCGCGGAACGCCAGGCCGTTCATCTTCATGTCCAGCCCCACGGGCGACATGGAGCGCCCTCCTCGGCCGAAGTCCTTGATGCGCCACACCCCGTCGTGCTGTATGAGGTGGCACGACGGCTTTCTCTGCCCCTTGTAGGCCCTGAAGAACGCCCCGTCGCGGTCGCACCCCTCGGCCTCGGGGAGGTATCCGGTTATGATTTTCATGCCGTTGTCTGTGGCCTTGTAAATGGCCTGGAGCATTTCTGTGTCTCTCATCTCGTGCCTCCTTTCCCATCCCTGCGGTGTATCGTCACCATGGACTCCGACTTTATCCCTCCCAACTTCAGGAAATGCAGCCGCTTCTCCGGGCTGTCGGGCAGCCACAGCCACTCGCTGCCGTCCGACGCCTTTTCTACAACGTACATCCTGAAGTTCCCGTTCGCGTGCAGGTCCACTGCCGTGATCTCGCCGCACACGGTTGCCCTGATCAGCGGGCGCACTCTGTGATAGCCCATTTCTCGGGCTTTATCGATATCGTCACAGTAGCTGTCGAGCCCTTTTGCGGTGTCCGTCTCGTAGCGGCACTCGCCGGGCTCTTCGCCCGCCTTCCTGATCCGGTTAACGACGGGTATCATCATGTCTTCAAAGGGTATCATCATGTCTTCAAACACTTTCATCTCGCCCCTCCTTCCTGCATGTCCGCCGTGAAGCGGATGTCCTCTGTTAGCACCTGCAGGCGCGACACCTGGCCGAGCACTCTCATGTTGATGACGAACCCCTGCATGAAGAAGTTCCCTGCCGTGGCCGCGGCCACAATGAGGTTGTTCCAGACGAGCGCCCAGTGCTGGGAGTCGATTTTGTCGAAGCGGTACTGGTTGCTGAGCCGGTCGCCGACCACCTGGAAGGTCTCCCCGCGCTTCACGCGCTCTATGGGGCTGTTCTTTCTCTCTTTCCGTGTTAAAGTCACGGATTGACTTTGATTGTGTGTGAACATAATATTGTATGTTTTTGGGTGGTATATATGCAGAAAGCCCGCTGCAGGAGTGTTCACACACCAAGCGCGGGCTTGTTTGTTTGGCTTCGTTTCCTTAGCCTCTCCATACGGGCTTTCTGTATATACCGTGACAAATAAAATCTAATTTTATCTGCCCGCATTTTATTTTGATGTATGAACGGTGCAAAGATACACTTTTTCTTTTCCGGTGTTATTCCTCCGGGAAATATTTTTTTCAACAGGGCGGTGTTCACGGCTGCGCGTTGCCGTCGATGTCGTTGTTGACGGGCTTGCCGTATGTCTTCAGGTATATGAACTCCTTGGTGTCGCCGAAGACCGTGCGCACCACCCTTCCCTTGTTCCATCCCTTACATTCCGGCGGGTTGAGCGCCTCCACATGGGCGGCGTTGATGCAGAATGCCTTGAGCTTCTTTGTAAAGAACTTCATCGTGAGTTTGTTTTTCGGGTCGTAGTCGTCCTTCACAGCCTTCTTCAGCAGCAGTTTGTCGAGGTGTATCTCGCTGCCTTCCGCGAAATACACCTCCGCCCATTGCAGGAAGTCGTCGCCCATCGTCTGGTTCCTCATGCGGTGCTCCACGTCGGCGGCGACTCCGGCGCCCTGATCACCGGCCAGCCCGAGGACCTCACCATCGAGCCCGGCGGCACGCTCAGGATGGCCGTCTCCGCCACCGGCAGCGGGCTCACCTACAAGTGGGAGTACGCGTGGCCGAGAGACCCGACCAAGTGGATCGCCTTCGGCGGGACCCAGTCCGCGGTGCTCTCGAGGACCGACGTCCCGGCCGGCTGGGAC
>CACXUB010000127.1 GCA_902770735.1 uncultured Bacteroidota bacterium | reverse complement strand
AGAACGTTCGACCTCGACGGTGAAATCAACGTGACCCGGGGTGTCAATGATGTTGATTTTATAGTCTTGGTCAGCATATTTCCACATCACTGTGGTAGCCGCGCTGGTGATGGTGATTCCGCGTTCCTGCTCCTGCACCATCCAGTCCATCGTGGCGGTACCCTCGTCCACTTCACCGATCTTGTAGCTTTTCCCGGTGTAGTACAGGATCCGTTCCGTCGTGGTGGTCTTGCCGGCGTCAATATGGGCCATGATGCCGATATTGCGTATCTGATGCAAATCCTCTGCCATCGTCTCGAAAACTGTACGGTTAGGTGAAATAGGAAAAGGGTCGGCCGGGCCGGATTACATACGCATGTGGGCGAATGCCTTGTTGGCCTCTGCCATACGGTGAATTTCCTCTTTCTTCTTGAAAGCGGCGCCTTCACTCTTATATGCAGCCATGATCTCCTGGGCGAGCTTGTCGGCCATCGTTTTCTCGTGGCGTTTGCGGGCGAAGGTGATCAGGTTTTTCATACCTACGGACTGCTTTCTGCCCGGCTTGATCTCCTCGGGGACGGGGAGGGTCGTACCACCCACGCGGCGGCTCTTGACCTCCACGCTCGGGGTGACGTTTTCGAGGGCCTTCTTCCACACTTCGAGACCGTTCTCTTTGGTCTTCTCGCTCACGATGTCGATGGCGTCGTAGAAGATTTCGAAAGCAAGGTTCTTTTTGCCTTTCAACATGATGTTGTTGACGAATTTCGTTACCTGTTCGTCATTGAATTTCGGATCCGGAAGAATGATCCTTTTCTTTGCATGTGAATTTCTCATTGTATCTTCAATAATTTGGGTTATTTACTCTTGAATCGCCAATCGCGGCGTTCAATTTACATTACTCAAGGGAATTTTATTTACCAGCGGCTTTTTTGGGACGTTTGGCACCGTATTTGGAGCGACCTTGGAGACGGCCGTCAACGCCGGCGGAGTCCAATGCGCCACGGACGATGTGATAACGCACACCGGGGAGGTCTTTCACACGACCGCCGCGGACCAGCACGATGCTGTGTTCCTGCAGGTTGTGGCCTTCACCGGGGATGTAGGCGTTCACTTCCTTGCCGTTGGTCATTCTGACTCTGGCCACCTTACGCATGGCGGAGTTAGGTTTTTTCGGCGTGGTGGTGTACACTCTCAAACAGACGCCGCGTCTCTGCGGACAAGCGTCCAAAGCCTTTGACTTACTTTGAGCCGTAAGTCTTTTTCTTCCCTTTCTTACTAATTGTTGAATGGTAGGCATAAATCTTTTTTCCTTTTAATTTTTTGATTTTAAGTTCTTTTTACTCTAAAATTTTGCGGCTGCAAAAATACACTTTTTTTTAATTGCCAGTTATTGAGGAAAATATTTTTTTCAACAGGTGTTGATTGCCCCCCAAAACACCCCCAAAACCACTCCCATCCCCTACTCCATATTCCCTGCTCACTACTCTATTCACTATTCACTATTCACTACTCACTACTCGCTATTCCCTATTCCCTACTCCCTAATTCCAAAAAATCGTCCGCACATATTCGCCGAAATAGTAGCGCCAGTTACGCCATGTGTGCCCGCCACGGGAGTAATACATGGTGTAATAGATGTGGTTGCGCTGGAGACGCCGGCGGAACTTGTTGATGCGGTAGTGGAAGAGGTCGCCGGAACCGCCGCCGATCCAGTACTTGGCGTAGCAGTTGTCCGGAATCTGACGATGGCCCACCACGGGCGAGAACATGCCGACGGAGGAAAACGTCCCGCTGTACATGTTGGCGAGGTTGGCCGCCTGTTTGCCGCCTGCGGAGAGCCCTGCCACGGCACGACTGCCCGGACGGGTGGCGAAGCGGTATTTCTCGCTCAAAAAGGTGTCCAGCTCGGGGAAGCACTTCTCAAATTCCCGTTTCCCCCACTGGGGATAAAGCAGGACGTTCATTCCCAGCCCAATATCCTTCTTCTCCGAAATCAGGCGCTGGGGATTGGCGTTCGGAATCACGAGGATCATCGGTTTCGCTACCTGCATGTCGATGAGGTTGTCGAGGATCTGCACGGCGCGCCCCCGCTCATTCCAGGAATACTCGTCCCCGTTGAGGCCGTGCAACAGATACAGGACGGGAAAATCCTGCGCGCTGTCGGCATATTGCGGAGGCGTATAGACGACCAACCGGCGCGCTTTCGCCTCGTTGCGACTTTGGAACACGACGGTGTCGAGGCGGCCGTGCAAGGAGTCTTTGACGCAGAGGTCCACCCACGGGTTGCCGCCAATGGTGAAGACACTCATCTTCTCGGTCCGCACGCGGATGGAGTCGGGGTTGAAGGGATCCGGGAACCGGGTACCGTCGCTGCTGAACTGGTAGGTATAGACCTCCGAAGCCAACGGCGGCGTGGTGTATGTCCAGCGGCCGCTGCTGTCGCGGGTCATCTTCGCGGAATGGTAGTTCTCCCGCCGCACGGTGATGGTCTCCCGCCGCAGCTTGCAGTCGCAATAGACCTTCACCGTCTTCGCCTCGGGCCCTCTGTACTGGAAGGTCACCGACCCGTCCGTGTTGAAAAGGAGCGTGTCACGCTGGATTTCCTGCGCATAACCACAGTTCAGCGTAAGCAGCACGAAAAGCAACGTCAACCATCCAACCAGACTCTTCGTCGCTGCATTTTTTTTACCAACTAAATTATAGTATATATAATATTGATGAATTCCATTCATATTTCACCGTTATTTTTTCAAAAACGCTGTTGAGAGCAACACCAAACACCTCAAAATCAACAAATTACACAGTAGATCAACAGGCGGCAAAATTACATTTTTTTCACAAAAACGTGAATCGTTTTGGCGTGATGTTATTCAGGGCTTCCGACATTCTTAGAGAAGAATAGAGATTCGTCAAGTGACGACTGTAACCGTGGTTTTCCGCGTCAACACCCGCGAGAACGCGCGCAAACGCCGTTTTTTAGCGTTCACCTGTTTTTTCCTGTTGAAAAAATATGACCGTTTTTTTCCCCGCTAATCGAAAAAAATCGTATTTTCGGGCCTTATTTTTTGAAATTATATTTTTTTCATTTTAAGAAAGTTAGCGATTTATTATAAGCAGAAAAAATGGAAGAGAACGAGATTTTAGACGAGAAAATTGTACCGTATAACATTGAGAACCTGATGAAGACGGCCTACATCGACTATTCGATGTCGGTCATCGTCTCCCGCGCCCTGCCCGATGTGCGCGACGGACTGAAACCTGTGCAGCGCCGCATCATCTACGCCATGTGGGACATGAACATCACCGAAAGCGGCCCCTACCGTAAGTGCGCCCGTATCGTCGGTGAGGTGCTCGGTAAGTACCACCCGCACGGCGACACCGCCGTCTATGACGCCCTCGTGCGCATGGCCCAACCCTGGACCCTCCGCTACCCCTTCGTCGATGGACAAGGTAACTTCGGCTCCGTCGATGGCGACAGTCCCGCCGCCATGCGTTACACCGAAGCCCGCCTCCGCCGCTCCTCCGAAGAAATGGTGGCCGACATCGAGAAAGACACGGTTGACATGGTGCTCAACTTCGACGACTCCCTCCAGGAGCCCACGGTGCTGCCCGCCAAAATCCCCAACCTGCTTGTCAACGGCTCTTCCGGCATCGCCGTCGGCATGGCCACCAACATGGCTCCCCACAACCTCAGCGAGGTGTGCGACGGCATCTGTGCCTACATCGACAACAACGACATCACCATCGAGGAGCTGATGCACACCGTCAAAGCCCCCGATTTCCCCTCCGGCTGTATCATCTACGGCTACAAGGGCGTGCAGGATGCCTTCCTCACCGGCCGCGGCCGCATCGTCATGCGCGGACACGCCGAAATCGAGACCGAACACGGCAAAAACCAAATCGTGGTCACCACCCTGCCCTATATGGTCAACCCCTCCGACATGATCAGCCACACCGTTGACCTCGTCAAGGAAGGCAAGATCGTCGGCATCACCGACGTGCAGAACCTCACCAACAAGCGCAACGGCACCCGCATCATCTACGATCTCAAGAAAGACGTGGTGCCAGAAGTGGTGCTCAACAAGCTCTACCAGATGACCGCCCTCCAGTCGTCGTTCAGCGTCAACAACGTGGCCCTCGTCAACGGCCGCCCCATGACCCTGAACCTCAAGGACATCATCGTGGAATACGTGAAACACCGCCACGAAGTGGTCATCCGCCGCACCCGCTACGACCTCAAGAAGGCCCAGGAACGCGCCCACATCCTCGAAGGCTTCCTCAAAGCCCTCGACATCATCGACGAGATCATCGCCCTCATCCGCGCCTCGCAAACCGTGCAGGAAGCCCAACAGGGACTCATGACCAACTGGGGCTTCACCGAAATCCAGGCCAAGGCCATCGTCGAAATGCGCCTCCGCCAGCTCACCGGCATGGAACGCCAGAAACTGCAGGACGAGTACGACGAACTCATGAAACTCATCGCCTATCTCAACGACGTGCTCAACGACGTGAACCTGCGCATGGGCATCATCAAAGACGAACTGCAGGACATCAAGAAGCGCTTCGGAGACGAACGCCGCTCCCCCATCGAATACAGCTCCTCCGAATTCCGCGTGGAGGACACCATCGCCGACGAAGAGGTGGTCATCACCATCTCCCACCTCGGCTACATCAAGCGCACGCCGCTGGCCGAGTACAAAGTGCAGAACCGTGGCGGCAAGGGTTCCCGCGGCAGCAGCTCCCGCGACGAGGACTTCATCGAGCACCTCTACATGGCCACCAACCACAACTACCTGCTCTTCTTCACCGAAAAAGGCAAGTGCTTCTGGATGAGAGTGTTCGAGATCCCGGAAGGCTTGAAGACCTCCAAAGGCCGCGCCATCCAGAACCTGCTCCAAATCGAGGAAGGCGACAAGATCACGGCCATCATCAACCTCAAATCCATCGACGACCCCGACTACATCAACAACCACTATATCATACTGTGCACCGAGAAGGGTGTCATCAAGAAGACCTCCATCGACGCCTACTCCCACCCGCGCAAGAAAGGCATCATCGCCATCAACGTGCGTGAGGGCGACCGTCTGTTGGCAGCCCGTTTCACCGACGGCAACACCGACATCATGATGGCCCTGCACTCCGGACGCGCCATCCGCTTCCACGAGAACGAGGAACTCCGCGCCATCGGACGTACTGCCGCCGGCGTGCGAGGCATCAGCCTTGAGGATGAAAACGACCGCGTGGTGGGCATGCTCGCCATCGACAACGACCGCAGCAACGTGTTGATCGTGTCCGAAAACGGTTACGGAAAACGTTCACTGTTAGAGGATTACAGAATCACTCACCGTGGCGGCAAGGGCGTGAGCACCATCAAGATCACTGAACGCACCGGCAAACTCATCGCCATCAAGGCCGTCACCGACGACGACGACCTCATGATCATCAACCGTTCCGGCATCGCCATCCGCCTGCACGTCGACCAACTGCGAATCCTCGGTCGTAACACCCAAGGTGTCAGACTGATAGACCTCCGCGGAAAAGACACCATCGCCGCCG
>CACXUB010000126.1 GCA_902770735.1 uncultured Bacteroidota bacterium | reverse complement strand
GGCACGCACACTGTAAAAAACGGTAAACGGAGGGGAGTCCAGACCTATTTATGCAAGGGATGTGGATACCAGTTCCGAAACAGCCTTGGCCTAAAACGCGATACTTTATGGAGAAGCTATCAGGATGGCAAGCAGACCATATCGGAGCTGGCCTCAGCCTTCGGTGTGAGCGACTCCACCATCAAGAGGCAGTTGCGCGAGATAGAAAAGGTCTGGGTGCAGCCACCGCTGGAGGGGGGCGGTTACGTGCACCTCGATGCCACTTATTGGGGGCACAACTGGGGAGTGATGCTTGCGATAGACGAAAGCTCTGGAAAGCCTCTCTACATGGCGTTTATCGCACATGAGAGGGTGCAAGACTATGTGGATGCCGTACGCAGCATCGAAGAGCGGGGATATACCATAAAGGGGATTGTGATAGACGGGATGAAGAGTCTCTTCAGCGAGTTCTCGGCATACAAGATCCAGATGTGCCAGTACCACATGATACAGATAGTGAGGCGATACCTCACCCTGCATCCCAGACTGCTTGCGGCCAGGGAACTGAAAGCCCTTGTGGACAATATCGTGAATGAGGACGGCCCCGAATTCGAGAACAAGTACCGACATTGGAAGTCCAAATGGGTGGAGATGTTGAACAGGCGTTCCACCTTGAAGTCGGGGAAGACGCAGTTCACACACAGACGGCTGCGCTCCGCCATGCTCAGCGTTGACTTCTACCTGCCGTACCTCTTCACATACCAGCAGCCGGAATGCGACGGGATGCCCAACACCAACAACAAGATCGAAGGGACTTTCACCGACCTCAAAAAGAATCTCAACAACCACAGCGGGATGTCAAAGGAGAACCGCAAGCGGTTCATCAGTGGGTTTTTCTTGGCATTGGGTGAAATCTAACATGTCATAAAAAGGAAACGGCCGCCTCTTTACAAGCAGCCGTTTCACGCATGACTTGTCGTCATTCACCGCAGTCTTATTCCTCACGGGGTTGCTCCCCAGCAGAGCCCCGCTATGCTTCAGACTGCGCGGCAAAGATACAAAACTTTTTTCATTCGGCCATCCTGCAATTTGACCTATTGTGACAAAGTACAAAAAATCATCCTGCAATTTGACCTATACGCCCAAGTTGTTCGGTCAATGCAGACCAATCGTCAGATATTGCGGGCGATACTACGCCGTCGATTTGTTTAATTTTTAACTTTTGCATGATTCTTAGTTTTTCTTTTTATTTTTTTGCAAAACCTTAAGGCTTTGCCACTGGACGTATTTTCTTTTTGCGTCCTAATTGATGACAGGGATGGCTTTGAGGATTATCTCATCGCTGCTTTCTATTCCAGGTAGTTCGAAGCCGTCGGCGGTATCGTCGCCCGCCAGTTCCTTGTAGTCCCTGACTGGTAAGTATCGTAGTCCGTTGACAAAGACCTCGGAGGTGCCAGGTACGAAAGGCTGGCGGGCGATGAAGATGCCGTTAATGAAGTCGATGCTGGCGGCAGGTATCTGTTGCGGCAACAAGTCGGACATGCGGACTTGTGCGGCGTTGCCGTCGGAGTCGTAGCCCATAGTACGAAGCTTTGGAATGTCGCGACAGTCGGCGACTGGCAGGGTGGTAATCTCTAAGTCTTCCACGGGACAAGTTAATTTTGAATTTTGAACATTGAATTTTGAAATTCTTTTTGCGGCGGCTGAAGCCGCCTACACGGAACACATCTTTATCGGATGCCGGTGAGTGTCAGCCGATGGCCACGGAGGACGATTGAGCGGCCTCCGTGGAGCAGACGGCTAATTACGGACAGTCAGGGCGTAACTTCGAGTGCGGCGACCTCGGGCTTGAGGTAGACGGCAGCGGAGTTGATGCCGCCATAGCTGTTGACCGAAGCCGTGAAGGCAGTGCGTCCCTGATAGGAGGCGAGGGCGGCGTTCTCAACAAAGAAGAGCTGTGTGCTGACGCGGAGCGTGCCGTCGCCTTCCTCGCGGCTGTGCACCCATGCCGCCGCCCCGTTGGTGATGGCTACGGAGGTGGCGAGACAGTTGTCGGCCACGGAGAATCCGATTTTGTCCACCACGTCCCAAAGCTTGGCATCGGCGGCGGTGTCGAGGACGACCTTGTAGCCCTTGATGGTGGCGCGAGGGGTACGGGTTACGCTGTCGATGGTTTGCCTGCCGTGGAAGAAAGTGAGCTGATCGCCCTCCAGGAAAGAGTCATTATTGTCAATGACCGCCTGTGAGAACTGTCCGACGGTGGTGTTGGCATCGATGGCGAGGGTGCCGAGGGCTACGCTGCTGACGAGGATGTTGGAGGCGTTTTTGGCCATTCCAATGCTGGGGAGGCTGCCGCGAGTAATCTGGTATGGTGCGAGGATGGCACCGCCGTTAAGCCGTATGGTCTTGGTGATGTAGACCTTGACCACATCAATGTTGGCCTGGATGAAGGCGTTGTAGACAGACATCTGCGGAGGCAGGTTCTCATAGCCCTTGCGGAGCATGGCATCGAATTGCTTGTAGATGGCACCAAGATTGGCCCACTGTGCGCGGCGGTCCATCTGCCTTGCGCTACGGCGTGGAATGACGGGCTTGACAGGCAGTTCGCTGACAACCGTGCCAGTCCTGGTCTGACGGTAGAGCAGTTGCCCCACCTTACCGCTGATTTTGGTATTTACACCGAAGATTTTAGCCATAAAGGTTTCCTTTCTTTAATTTTTGTTGTACTTTCTTTTCAGTCCTCTTGGCGATGCCCGATATGTGCACCTGTCAGGCTTGGCTTTGAAAGACGGGGCAAAAATAAAGCGGCGGGAAACAATGGGGTATGGATTTGTCCTCTTTCTGTACTGATTCTATATGGATAAATACCTGTTTCTGTACTGTTACATGTGGTGTGGACAAAGGGTAAAATAAGGCTTGCAAGGCAGGTTTTTGGAAAAAATTGGGTAGATGAGATTGATATATTGAAAAATACAAAATATTAATATTCAATTTATTTATCTAAAATATCAAAAAATATTTTGCAGGAATGAGAAAAAGTTGTACTTTTGCATAAACATACTTACCTCGTTTCCCATAAGAACAGCGCGCTCAAGGTAAGTTTTTTTATATAGTCTTTTCCACTGGGGTGACACAACGGAGTTTATTGACGGGTGCAGATTGACGGTGTGTTGGTAAGATTGTCAGCGGTTTTCTTTCGAGGACGAATACGGCAATCTGTGTGGTGGTTCGCTACTTACGGAAGTCAAGCGGATTTGTTCTTGTAGTTTACTTTTGAAGAGGCGGATTACCGACGACAAAAATGAAAAGATATAAAACACAACCCTCCCCGAGACGTAACTAATGGCGTTTCGGGGAGGGATTTTTTGACGTGGGGTGCTTACGGCTTGCAGAGGTGGCGGCAGATAATCATTTATTCTCCACTATTGTTTGCTCTGCTCCAATCTGCATATCCCAACTAGAGTGGGTTGATGCCGGAGCGTGTTTTTACGACAGACCTAAAAGTTGAGATGCGATGCAGCACCTTCTCGTTTTCCAAAAACATTAAATATGATTTGATTTGGAACTAATCATTGAAACATATAAATTACATTATTGTATTTATATCAATTAGTTATATGCGATACCATTGCTATAAAAACATTGCAAAGTTAATGAATGAAGAATCTTTTGAATGGAAGGATTTCTGGGATGGCTTCATCGCTATTACAAATTCGTGTACTTACAAAGCAGCCATCCCCTCCAGAATAGGAGGGGATGGCTGCGAGAACTCTTATGGTGACTATCAAGCCTTTATTAATTTAAGGTAATAGATGCCGTCAGTGGATTTGATTTTAAGGATATAGTAACCTTTAGAGATGGTATGTATGTCCATTGTGTTCTTACCCGATACAGAAAGCAACACTTTGCCATTCATATCTATCAGCGTGAGCGTCTCTATGCTGTTGGCTTCTATTCCCACCACGCGTACTTCGTTACCAGCGGGATTGGGCACTAAATACGGCTCGGACTGTCCAACGTCAGACATCCTACCGAAATCCTGCCTACTGGTCTTTGCTCCGTTCACAATCTGATCCAAAAGGTCTTTAACCTTCACGCAGACTACGGCAAGACACAGTTTGTCGTCGTCGCATATCAAAACATGGATGCAAACCACCGAGTCGCCCGATTCCTGCATCTGTTGGAGCCTTCCATAATCGAGGACGAGCAGCCCCGTGACGGTGGGCAGCGAAGTCGCGTCGTAGTCTACCACCTGGCTGGGCTCTGAGTACACACCCAGGACAGAATTGGTTCCCGTAGGCAATGTCAGTTTGAATTTAAATGCTGCCGAGGCATTGGGACTGCTGATTGTGGGGTTGTATAGTATTTCGTCGAGTTTAATTTCGCAGTCTGTCCCAACACATGCCGAGAAATCGATGGGCATGGAGATTTCCCTTTCGCAGTCCAATGAAGTGCTGATGAGGCTGAAGGCGATGTGGGAAATCTGAAGGTTGGTAAGCCTGAAACCGATTTGGACAAAGGCTGTAGCACCGGCACCGATAGTTAACGGCAGTGGGCTACTAATGACAGTAACTCCAGACATAGTACTTATCTGGTCGAAGATGACAGGAGCCGAGGATTGGTTCGTTACCTCCATAGTCAGAGTGTAATAGAGCTGGCAGTCTTTTATATAACATTCATCCTTGCCCAGCGGCATTACCTGTATGCTGTCGCAACCGCACATATCATCCTCCTCAATGGTAAGCGTGGGGGATTCTATCTCGCAATTATCGCCAAATCTAACATTCATGCTGTAATTGCCGTATTGTGGCAATGGTAGGTAAATATTATGATTGTTAGTCCCGTTGGCAATCCATCCTCCTTCAAGCGACCATACCCACTTCAGCCCATCCGGACTTAACATATAGACAGGGAGTGTGTCTGGAAGACATCTTGTATAGCATCCCGTGAGCAATGCATCGAAATTGGGTGCATGGGTGATATAAATCCTGCTGGTGTCGCTCCTGCAGCCGCTGTTCTGGTCTACAATGAAAGCGGTAGCATATCCCGCAGAGTAATAGTTGGCCTGATTGCCCAATGAGCCGTTGCTCCAGCTGGCGTATCTGTCGGATACGAGGTTGACCGGTGGCTTACAGATACAACTATTTTCGCCAAAGCTCAATACGGGTGGGGCTGGAGTTTTATACACATGGAAAGTCATGGTTGCCGTTTCCTCGCAATTTTGGTTGTGGATGGTTAAAGAAATCGTATAGTCGCCATCTGTTGACGGAACGAAATATGGGTCTGTTGAATGGGGATTGGTTAACGATACTGTTGTCCCTGCTTTTGTCAGAGTCCAGTCGTATGAAATATAGCTATTGTGTGTAAAACATGAAAAATGTATTTCTTCGCCAGTACAATGTTTCTCAATGTCTTTGATGAGAACTAGCGGCTTGTCGAAGAATCCCACGTTCACCTCTCCTTCTCCGATACACCCGTTCACGTCAACAACTCTGACGCTGTAGTCACCAGTATAATGCGTGTTATATTCATAAGCGTTGCCTGTCAGGTTTGAGGGTGTGGGAGTGGGT
>CACXUB010000125.1 GCA_902770735.1 uncultured Bacteroidota bacterium | reverse complement strand
CGTGCGGGCGCACACCTCCACGATGACTAACGCAATGAGGAACGCGATTGCGGCGGAGAGCAAGAAACGTCCGAACATCTCCCATCGCAGCTGCGCATTGGAACAGCCCTCTATCTTTCGGATGTTCGTCTTGCGCAGATAGAGCGGCACCGTAGCCACCGCGTAGTTGGTGAAGTTCAGGAAGGCGAGCAGCAACAGCACGACTCCAAACACGCTCAGCACTTTGGAAACCGTAGTGAACTGCTTTGCTTCCAAATTCCAGAAATTGTTGGGCGAAGAATAGTTGTCATGCAAAGAGCTAATCATCACATTGTCGATTTCCTGCGGTGCATCTTTATACTTTAGTTGATATTCCACATGGCTTAATGCCTCGTCGCCGGTGGTGTCAGCATTGTCCCAAAAGGCGTGATATGCCGTTTGATAACGGTCCATCATCTTTTCTTTCAAGACATTAACTTTCGTTGTATCTTTCACTTTCACATATAAATTACCGTAAAAGATACCAGGTGGATAGTGACGAACCACCTCATAGTCATGCAGGGAGCTGTTCTGCGGAAGATCTTTGTAAACAGCAATCACCGTGAGGGTATCGAGATCTCGATCTCGCACTGTTCGTTCTTGATTATCGTTTGAACTCAAGATAATCCGTTGTCCAATTGCATCTCCTTTAGGGAAAAGTGTTTTCGCTAACCTATTGGAAATCACCGCATTCCTAAAATCGTTAAATTTTTCCAAACTTCCCTCTTTAATTTCAATGCCGAAAAAGGAAAAGTAGGCGGGAATGGTCATTTGTATCTTAGAGATGGTGTCGGGTGCGGTGCTGTTCTCCGCGGTCACCCGTTGCCAACCATAGCCGTAACCGCTTAATGTGCAGACATCCTCAATCTCTTCTAAAGGTTGCCCCGAGGATTGAATTTGGCTGCCATTATTCAGAGGATAGCCTGTAAGCAACTGATAATCAGCGCCCCCGGCTCGGACAGAACTCTCTATCGGATCGTTGCCTAAGTACATATTTTTCATGAGCCACACCGAGTAGATGCGGTCCGCACCGGGGTACGACTTGTCGTACCGGAGGTCATAGTATCTTACCATCGCCACCACCATGAAGGCGGCGATGGCCACGGCGAGGCCGAGGATGTTGAGGATTTTTGGGGTTTTCATATCTGATTTGGTTTTTTCGTTCTTGTCAGGCCCATACACTGAGGCTGCGCTTCGTCGTCATCAATGTCTCCGCAGTCCGGAACCTTCTGCTTCTTCCAGCCCCACACTGCGCTGCGCTTGTGTGGGGTTATTAGCGCTTCGCGCGTCTTGCCCCTCCGGGGCTGCTCAAGGAAGCAGTTTTGATACCCCCCCTGCCCTGCGGGCATCCCCCCTAAAGGGGGGAATTGGGGCTCTTTCGTATCATCATTCTTCATTCTACATTCTTCATTCAGCATTCAACATTCATCATTCAGCATTCAGCATTCATAATTGATGGTGCCGTCCAGCAGTTTCACGATGCGATGCGCGAAGCCGGCGTCGTGGGCGCTGTGGGTGACCATGACGATGGTGGTGCCGGCGGCGTTGAGGTCGCAGAGCAGGTGCATGACGTCGAGGCCGTTGTGACTGTCGAGGTTGCCGGTGGGCTCGTCGCAGAGGATGAGCTGCGGGTTGGAGACAACCGCGCGGGCCACGGCGACACGCTGCTGCTGCCCGCCGGAGAGCTGCTGCGGATAGTGGCTCGCCCGGTGGATGATGCTCATGCGCTCCAGCACCTCGTTGACCTTCGCCCGCCGCTCCGACTTGCTGAGCCCGAGGTAGCGCAACGGCAGCTCCACGTTCTCGAAAACGTTCATGTCGTCGATGAGGTTGAAGCTCTGAAACACGAAGCCGATGACCCCGCGCCGCAGCTTCAGCCGGTCGCGCTCTTTCAGTCCGCTCACGTCATGGCCGTCAAGGAAATAGCGGCCCGAGTCGGGGGTGTTGAGGAGTCCGAGGATGTTGAGCAAGGTCGTCTTGCCGCAACCGGAAGGGCCCATCACGGCTATGAACTCGCCCTTCCGGACCTCCAGGTTTACTCGCTGTAGCGCTTTCGTCTCCACCGTTTCGGAGCGGAAGCTTTTGCTGATGTTCTCTAATCGTATCATTCTTAATTCTTAATTCTTAATTCTTAACTCCCAAAACCGTGCCAAAACCGACACACATCTAAAAATCAGCCATTTACGCAAAAGTCAACGTCAAGCGGGTGTCCATTATTGCGACAGGGGTGTATGAAAATTGGACGGGAACGGGGCGGCGGGCGACAAAATTTCAATAATTATCAACATATCGGCCTCCAAAACACAAAAAATATATTTTTGCAGGTTAAATCAAAATCAAGGTTAAATGGACTTCGGAACCGTAACGAAAAAGATACTTGTCCTATTGTTCAACGCGATTGCGCTTCTCGGCTTTGCCGCACCGGCAGACACCATCCCGCCGTTGCTTCCGTCACGTCCTCCCTTGAACTACCAGCTCGCCCCCCACATCCATTTGAACCGGAGCGAACAGATGACGCTCACCAACCTGGTCATCTTCATCCGTTTCGCCGACGATCCGGAATTCACCGAGACACTGGGCCCTATCGACCAGATGTTCAACGACACCACGCCGAACAACATCTCGGTCCACAACTATTTCAAGGCCACAACCTACGGAAAAATCAACTATCACACAGTCTATACCAACAACATCCAGGACACGGCCATCGTCTCCTATCAAGACCCCTACCCTCGCTCCTATTTCCAACCCCAAAGCGAAACCAATCCGGACGGTTATACCGACAACCAGGTCTCCCGAGAATTTGAGATGCTGGCACGGGCACTACAATACATCGATTCCTTAGATATTGTCGACAGCAACATCAACCTGGACGGCAACAACGACGGCCTCATCGACAACATCAGCTTTATCCTCAAAGGCGGGGTCGGCGGCTGGAACGAACTTCTGTGGCCCCACATGAACTTTTTCAGCGCCTACTACGCAGGACTGCCCGACGAAATTTATATCAACGGGAAACTCCCTTGCTGCTACAATTTTGAATTCGCCAATTCCGGACCCTATTTCACCGCCAATGTGTTCTGTCACGAGATGGGGCACTCCCTTGGCATCCCCGACTTCTACCACTATTACAACTACACCGACATTTACCCTGTTTATTTATGGGACCAAATGGCCCAAGACAACCTGCAACAGATTTCCACCATCATCAAGTACAAATTCCTGGGCATCGTTGACGAACCCGTCGAAATCACCGAAGACGGGCACTATGTCCTGAACAGCAACACCTCCTCCGGCCACAACAACTGCTACTTCATCCGGTCGGCCATCGATCCGGACCAGTGGTTCACCTTCGAATACCGCAACAGCAACGATTTCATGGAGAACGTCCCTCACAGCGGCGTGATCATCGGCAGATGGTACGACAACGTCAACCTCAACGACCTGTACGATGCCGGCAACGGTTTGTTTGACTTTTACGAAAAGCCGCACACGTATTGGGTTTTCAGACGGAACAGCAGCATCGACACCATCAACGGGAACGTCAGCTCGGCGGCGTTCGGATACGCGAACCGCACCGCCTTCGGTCCCACCACCAACCCCCACCCCTACCTCATCGACGGCACGCCCGAGACCAGCTTTGAAATCACCAACATCCAATTTAGCGGCGACCAGGCGAGCTTTGACGTGCACTTCATAGAGTCGGGGATTCCCTCGCACGCAAGCCCAAACGGCCACTTCTACCCCAACCCGGCTCACGGCGAGCTGAACATCACGCTGGATGGGACAAGACGTGTGGAAATTTACGATTCGATGGGAAAACTCATGCTTTCGGAAACGAATCCCGACGCCAAAGTCAACGTTTCCATGCTTCCGCAAGGGATTTATGTTTTGAAAATTGTCACAGAAAAAGATTGTCATACGGAAAAATTCATCAAAAAATAATACAAATCAAACATTATGAGACGTAACTTTATCGCAACTCTGCTGCTGGCAGCCTTCAGTCTCCTGGCTTTCAGCTCTTTCGCGCAGAATTACCACAAGGAGACCTATCAGAATGACCCGATGAACGTCATTCATTACACCTTGGACAACGGTCTGCAGGTGTTCATGTCGGTGAACAAGGACGTGCCGCGCATCCAGACCTACATCGCGGTGCGCGTGGGCAGCAAGAACGACCCCTCCGAATCCACGGGTCTTTCCCACTACTTGGAGCACCTGATGTTCAAGGGCACCAACCTCTTCGGCACCCTCGATTGGGCCAAGGAACAGGAACAGCTCAAGAAGATCGAAGCGTTGTACGAGGTTTACAACCACACCACCGACCCCGCCCAGCGCAAAGCCATCTACCATCAGATCGACTCCGTGTCGTACGAGGCTTCCAAGTACGCCATCCCGAACGAGTACGACAAGATGATGTCGATGATCGGCGCACAGGGCACCAACGCCTTCACCTCCAACGACATGACCGTCTATCAGGAGGACATCCCGAGCAACGAGGTCGAGCGCTGGCTGAAGATCGAGGGTGAGCGTTTCGCCAACCCCGTCTTCCGCTTGTTCCACACCGAGTTGGAGGCCGTCTATGAGGAGAAGAACATGAGCCTCACGGAGGATGATTCCAAAGCGATGGAAGCGGTTGATTCAGTGCTGTTTGCCCGTCATCCTTACGGAATCCAGACAACGATCGGAACTCAGGAGCATCTGAAGAATCCTTCAATCATCAACATCGAGAACCACAGAAGCAACTTCTATGTGCCTAATAATGTCGCGATCTGTGTGTCTGGCGACTTCGATCCCGACACCTTTGTGGACATTATCGAGAAATATTTCGGAGAGTGGGAGCCTAATCCCGAGATCAAGACTTTGGAATATGAGCCTGAGGCTCCGATAACCACTCCAGTCGAGAAGACCGTCTATGGTCTTGACGCTGAGTTCGTGATGATCGGTTGGAGGACTCCGGGCGGAAAGGATATTCTTCGCAGCGAGGTCGGATCGATAGTCAGCTCTATTCTTTCAAATGGCAAGGCCGGACTTGTCGACCTTAATCTGGCCCAGGCCCAGAAGATCGGCGGCTTCTATCTCATGAATTATGATCGCCCCGACTACGGAGAGTTCCTTATGGTTGGTTATCCTCGTGAGGGACAGTCGCTTGAGGAAGTCCGTGACCTCATTCTCGGTGAAGTCGCCAGGCTCCGTTCCGGCGATTTTGATGAGGCTCTTATCCAGTCCACCATCAATAACATCAAACTTGGTGAGATGGCTTCATTGGAGCGCAACGGTTCCAGGGCAATGACTTTTGTCAACTCCTTCATCAATGGCCATGCCTGGAAGGATGACGCCCTTCAGATGAGCCGACTGGAAAAGGTCACCAAGCAGCAGGTCACAGACTGGGCTAACGAATATCTCGGAGCCAACAGTTATGCTCTTGCTTACAAGAGGATCGGAGAAGATCCCAACATCGACAAGATCGCCGCTCCAGCGATAACCCCCATTGAGACTAACCGCCACATGCAGAGCGAGTTCCTGACCGCTGTCCAGAACTCGGAAGTGGCTCCTATTGAGCCTGTTTACCCGGATTTCACCAAGGACATGTCCAGGGATGAGCTGACCGGT
>CACXUB010000124.1:5685-8646 GCA_902770735.1 uncultured Bacteroidota bacterium | reverse complement strand
TCGTCTCCGACCTCGGCGAGGCTTTCGTGGCGGACACGGGCATGAACGGCGGCTACCCGGTCTTGGAATGGACCGGACTCGGGGACATCTCCATCTTGGCCGACAGTCTGCCGTATTTCACCGATTTCACCTCCGACAGTCACTGGTGGCTGAACAACGGCGGCGCGGTCAACCAATGGATGATCGGTGCGGCCGATGGAGTGGGGGAGTCCGCACTGTTTATTTCAAATGATTTGGAATCAGCTGGTTACGATATTGCCGTAGCCTCCACGGTGATGGCGGAGAAGCCGCTGGTGATGCCCAATTCGGATTCTGTGTGGGTGGTGTTTGACGTGATGATGGGCGGCGAGACCCATTTCGACTACTTGAAGGTCTTTCTTGTGCCGATGGATGTGACTTTTCATGCCGGGCGTTACAACAACACGCAGTCGCCGGCCCAATACGCCGACTATGCGATGGATTTCACGGCCTTCAAGCCGACCGACGACGGCTATCCGTACCTTTTCAACATGACGGGCGGTGTGGCGCATGTCGCGATGAACATGGCGAATCCGGAGCCGGGCTGGATTGCAAAGCTCGTTTTCCTTTGGAGAAACGACAATACCACCGGTACGCAGCCCGGGGCCGTCATCACCCGCTTAGGCGTCTATGAAAGCGACCCCTGCCCGGCCCCCGAGGACGTTCAGCTCGCCGACTTGGCAAACGAGTCTTTCACTGTGGAATGGACCGCCGACCCGGCTGTGGAGAGCTGGAACATCCGTTACCGTGCGCAGGACAGCCTGTGGCACTCCGCGACGGCCAGCACGAATGTGTACACGGTCGCCGGCCTGGAGGGGAGCACTGTTTATGAACTCCAGGTGCAGGCCAACTGCGGAAACGGCAATGTCAGCGGATGGAGTCCGCTGTTCACGGTGCAGACCACCAATGTGGGGGTTGAGGACCGCCTCGCCGCCCACGTCAGCCTCTACCCGAATCCGGCGAAGGAGGTGGTCAATGTGCAATGTACAATGAACAATGTACAATGTCTGGGCGTTGAAGTCTTTGATGTTTACGGAAAGATTGTCCGCACCGATGTAGGGGCGAATAATGATTCGCCCCTACAAACCCGCATCGACGTCGTTGGCCTCGCCGACGGCGTGTATTTCGTGCGAGTGACGACGGATAGGGGAGTGGTGACGAAATCTTTCGTGAAACGTTAACCCCCTCCCGGCTCCTTTGTTAGAACAATAATCAATTAAATCCTATAAAATGAGAAAGAAATTATTCTTTTTGCTTGCTCTTCTGGTGTTTGGCCTTGTGGCGTCGCCAGTGTTAGCGCAGTCAAGCGGTTCGTCCGCCACGTCCAACACTGCCGTTGGCGATGTGAACTTTGCTACGCTTAATCTTCCCGTGGTTCTGCCCTATAGTCAGGATTTCGAGACAAATCCCGAGTCCATCACGGATTTCGCCTTCCAAGGGACCGGGAGCAACCAGTGGGCCATTGGTTCCGCAACGTTCAATCCGGTTGACGCGAGCAACCCCAACGAGACGGGGCACAGTCTCTACGTTTCCACCGACAACGGCGCGTCATACACGGCATCCAACGTCTCGATATCGTATGCCTATGCCGTCATGGAGGTTGAATTTCCGGCAGATCCGCTGGAATACCATCTTTCGTTCGACTACAAGGTGCCCTGTGTGCCTGTCGCTCCTGCGTACGCTCTCTTTAGAGTGTTTATGATTGACGGCTCCGCGCCGATTTCCAGTATCGATGTTCTGTCCGACAGCTGTGCGTTGACGGGCATGGTGTCCGAGGTTTCGGACTGGACACATGCGGATATCTTGTTGGGTAGCGGTGTGATTGGCACATCCAAGAAAATAGTCTTCTGCTGGTACAATTATGGAGCCACGTGGTTGCCCTTCTTCACGGGTGATCCTGCCGCCATCGACAACATCGCCATTTCGGGCAGCTTCTGCGGCACGCCTGCCGCGCTGGGCGTGAGCGATGTCACCCCCAGTTCGGCCACACTGAACTGGACAGAGACGGGCTCCTCCTCCGAGTGGACGGTCTCTTGGCGGGAAGCCGGCAGCCAGAACAGCTACAACGTGGAGACCGTTAGCGGCACCCCGAGCGTGGATGTCACCGGGCTGAATGCCAACACCTCCTACGAGTTCTTCGTGGTTGCCAACTGTGGCTCCGAAAACTCGCAACCTTCCGAGACGTTCTTGTTCACCACCAGCTGCGATGCCATTTCCGTGACGGTCACCCCTTGGACCGCGAATTTTGAAGGCACTGACGCGGATTTCCTCACCTGCTGGGCCTCCGCTTCCACCGGCTACCGTAACGGCATCATCTACCCGCATATAGAACCCACTCCTTCCATTGCGCACAACAGCACGTCCGCCTTGGAAGTCGCATTCGGTGACATCGTGACGGCACTGCCCCCGTTTACTGAAGACCTGTCCACCCTGGAACTCTCTTTCTGGGCCATGACCAACAACTACAGCAGCAATTACTCCAATATCCTGGAAATCGGCTACATCACCAACCCGTTGGTCGCCTCTTCGTTTGTCCCGATGGACACGCTTTTCCCCACACTCACATCCCACACGAAAATAGTGCTCTCCTTTGAAGAATTGGCTGAATTGATTCTGCCGGCAACCACCCGTATCGCGTTCCGTTTCAATCAGGAGAACTCCAACAACCTCACTTCCTGGTATTTGGACGATATGCAGGTGGGGCTGATTCCGTCTTGCGGCGCTCCGGTTTACAACTCTGTGACGGTGAGCAATGTCACGGACCAGAGCGCGGACATCGCCTTTGTTGACAACAGCCCTTCACACAACGCCTGGCGGATTTACTATCGTCCCGCAGACGACACCACCGCTGTCTATCAGACGGAGGAAGCCTACTCGACCTCTGGCAACACAATCAGCGGTTTGGCCGCGAACACCACCTACACCGTGTTTGTGAAGACGGTT
>CACXUB010000124.1:0-5670 GCA_902770735.1 uncultured Bacteroidota bacterium | reverse complement strand
CCGGTGACCTTCACGACCACGTCGATTCCTGCCCAACTTCCTTTGATAGAGGATTTTGAAGATGAGACCGATATGCAGTGGGTGCTGCTGAACGGCTCCCAGACGAACAAATGGTATGTGGGTACTCCTACGGACACCGCCTCCGACGTGAACACGACTCCGGAGGGCTCGAGGGGCCTTTACATTTCCACCGACAACGGCGCGTCCAACACATACGGTTACGCCGGTTATTTCACCTCCTCGCGGGTGTATGCGTACAGGGACATCCTCGTTCCCGACGGTGTCTCGGAGCTGCTGCTGAGTTTCGACTGGAAAGCCTACGGCCGCAGTCAGACCGACGAGTTCCTGCGTGTCTATTGGTTGGATCCCGATTCGGTGACGTTGACTCCCGGCAACAATCCCTCCGGCGGATATGATGCCACCGGCCAACCGGGCAACTATGGTCCTGAAGCCACTGAACATTGGCTCTCCCGCGAGGACACGTGGCAGCATGTGGAGATGGTGATCAGCGCTAACCAGTTCACGGGCATGGGCGACGGGGACAAGATTTACAGATTGGTGTTCCACTGGCGGGATGCTTTCACCTATTATGGGAGTCCGTCCAATCCGCCTGCGGCGGTTGACAATGTGCAGCTGCGCACGTTGGATTGTAACTCGCCCACGGCGCTGGAAGTCAGCGATATCACAGATAATTCCGCCACTGTTTCCTGGACTGGCGACGCCTATTCCTATTCCGTGATCGTCACCCAGGGGGCGAACACCACCTACCAAGTCGTTTACTCGAATTCCGTTGATCTGGCCGGTTTGACAAGCAGCACGAACACGACGGTGACTGTCCGGTCGTTGTGCGGTTCGGACTCTTCCATAGCCGCATTCGTTGATTTCTACACCTCCTGCGGTGTCATTACGGTTTCGGATGAAAACCCGTGGTTCGAGGATTTCGAAAGTTACGCCGGAAACGGCAACGTGCCCTTTATTTGCTGGGAGACGCCTGTGCATCCCAACGGCCCGTTCGTCTATTGCGGCCACGACCTGTCCTGCCATTCCGGAGAGAATTCCGCCGAATTCAAGGGTGCCGTCAACATGTTGGTGCTGCCCGAATTTGCCAACGACCTTTCCGATCTCCGTCTCTCATTTTGGGCCACGGCCACGCCGCATCCCAGCACCGGTACGGTGGCGGTCGGATATATGACCGATGTCACGGACACGTCCACCTTCGTCTTTGTGGCTGATGCGGGCATTCCCGGCCCTCGCGGCGACTACGGCACCGGTTCGGGCCATGGTAACTTCATGGGCCCGTTCGACTTCAACGGGGTGACGGCCTCGTCCGGCGCGCGCATGGCTCTGCGTTACTTGAACCCCAGCAACACCACGGCATCCTGGAATCTCGATGACTTTACCGTGGAGCTCGCCCCAGCCTGTCCGTCCCCGGTGAAAACTAGCGTGACGGTCACCGATGTTGACGGTCACCACGCCACCGTGTCCTTCGTTGACAATGACCCCGCCCACAACAGCTGGACGGTCTATTACAGGAGTGTTGACACGAGTAACAGCAACTCTTGGATGACCGAGGCGACCACTACCACTTCCGTCATCCTCTCCAACTTGCAGCCGGAGACCACCTATGAGGTGTATGTCATCACAGATTGCGGCTCCGTGGAGGAGAATCCGGACAAGACCAACACGATTACATTCACCACGGATATCGCGTGCCCGCCTCCTGCCGGGCTTGCCATTACCGAGATAGGCATGACCAGTGCAACCGCCAATTGGAGCGGCACGGCCGACGGTTTCAACATCGAATACGGGGAACTTGGATTCACGTTCGGAAACGGCACGTTGGATTATTCGACCACCAACAGCTACAATCTGACCGGTTTGACCTCAGGTACCGTTTATACGCTCTATGTTTCCGCAGACTGCGGTGTTGACGGCTTTTCAGACACGGTCGCGGTGAACTTCAACACCGCGCTGTGTGACACGATCGACCAGTGCGTTTATGTCCTCAACCTCATGGACAGCTACGGCGACGGCTGGAACGGCGCCAGTGTCGCTGTTTTGCAGAATGGCATCACCGTGGCAGAAGCCACAATCCCCACCATCGGCAACAACAACACGGTGAATGTGCCGTTGTGTGACGGTCAGAGCACCACTCTGGTTTGGAATACCGGAGGTTACGACTATGAGTGCAGCTTCGTGCTGCTCGATCCTTGGGGGACTGAGGTTTACGCTTCTTCTGGCACGCCTTTCGGCACCTTGACCACGTTCAACGCCTACTGCACGGAGGTCACTTGTTTAAGACCTTCCGAAATCACGGTCTCCAATATTGGCCTTTCCTCCGCCGACGTGAGTTGGATCCCGGTGGGTACGGAGACGGATTGGAATGTGGAGTACAAGATGAGCTCCGACAGCGTTTGGACAGTGGTTTCCATCAATAATACCTCTTATACGCTGACCAATCTGGCCGGTCTGACCAACTATGATGTGCGGGTTCAGGCCGACTGCGGTAACGGCGAACTCTCCACCTATTTGGCCACCACCTTCGCCACGGCCGGTTGCGAGGCGTCAGAGCAATGTGCCTACTCGTTCGTCCTCAACGATGTCTTCGGCGGAGGATGGAACGGCAGCAAGCTGGAAGTGCAGCAGAACGGGGCCACGGTGGCCATGTTGAGTCCCACAGGCGTGTCGAGCACCGAAATCGTGAACCTTTGCGACAGCGTGAGCACCTCCTTGGTGTGGCATTCCGCCAGCCTCTATGACTTTGGGGCAGGTTTCACCCTCATGGATCCTACCGGCACTGTGGTCTGCACATTCGCGGGCATGGACAATTACACCACCTACACGTTTATCACCAGTTGTAGCGGTTCTCCTTCCATCACCAACCCGATGGTTTCGACCGATCCCGCCACCAATATCACCCAGACGTCGGCCACGATGAACGGAACTGTCACCAATCCCGGCAACATTCCTCTCACGAATATGGGATTCGAGTGGAAGTCGGCCAATTCCATGATGTATACCACCGTGATGGTGACGGACAGCCTGCTGGCATACGATCTTTATAACCTGACTCCCAATACGTTATATACCTACAGGGCTTTTATCACTTACAATGGTTTGACTTACTACGGCAACGACGAATACTTTTCCACATTGGGTGACACTCTCCAGCCGATTATTGACCCCACGGTGGTCACGGGTGTTGTCTCCGACATCGCGCAGACCTCCGCCACGTTGCACGGCATGATTGTGAATCCCGACAATGTGACCATCACGGCGATGGGTTTTGAGTGGAAGGCCACGGAGGCCGGCAACTACCAGCAGATTGCGGGTGCCGGCGCGGGTAACGACTTCACGGCCGTTCTGTCGAACCTGACGCCGAGTACTGATTACACCTACAGGGCGTTTATCACCTACAACGGCGCGACCGTCTATGGCGACGCTTTGTCTTTCACAACGCAGGTGGATACCACGTCGCAAGTGGACTCCACAGGCATTGAGGCCCGTCTTGCCGCCCACGTCAGCCTCTACCCGAATCCGGCGAAGGAGGTTGTCAATGTACAATGTACAATGAACAATGTACAATGTTTGGGCGTTGAAATTTTTGATGTTTACGGAAAGGTTGTCCGCACCGTCGGGCTGCCGCAATGCGACAGCCCCACAACCCGCATCAACGTCGCTGGTCTCGCCGGCGGCGTGTATTTTGTGCGGGTGACGACGGATAGGGGAGTGGTGACGAAGAGGTTTGTGAAGAGGTGACCCCCCCCCCTGGCCCCCCCCCTAAAGGGGGGGGAGGCCCCCTAAAGGGGGAAGACCCCCCTGCCCCCCTAAAGGGGGGTAATTTCCTATTTAGGGGATGGGAAAGGTTAACGGGTTGTCCCTAAACTCTAACCTTCTAACCTTTAACCTCTAACCCCTAAACCGTTCTTCCTGTTCATAATTTGTTGATAAAAAAAACATTCTGCGCGAAAGTTTTATTGTACTTTTGCGGCTTGGTTTTTTAGACCTTGGCTATAACTGTAACTATAACTGTAACAATGACTAAGCGATGGTTATCAACAACTGGTTTTTGAACAATTAACAATAATATTTATAATCACCAAAATTAAAAAAAAAGTATGAAGAAAGTACTATTTTTGATGCTGACAGTCCTGTTGGGATTAGGCTCTTGGCAGGCATCGGCGCAGCAAACAGTGGAGATTGGCACGGGCACAGGTACCACGTACTATGGTCCTTTCAACTCCCTCTGGGGCTACTCTTTTGTGGAGCAGATTTATACTGCCGAGGAAATTGACATGACCGGCACTATAACCTCCATCAGCTTCAACAATTCCAGCAGTGGCCAGACCAACAACATCACGGTCTATATGAAGCTCGTGACCAGAAGTTCCTTCTCATCCTCTTCCGACTACGAGACCGTGACTGCGGCCGATATTGTTTACACCGGCAGCCATAATTTCGCGCAAGGATGGAGCGAAATCACGCTTGACACCCCGTTCGATTATGACGGCGTCAGCAACCTCTTGATTGCCGTGCACGAATACACAAGCGGTTACTCCACCCAGTATTTCTACTACACAAGCACATCAAACCCGATGTTGATTTCATTCCACAGCGACAGTGCCGATCCCGACCCGTACAATTTAGGGTCTTACAGCGGAACCGTATATACGCAAACTTACCGTAACAACATCAAAATGGAGATTATGCCTAATGGCAACAACTGCTATACCCCTCTCTCTCCGGCCATCTCCAATGTCACCGCATACGAAGCCACGCTGTCATGGACTCCTCGCGAGAACCAGACCGCATGGGAGGTTTTCTGCGGCAGCGGTGTGACAGACCTCGACCAAGTCTCTTGGACTCCAGTCACCGACACGTTCTACACCTTCACAGGTTTGACTCCCGCCACCAACTACACGGCCTACGTGCGCACCGTTTGCGGCACGGAGGTCAGCAACCCCCGCCAAGTGACTTTCGCTACGGAAGCCACTTGTCCCAACGTGCCCAGCAGCGTCGTAGTGAGCGGCATCACCGCCACCACGGTGGATGTAAACTGGGCTGCCGATCCTGCCGATAACGCTTGGGAAGTGGTGGTCGTTCCCTCCAACATGGCTCCCGAGACCGGAACGCCGGAACCGACCAGCACGCATCCTTACACCGTCTCCAACTTGCAAGACAACACCCAATACAAGGTGTATGTCCGCACTGACTGCGGTGGCGGCGACCACAGCTATTGGTCAAGCCCGGCCACTTTCACCACTCTGCCGTTCTGCTCAGCGCCTCTGAATTTCAACGTCAGCCAGATTACTGCCAATTCCGCATTGGTAAGCTGGCAACCCGCCATCTTTGGTGCTACGGATTATACCGTTGGCTATACTTTGGCCAGCGATTTAAACTGGACCGAGGTGACGGTTGACGGCACTCAGCTCATGCTGTCCAACCTTGAGCCCGACTCTACTTACACCGTGAGAATTTTCAGTAACTGCCCCATCGGCGACGGTGACACGTTGTACAAGACCTTCATCACCAAACACTGTATGGTGGGAGGCGACATCGCCATCGGGGAAGGTACTACCACCAACTACTACATCCCGGTGAACAACTACTACCATTACACCTACTCCCAGCAAATATTCCTGGCTTCGGAGATGGGCGGCCCCAATGAAC
>CACXUB010000123.1 GCA_902770735.1 uncultured Bacteroidota bacterium | reverse complement strand
CCTCGACGAGACGGACGAGGCGAAACGCACGCAACTTGTGCAGCAGCTGGTCGATTTGGCCATGCTCTCGCAGAACATCCTCACCGGCGAAAAGCTGAGCGAATTCGTGAAGCGGAGCTACGAACTGCTGTAACGATGCGACCTACGACAACGCCAAACAGACGTACACGGTCAGGAAAACAGAACCTGACCGGTTGGGCGGTGGCCTTCCTGCTCCTTATCGCGGCAGAGACGGCGACCGCTCAGTCGTATAATGCCGAAAAGTTCGCCCGCGAGGTGGCACGGAATTCGGAACTGAACTGTCCGAAAGCATTGAACGGGCTGGTCGTTGACAGTCTGTCCTACCGCGCCGGCTACCTGCACTTCGGTGTCACCATGGAGGATATCTACATGTTCGGGCGCGACACGGCGGAACTTAAAACCTATTTTGCGAACCTGCTGCGCTATCGATACGACACACCGGAATTCAAAGAGCTTTATGTGCATCTGGTGGAACTCGGAGGAGGGCTTTCCTACGACATGACCCTCGACAGTTCACGCCGTTATTTCGTCCTGCAATACTCCCCCGAGGAAATCCGGCAGATTTGGGCCGACCGCACAAAACCGGAATATCAAGACAGTGCAAGGTGGTCGGCGCGCCACGACGTGTTCATCGAATTGTATATGGAGAACCGGTTCACCTTCTCGAGGAGAAGTTCCGACGAGGAATTCATGTTCATCGACACCGTTTGGCAAGCCGGGGAATCGGTCAACTACCACATCGCAGTAGCCGACCCCCATTTCCATACCGCGGATCAAGACAGGGGCACCTATCGCAACAGATGGGAGGACATCCTGTTGTTGGGGGACGAGAAGCACACGCTGCTCACGATGTTTGTGCAAGCCGGATACGACCTCCGCGTGATTTACGAGAACCGCGCCGGCACCGACCGTTTCCAAATCCATTTCCCGCACGACACGCTCCAACTGCTGTACGACAAGGCCAGCCGCATCGCCATAGCGGAAGACAGTTTGATGGGAAAGTTCATGGATTTAACCATTCTGCATGACCAGGAGCGCTGGCAGAAGGAGATCGACGAAAATCCCGAAATGTACACAAGCGCGGACGTCAGCCATCAAGACAGACGCATTCTGATCAACCTCACGGTGAAAGAAGAGGCGATGAATTTCAACATGACGCCGGAGGAATTCCAGACGATGAAGAATCACATCGCGAGATTGCTGCACGAAGGCATCGACGCGGCACTGGAATCCCCCTATTTCCTTTCCGACACCGTGATGGTCACGTCGGAGAGGTTCTACCAATACATGGAAGGCTACCGGGTGCTTTTCATGGAAGAGAACACCCGAAGAGCCATCGACATCGAGTTGACGATGGACGAGATCCGGAACGCCAAACTGCCTGTGGTTTCGGCGGACGAGAACACGCTGGAAAAAGTACACGAACAATACCTGGCAGAGCAATTCGTCCTCGAGCTTGACAAATTCAACCGCGAGGACTGTCCGCTCCCTTCCGGCATCATGACCATCGACAGTGTGACCTACGACTTCGAAGATCTCCACTTCCACTGTCGTCTCGACTCCGCCTTCGAACTTAAAGGGGACACAGTGGTGAAGCAGGCGCTGAAAGATCAGTTCGCGTTTTCCGTAATGGAATCGCCCATCCTCAAAATCCTCGTGCAACTTCACGGCGGGCTGAAAGTCCACTACGCCATACCGGCGAAAGACACGACGGTCACCATCTCCTTCCCGTACGATGAGATTTTGGAGCTGTTCGCCACCGATGAAACGCTCACCGAGACCGACCAAGCGCGGTTCGCCCTGAATTCCATCATCGAAAACGCCAACCAGAGCTTCCCCGTTCTCATCGACTACCTCACCCGTCTGGACTCCATGTATGTCGACGGCGGATCCCTGGTCTATCATTACACCATCCTCAACCAGTTCGAGTTGCTGAAGGAGAACATCGACGCCATGAATTGGGCTATACGAACACAATTCGCCTCCAATGACGCCGAGATCCAGTACCTGTTGCTGGTCTGCGTCCGTTCGGGCTATGGCATTTGCTACCGCTACGAGCCCGTCGCGCCCACCCAAAACACCAAGAAAAAAGCCAAAAGATCCAAGAAAAAGGATGTGGTAAACCTCTGTTTCCCGCCGGAAGAGCTAAAAGGTTACATTCGGGAATAAGAACCATTCATCGGAACGACATTCGTAAACGCATCGCACCTGGGATCACATCCCTGCGCAACCATCCCGGCAGATCCAACGGCCTGCCACCCTAAACTCTAAACTCTAAACTCTAAACCTCTAAACTTCTAAACCTCTAAACTTCTAAACTTTTTTACTACCTTTGCCCCGCCGTGCAGCGGCACTCTAAAAACCATTATATCATTGATAATCAGATAAATGACGAAACATCTTTTCGAATATTACAACGAGATTTTTCCAAAATATTGGGACGAGCCCGCGCTGACCGACTACAACGGAACGGACACCTACACGTTCCGCGAGGTGGCCGAGCAGGTGGCGCGACTGAAGGAGTATTTCAAGGAGATGGGCATCCGTCAGGGCGACAAGATCGCGCTCTGCGGCCGCAACTGCGCCAACTGGGCCGTCTCCTACCTGGCCATCGCCTCCTACGGCGCCGTCATCGTTTCAGTGCTGCACGAGTTCTCCGGCGAGGACATCGAGACGCTCCTCAACCATTCCGACTCGCGCCTGCTCATCGTGGGACCGTACGTCTGGAAGAACATGACCGCCGAGCACATGCCGAATCTGGAGGCCATCGTCTCGCTCACCGACTTCTCCATCATCGCCACCAAGCGCGAAGGGACGGAGATTTCCAAGGAGCCCATGCAAGTGCCCCGGAACAACCACATTTTCACCGTCCGCGGCCTCGACGACCTGCTGCTCATCAACTACACCTCCGGGTCCACCGGTTCCCCGAAGGGCGTGATGCTGACCTACCGCAACGTGTCGGCCAACATCGGGGCGGGGTTGGAGTTCCTGCCCCCGGGCGGCCGCCAGAACGTGGTCTCCATGCTGCCGCTCGCGCACATGTACGGACAGCTGGCCGAATTCCTCTACCCGATGGCCGACGGCTGCCACATCCACTTCCTGACCAAATCCCCCACCCCGACCCTGCTGATGAAGGCGTTCGCGGACGTGCATCCCTACATCATCGTCACGGTGCCGCTGGTCATCGAGAAGATTTGCAAGCGCGCCATCATGCCCGTACTGGAGAAACCGTCCGTGAAAAAAGTGCTTAAAGTCCCTGTCATCCGCAAGATGGCCGTCAGCACCATCCGGAAAAAGCTGATGAAGGCGTTCGGCGGGCAGCTCAAATATTTCATCGTGGGCGGGGCGGCCATCAACCCCGACGTGGAGAAGCTGCTCCTCGACATCAAGTTCCCGCTCGTGGTGGGCTACGGCATGACCGAATGCGGCCCGCTCATCGGCGGCTGTCACGTCCAGGACTTCGTGCCCCGCAGCGGAGGCCACATCCTCCCCGGCAACGAAATCCGCATCGAATCGAAAGACCCCTACAACGAGGTCGGCGAAATCCTCGTGCGCGGCGAGCACGTCATGATGGGCTACTACAAGAACGAGGAAGCCACCCGCGCCACCTTCACCGACGACGGCTGGATGCGCACCGGCGACCTCGGCCTCATCGACAAGAAGAGCAACATCTTCATCAAAGGCCGCAACAAGACCATGATCCTCGGCTCCTCCGGACAGAACATCTACCCCGAGGAGATCGAGGGCAAGCTCAACGACATGGAAGGCGTGGTCGAGTCCGTCGTGGTGGAACGCGAGGGCAAACTCATCGCCCTGGTCTTCCCCGACTACGAAGGCGAACTCCGCTTCCGCCAGACCCTCCCCGAGCTGATGAAGGAGAACCTCCAGAAACTCAACGAGAAACTGCCCAAATACGCCCAGATCTTCAAAATCGAGCTCAAAAAGGACGAGTTCGAGAAGACCCCGAAGCGGTCGATCAAGCGGTTCCTGTATAAATAAGGTTCTCTAACCTTCTCACCTTCTAACCAAACAATCCTATGGAATCCTTTAACATCCCAACTGGCTCTAAGCAAGAAATATATGCCTCCCTCCTCCCGCAAGTGCAGGCGGTGATGGACGAGAAAGCGGATATCATCGCGAACATGGCGAACATGGCGGCGATGCTGCACGAAACCTTCGGGTTCTGGTGGACCGGATTCTACCGGGTCATCGGCGGCGAGCTGGTCCTCGGGCCGTTCCAGGGGCCGCTGGCATGCACGCGCATCGCGTACGGGCGCGGCGTGTGCGGCACCGCGTGGAAAGAGCGGCGGACCGTCGTCGTCCCCGACGTGGAGCAGTTTCCCGGGCACATCGCCTGCTCGTCGGCCTCCCGCAGCGAAATCGTGGTGCCCGTCTTCCAAAACGGCGAAGTCACCGCCGTCCTCGACATCGACAGCGCGGAGCTGAACACCTTCGACGAGACCGACGCCGAGTGCCTTGAGCGGTTGGTTAGAGGGTTAGAGGGTTAGATGGTTAAGAGGTTAGATGGTTAGGGGTTAAGCGTTTTTGGAATGAGGAGCGGAGGCCTGTGAGCATACTGGATATTAGCGAGAATCTCGGTTTTATGTTCTCAAAATCAGTTTCATTAATGAATTTCAAATCGGATGCAATTTGTAGTTGGCAGTAAACTTCCATTAATGAGCCATAAGCTATTTCAATAAAATGCATCTTCTCTTTTAATGATACTCTTCCACTTCCTTCTGCTATGTTAGAAGCAATTGAAACTACCGCCCTGCGAATTTGATCTCCTAAAGCATATTTCTCTTCTTTAGGAAATTTACTTACAAGAGAGTAACACTCTACAACAAGCTCACGCGCTTCTTGCCAAACTGCCAATTTTTCAAATGAAAATTTTGTTTCTACCATGACTTACTGATTTTTTTATACAAATTGTTTTACAAGAATTTATTTCAGCAAAAATAATAAGAATTTACAATAAATAATACTTTTCATTTAAAAACAACAAACACATCTCCGTTAACAACCTCCTAACCTCCTAACCTTCTAAACCCCCAACCTTCTAAACTTCCAACCTTCTAACCTTCTAACCTTCTAACCTTCTAACCTTCTAAACTAAAAAAACGCCGAGCGTATCGAAAAAAAACGTATCTTTGCCGCCGATTTTTAAAACACCTAATTAATTAAAAAACAGTATGAAATCAGTATCTATTAGCGGTTCTCTGAGAGAGAACGTAGGGAAAAAAGATGCAAAAGCCCAACGCAGCAAGGGCATGATCCCGTGCGTGATCTACGGCGGCAAGGATCAGAAAATGTTCGTCGTGGATGAGAGAGAGTTCAAGAACCTCCTCTACACGCCCGAAGTCAAATACGCGGAAGTGAACATCAACGGCGATGTCCGCAGAGCCATCGTCCAAGAGACCCAGTTCCACGCCATCACCGACAGACTGATGCACGTCGATTTCCTCGAAGTGGTTGACGGCAAGCCGATCACCATCGAGATCCCCTTCATGGTGAAGGGCACCTCCCCCGGCGTCCTGAAAGGCGGTCTGCTGAAGAAACGCGTCCGCAAACTCAAAGTCCGCGGCCTTCTGGAGAACATCCCCGAGAACATCACCGCTGACATCTCCTCTCTGGACATCAACGACATGACCAAGATCGGCGACATCCACATCGACAACCTCGAAA
>CACXUB010000122.1 GCA_902770735.1 uncultured Bacteroidota bacterium | reverse complement strand
TCGCTGGTGGAGCAGCCCAGGACCATGAGCTGGCCGGGCCGGGACTTGGCCGCCTTCAACAGGATATACGACGTCTGCCCGTTCTACAAGCCGCAGCATAACCTCTATGCCGCCAAACTCGCCTATTTCAACGAGAATTTTTCCGATGCGGTGAAGTTTGCGACGGTCATCGTGGAAAACCCCGACCTTTTCTCGAAGATGACAGAGCCGGATAAGTATATCAACGAAGCGAAAATGATCCTGCGGAAAGCCCGTTTCTACGACAACATCCTCAACCATCCCGTGCCTTTCGACCCGCATCCGGTGCCGAACATCTCGACCCCTTCGGACGAGTATCTTGGCACGCTTTCGCCTGACGGACAGTACTTTTACTTTACCCGCCGCATGTACGTGACGGATAATTCCCCGTTCGGACAAGGCGGGAAGGTGCAACGCGAGTTTTTCAGCTGCAGTGAGAAAAAAGGCGGGAATTTCGGTATGGGCGCCGCGCTGCCCGAGCCGTTCAACAACGCGGAAGGGGAGGGGAGTCCCACCATCAACCTCACCAACGACCTGCTGATCTTCGTGCAGCGGCACAATGTGAAGTTGCAGAATGCATCTTATCCCAACTACGACCTCTATTTCTCCGAATACGACGGCTATGGCTGGACGGAGCCGAAACCGTTGCAGGGCAAGGTCAACCGCAGTGACTCATGGGAGTCGCAGCCTTCGCTCAGCTCCGACGGCAGGGTGCTCTTCTTCGCCAGCGACCGTCCGGGCGGCTACGGCGGTTCCGACATCTGGTATTCCACCCGCAAGAGCGACGGCTCCTGGAACGACCCCGTCAACATGGGGCCGACCATCAACACCGACAGAAACGAACGGTCGCCGTTCCTGCACACCGACAGCAAGACGCTCTATTTCTCCTCCAACGGCCACGACGGCCTCGGCGGTCAGGACATCTTCTATTCGAAGATGGACAGCAAGCGGCAATGGTCCACGCCGGTCAACATCGGATCGCCCATCAACACGGAGAACGACGAAGTCGATTTCTTCGTCAGCCTGGACGGTAAAACCGGCTATTTCTCCTCCAACAACTATGGCGACCAGGACTGGAACATCTACCAGTTCGAGCTGTACGAGGAGGCGCGACCGCACACGATGGTCATCGTGAAGGGCAAGGTGACGGTCGATGAGGGCGATTTGGAGAATGCCGTGGTGGAAATCCGCGACACCAACGCCAACGTCATCTCCACGGGCGTCGTGAGTTCCACGCAAGGCAAGTACGCCGTGGCAACCGAACTGCATCCTGATAATCCGCAACCTTTGATCCTCAATGTCAAAAAGGAAGGCTATAGTTTTGACACCCAGATTATTAAGCCAGAGGAAATCACGGAGGAAATTGTGGAGAAAGATGCGGAGGTGAAGGCGGTGGAAACTGGAAAGGTGTGCGACCTTCGCGACATTTACTATGAGACCAACGATTTCAGCTTGACGCAGGAGTCGAAGATGCTGTTGGCCCTGTTTGTGGAATTTTTGAAGGAGAATCCCACGGTCAAGGTGGAAATTCAGGGACACACGGACAACATCGGCCGCGACGAGGACAACCTGAGATTGTCGGAGAACCGCGCCAAGTCGGTGTATGAGTATGTGATTGCCCAAGGCATAAGCGCTAACCGTTTGAGATACAAAGGCTACGGCGAGTCGAACCCTATCGCTTCCAACAACACGGAAGAGGGGCGCGCCAAGAACCGTAGGACTGTTTTCTTGATTTATGAAAAGTAAGAACATCTATTTCCTGGGCATCGGCGGCATCGGGATGAGCGCGTTGGCGCAGTATTTCCTGCAGCGCGGCGATGCCGTTTGCGGCTACGACCTCACCCCGTCGCCCGTCACCGACATGTTGCGGCAGAAAGGGGCGCAAATCCATTTCGATGGCGATGTGTCGAAAATCCCATCAACGTTGGATTTCGTGGTTTATACGCCGGCCGTGCCGAAGGATTTCGTTGAGTACCAATATTTTGTGGACAAGGGAATCCCGATGTACAAACGGTCGCAGGTGCTGGGGCATATCACGGACGAGTTAAGGACGCTCGCGGTGGCCGGTACGCACGGCAAAACGACCACCACCTCGATGATTGCACACCTGCTCTATCCGGAACAGCCGCTTGCCGCCTTCATCGGGGGCATTTCCAAAAACCTGAACGACAACTACGTGTGCAGTCCGAATCCGGACACCGCCGTGGTGGAGGCCGACGAGTTCGACCGTTCCTTCCTGACGTTGCACCCCGAAGTTGCCGTCATCACCTCCATGGATGCCGACCATTTGGACATTTACCGCGATGTGGAGGATTTGCGTGGTGCGTTCCGCCAGTTCGCGGCGCAGACTACGCGCACCGTGCTCGTGCACGAAGCTGTGGCGGAATTTGTCACACTGCCGAACAAGAAAACATACGGTTCCGGAGAGTCGTGCGATTATAGAGCGTATAATATTGATTGTCAGCAAGAAATCTCCTGTTTCGACCTGCATACTCCCGCAAGGGAGATTGTCGGGTTGCAGCTGCCGGCGCACGGACTATATAATATATGGAATGCCACCGCCGCTGTCGCCGCCGTTTTGGAGGCTTTCCCTGCCCTTTCGGATGATTATATCCGACGGAAAATCAGTACTTTCGCTGGCGTGAAACGCCGTTTTGACTACATTGTCCGGCAATCGGATTTTGTGTATATCGACGATTACGCGCATCATCCCAACGAGATGCGTTCGTTTATCACGGCGGTACGCGGGATTTATCCCGGAAAAGAGATCTGCGGGGTCTTCCAGCCGCATTTGTACACCCGCACGCGCGATTTTGCGGATGAATTCGCCGCCGCGCTTAATCTCCTCGACCGCGTGATTCTGCTGCCGATTTACCCGGCGCGTGAGAAGCCGATTGAAGGCATCACGTCGGAGTACTTGTTGTCGAAAGTGTCGGTCGCTGACAAACGGGTGTTGCAGAAAACGGAACTTTTCCCGTATCTGCGGCAGCATCGTCCTGATGTGTTGCTCACGATAGGAGCCGGGGACATAGACCGTCTGGTGCTGCCGCTGTCGGAACTTTGATTTCGCACTGGCGCGTTCTCTTTACCGCCGTTCCGCAAAGAAACGTTTAAGAATTTGGGCGCATTCGTCGGCGAGTACGCCTTGACGGATTTCCGCTTTGGAAGGGAATTTTCTGTTCAGGAAGACGGAATACCCTTTTTTGGGGTCGCTTGCGCCGAAGACGAGTGTCTTCACCTGTGCGTGCGCAATGGCGCCCGCGCACATGAGACAAGGCTCCAATGTGACGTATAACGTACAGTCGTTCAGATATTTGGCGCCCAATGCGTTGGCGGCCGATGTCAAGGCCATCATTTCTGCGTGCGCGGTCACATCCTTCAGCGTTTCCGTCAGGTTGTGCCCTTTGGCCACGATTTGCCCGTCAAGTACAACCACCGCCCCCACGGGGATTTCGTTTTCCGCGTAGGCGTCTTCCGCTTCTTGCAGGGCGATGCGCATGTAGTAGGAGTCGTCGAGCATGGTGGTTATTGGTGGTTAGAGGTTTAGGGTTTAGAGGTTAGAGGTTTAGAGGCTTCATTTTAATTATAGAATACTCGTGAAATTCGCTTAATTCGCCGACATTTTTGTGTCGCAGATGCTAACAAGTGGGCAGTTTTCGCAGTGTGGTTTGCGGGCGGTGCAGACGTAGCGGCCGTGGAGGAGCAGCCAGTGGTGCGCGCGGGAGATGTACTCTTTCGGGAAATGCTTGACCAGCTCTTTCTCGACCGCTTCCGGCGTCTTGGCCGTGGATGGGACGAGTCCGAGACGGTGGGATACGCGGAACACGTGTGTGTCCACGGGCATGGCGGCCTGCTCGAAAGCAAAGGCCAGCACCACGTTGGCGGTCTTGCGGCCCACGCCCGGAAGCCTTGTCAGCTCCTCCATGGTGGACGGAATTTCGCCGCCGAAGTCGCTGACCGCCATCTGCGCCATTTGTACCAAGTGCTTGGATTTGCTGTTCGGGTAAGAGACTGATTTCACGTAGGTTAGCACTTCCTCTTCCGTGGCTTTCGCCAAATCGCTGACGGTGGGGTAGGCGGCGAACAGCGCGGGTGTCACCATGTTGACGCGCTTGTCGGTGCACTGCGCCGCCAGCATCGTCGCCACTAACAGCTCGTAGGCGCTCGTGAAATGCAACTCCGAGGCGACATCGGGCTGTGCCTTAGAGAAATACTCCACAATGAATTTGTATTTGTCTGTTTTTTTTGCCATGTATTTCGCGTATTCTTATTCTCACCGCTATTCTTCCCAATTCTCTATTCCCTACTCCCTACTCCCTATTCCCTACTCCCTATTCCCTATTCCCTCCCTACTCCTCGCTGTTGTTGATGAAATAGGCGGTCACCGCGTCCAGATAGGTTCTGGAAATGGGGATGGGCTTCAGACCACTCTCGCCGAAATCCAGATAGGGCCCGTCTTTGTCTTTCCGCAGCAGCAATATGTTCGAGAAGTTGACCAGATAGCTGCGGTGACAGCGTATGAACCCGTGGTGCTCCAGTTTTTCTTGTTGTTTCTTCATCGAGCTGCGCAACGTGAACCGTTCGATGTTCTCTTTGTTGCGGTAGTAAATGTGGACATAGTTTTCCGCGGATTCAATATAATATATATGGTCGATGCGGAGTGAAAGCTGGAGCTCGTCCCTGTCGTCCAGGAAGTTGATGATTTTGGATTGCGGGGCGGGTTCCGCGGCGGCCTCAGGTTTCGACGCCTCTTTGTCGCTGTTCGGAATCGTCGGCGCGGAAGGCGATCCTGTCAGGTGGTTGTCCAAGACAAGGTCGTCCCCCATGAAATCTTCCGGTATGGTGAAATCTTCTTCGGAGAGGTTTTTGTTTCGGTCAACAGGTTGATTGACAGTGTTTTCGTTAATGGTTTGGGGTGGGGCGCTCTCGATGTTCCGTGTCTCTAACTCTTTGATGCGTTTGTCTTTGGCTTTGGTGCTGAAGTAGAGCAGGGAGATGACGGTGGGGATGACGAGGATGGTGGGCACGAAGATGACGGCGCGCGCGAATATCTCGGAAAATTCGCGTTCGTCGTGCACGATGTAGCGCACGATCAGCGTGTAGAGGATGGCGATGGCAAACACTTCCACGATGTGCCACGACCAGTACTGTAACTGACTGAGTGGCTTTTGGTTGTGCGACCGGTACATCAGCATCCGACTGAACATGAGCACGATGCTTCCTCCCGTGACAATGATCAACGTGTCGGCGAAGAGTTGCCCGCGCGTGTAGTGCTGCACGTTGTACCATGCCCCTTGAAATGGCGTGAACAGGTTGACGAACAATAGCGAATAGACGAACACCAGTATCAGATGGAAGATGATGTTGTCTTTCGTAATGAGGTAACCCGGTATGTTTTTATGTAACATTTCTATCAAAAAAAGGTCGGCAAAGATACTATTTTTCTTGTTTCGGCGACCCTTGTGTTTGTATTTTGTCCCTAAATGATGTTTTTCGTCCCTCAATCCCGCTTTTTGTGCGTTTTTGTTCGTTTTTGTGTCACTTTTTGATTTCTGTCTGCCGCGAAAATGTTTTTTTTGCCGTCCGAAATAAAACCAAAAATCAGAAAGACAATGAGTAAAATCAAGCGAATTTTTGACATCATGCTCCAGTACGAGCAGCGTCATCCGAACCAGACGCTTGCGCTGTCGGGCAAGATCGGGAAAGACAAATGGAACGAATACACGCCGCAATTATATAAGAAGACGGCCAACGAGCTGAGCTGTGCTTTGATCGCCAAAGGTATCCGGAAGGGTGACAAGG
>CACXUB010000121.1 GCA_902770735.1 uncultured Bacteroidota bacterium | reverse complement strand
GGGCACGGTGGCGGCGATGTTGTCGAGCAGGTTTCGAGATACAGCGGTGACGTGCGCGGCAGTCTTATATACATATTGTAACGTCCATTTCTCGCGAAGCTTCAGTGACGGCCGGTTCATCGGCTGATAAACCGACCAGTGTTCGCTGACTACCAATGGAATTTTGTGTTTCCGGGAAAGGAATGCCGCAACGGGACCAAGCGGGAGCGCCACGTGCAGGTGAAGGATGTCGGGCTTGCCGTATTCCTTTATAATGTTTTGAAATTCAGTGATGTAGGATTTGATGAGTTGCCGTTTCTGTTTGCAGTGTATCGGGTGGAAATGCACGTTCTCGGGCATCGGGCAGTCGAATTCGGAGGCCGAATGGTGCAGCACGATGGATTCAGTGACGGTGCCGGCGGCTTCTATCTGGCGCAGGATGAAATTTCCGTTCAGCGGTCTCTCCGCATCCGGGAACCAGGAGGGGAAATGCACTACAATCATGATTTTTTCCGTTTTTGGAACAGGGACAGGGACTTGACGCTCTCTTTAAGCAATTGTATGTCGTCGCGGGTGACGAGAAAGTCGCGTGCGTTGGCGTGCGTGCGTCGGATGAAGCAGACGAGGGTGAACAGGAAGCTGCTGGAGTAGGCGATACTGGAGATGTGTCCGGCGACCTGGAGCGCGCTCACCGTGTCGGTTTTGGCGACGGTAGCGAGCCAGGTGACGCCCAGACCTGCCGTGACGATGAGCCCGATCAAAGAGGAGATGGCGTTGATGTGGAATTTGCCGTGCCCGGCGAAATAGTGCGATAGAATGGACATGCACGACAGCGCGACGATACCCGGCAACAGACTGTTAATCACGGGTTTCGAGCTGGCGTAGTCGGGACCGAATATCCATGCGATGAAGGCCGGGGGCAGTAGCCAGAGGACGAAAACCGCCAGCAGCACGACCACTAACACGAACTTCAGCAGGGAGAGGGTGATGCGTTTCGTGTAGTCCGCGTCCTGGCTGTTGGCCACGCGAGCGTAGAGCACCACACAGATGCTTTTCGGAATGATCCATACCGCCTCCGAAATTTTGGTGCCTAAATCGTAAACACCCACCGCTTTGTCGTTTTTGACGAATTTTTGGATGAAATAGTAGTTGATTCGGTAGGTCAGCAGTTGCGCCAGGTTGGCTAATTGCGTCCAAAAACCCAACCTTACCATTTCGAGGAACAGTTTTCCCGAACCGTGCAGGTTCTCTTTTCGGACACGGCGGGCGATATAGACTGAGCTGATGATGGCGGGGATGAGGTAGGAGCAGAGAAACGCCCACAGGTAGGTGTTGATGCTGGCGGGACGTTGCAGCCAATGCTGGAAGGCAAGTGCGGCTGCCAGAAGCACAATCAGCAGGACTGCCTGCGTAAGTTGCAGAATATTAAACAGTTTGATATCCTCTTTGCCCTGCATGATGCTGATGTGGATGAAGTAGATGTTGTAGATGACGGAAAGGGCGAAAAGGAACAGCAGGTATTCTCGGGGAACGAGATTAAGCAGTCCTAACAGGATGATTCCGGCGATGTTGCTGATTATCATCCAGATATAGGAAAGACTCAGCAGTTGGAAGTTGCTGCGTTGGGGTATGAGATAGACCAAGGTGGAGCCGCCCACGAAATTGTTGAGCACCTGTAAAAGTGTAAGCCCAAGGATGACGAGTGCAATCGTGCCGGTACCTTCTGCGCCGAAACTGTTCGTGTTGATGATGACCACGGCAAAGAGAATCGCCGTGACTAACAGCCGGTTGAGAAATGTGCCGAGGATCTTGTCGGTCATGTTGGTTCAGGGTTTAGGGTTTAGAAGGTCGTTGAGGAGCGAGAGTTTGTAAAGGTCCAGGGCTTTGAGGCTGTTGGCATTTAGGGTTAAGCGGGTGAGCAGGGGACGTGTGGTTCTGAGCGTCCCGAAAATCAAAGAGGCAAAGGGGTGCTTTTTGACTTTGTCCCAGGTCTGCAGCAGTCGGCTTTGGGCGAAGAATTGGTCGTTCACTTTGTTGTCACGGTAGAGTTTTACTAAGTTTTGCACGCTTTTGGAGACTTTCGCCAGGAATTCCTCGTTATCGTCCAACCCGTCGTGAAACATCTCGTTGTCAATGTGATAGACGGGGATGCCTGCCTCTTCCAATGCCATTCCGAAGAAGGTGTCCTCGTAACCGTAGTCGGTCAGCGAGTCGTCGAAACGGCAGGTGTCGAACACGGACTTCGAGATTAGCAGGTTGAAGGGGGTGAAGTAGCTGTGCGGGTGCCGGTTGCGGATGGCGGCGGGGCGCACTTCCCGTTTGAGACCATATTTGTATCGGAGTGTCTGGTTTTCCGCCGGGATGAAATTTCGGTAAGCCAATCCGCCCGACACGGCGAAGGGTTGCTCTCCGAGCTGCCGTTTCTTGATGAATTCCAAGTAGTTGGCAATGTAGTTCGCACTCTTCACCCGAGCGTCACAGTCCAAGAAAAGCAGGAAAGGGAACCTTGCGGTGTCGGCAAGGTTGTTCCGGGTCTTGGACCTCCCGAGATTCTCCGGATGCTCGATATAGGTAATCCGATCCATCTCCCCCAGCAGAGAGTTGTGATGGCGTATAGTCCTGTCCGATGAATTGTCGTCCTCAATGATAATCTCATAATCTATCTGACTGTCATTGAGTTGCGGCTGCAATTCTGAAATCAGCGGATGGATGTTAACATTATATGTGGGGATTAATATCGAAAGCATGATTTTGGCTGTTAGCTTTTAGCTGTTGGCTGTTGGCTGTGCGCTGGCGAGAAATTGCTAACTTAGACTTAGACTTAGACTTAAACTTAAACTTAGACTTAGACTTAGACTTAAACTTGGCCCTAAACTCTAAACCTACTAACCTTCTAACCTACTAACCTACTAACCTACTAACCTTCTAACCTTTAACCGTTATCACACATGCGAATCGATCAATTTCCCGTTCTCGACACATATTGCGCGGGAGGGGAACTTGTCGATTAGCTGGAAGTTATGGGTGGCCATGAGGACGGTGGTGCCGGTCTGGTTGATGTGGTGGAAGACTTGGAAAATCTCTTCGGCGGTGATGGGGTCAAGGTTGCCGGTGGGCTCGTCGGCGAGGATCAGGTCCGGGTTGTTCAGCAGGGCGCGGGCGATGCAGACGCGCTGCTGTTCGCCGCCGGAGAGCTGTGACGGCAGCTTGAAGTCCTTTGTCTCCAGTCCCACTATTCCAAGCACATCCTCGCAGCGGTTGAGCATGGCGTTCTTGTCTTTCCATTGGGTGGCGCGGAGCACGAACATCAGGTTGTCGATGACGGTGCAGTCTTGCAGCAATTGGTAGTCTTGGAACACCATGCCGATTTTTTTGCGCATTTCGGGGATCTGCTTGGTTTTCAGGTTCAGCAGGTCATAGCCGATCATCATGGCCTCGTTGCCTTCAGGCTTGAGTTCGCCGATGAGCGTTTTGAGGATGGACGACTTGCCCGACCCTGTTTTTCCGATGAGATAGACGAACTCGCCCTGGCGGATGGAGAAGCTGATGTCGGTCAGCACTCTCAGTTTCCGCTGGGAGATGTTCACGTTTTTGAAGGAGATGACGTCCGCGGGGATGGCGGTCTCCGGTGCGTTTTTTTCGGGTTCAGTTGCGATGACTTCGGGTTCTTCCATGATGATTCTTTTTTTTATCCCAGGGTTCGCTGACGCTCGCCCTGGGTTGACACGTGTCGGGCCTGCAGCCCTCTTGGAATAATTCTTAATTCTTAATTCTGAATTGGATTACGCGTCGATGTTGGCGTAGGTGGCGTTCTGTTCGATGAATTCGCGGCGCGGCGGCACTTCGTCGCCCATGAGCATGGAGAAAATGCGGTCGGCTTCGGCGGCGTTCTCGATGGTGACCTGGCGGAGCAGACGGTTGGCGGGGTCCATGGTGGTGTCCCACAGCTGGTCGTCCTTCATTTCACCGAGACCTTTGTAGCGTTGCACGTGCACCTTGCGGCCGCCGGCGGAAGCCTCCGCGGTGAGACGGTCGCGCTGCTCGTCGGTCCAGGCGTACTGCAGTTTGTCGCCTTTCTTGACACCGTACAACGGCGGGGTGGCGAGATAGACGTGGCCGTTCTCGATGAGTTCGCGCATGAAGCGGAAGAAGAAGGTGAGGATCAGGGCGGCGATGTGGCTGCCATCGACATCGGCATCGGTCATGATGATGACCTTGTGGTAACGCAACTTGGACATGTTCAGGGCTTTGCTGTCGTCTTCCGTGCCGATGGTGACGCCCAGGGCGGTGTAGATGTTCTTGATCTCCTCGCTCTCGAAGACGCGGTGCTGCATGGCTTTCTCCACATTCAGGATCTTACCGCGCAAGGGCAGGATGGCCTGGAAGTGGCTGTCGCGGCCTTGCTTGGCAGTGCCGCCTGCGGAATCACCCTCCACGAGGAAGAGCTCGCATTTGGAGGCGTCCTTGGAGGAACAGTCGGCCAGCTTGCCGGGCAGTCCGGAGCCGCTGAAGGCGGACTTGCGCTGCACGAGTTCGCGGGCTTTGCGGGCGGCGTGGCGCGCCTGGGCGGCCAGCACCACCTTGTCGACGATGGATTTCGCGTCTTTCGGGTTCTCCTCCAGATAGTTGGTCAGCATTTCGCCCACCATCTGGTTCACCACGCCGGCAATCTCGCTGTTGCCGAGCTTGGTCTTGGTCTGGCCCTCGAACTGCGGCTCGGCCACCTTCACGGAGATGATGGCGGTGAGACCTTCGCGGAAGTCGTCGCCGGAAATCTCGATCTTGCTCTTCTCGAGCTTGTCGAGCAGCTTGTTGTCGTCGGCGTATTTCTTGAGGGTGCGGGTGAGCGCCTGGCGGAAGCCCGTGAGGTGCGTGCCGCCCTCTATGGTGTTGATGTTGTTGACGTAAGAGTGGATGTTTTCGGAGTAGGAGTCGTTGTATTGCATGGCGACCTCCACGGGAACACCCTGCCTCTCGCCCTCGATGTAGATGGGCTGCGAGGTGATTTTGGTGCGGCCTTCGTCAAGGTGCATGATGAAGTCGCGCAGACCGTTCTCGGAGTAATAGACCTCCTTGGGATGGCTGCCGTCCTCGTTGGTCTTGCGCAGGTCCTCGATGGAGATGTGGATGCCCTTGTTGAGGTAGGCCAACTCTTTGAGGCGGTGCGCGAGGCGGTCGAACTCATAGATGGTGGTGTGGAAGATGGTGTCGTCGGGCAGGAAGGTGATCTTGGTGCCGCGGTAGTCGCTGGAACCGAGCACTTTCACGGGGTAGAGGGGTTTGCCGTAGGCGTATTCCTGGATGAAATGGAGCCCGTCGCGGAAAACCTCGGCGGTGAGGTGCTTGGAAAGGGCGTTCACGCAGGAGACGCCGACGCCGTGCAGACCGCCGGAGACCTTGTAGGAGTCCTTGTTGAACTTGCCGCCGGCGTGCAGGACGGTCATGACGACCTCCAAAGCGGAGCGCTTCTCCTTGGGATGCATGTCGGTGGGGATGCCGCGCCCGTTGTCGAGCACGCTGATGGCATTGCCTTCCAGTATCTTGACTTCGATGTTGTTGCAGAATCCGGCGAGGGCCTCGTCGATGGAGTTGTCGACCACCTCGTTGACTAAATGGTGCAGACCGCGGTCGCTGACGTCGCCGATGTACATGGCGGGACGTTTCCGGACGGCCTCAAGCCCTTCCAGGACCTGGATATTACCCGCACCGTAGGTTTCTTCTTTCTCAATCTTATTTTCTAACTCGCTCATTATTAATGGTTTTACTTTTTTTCTAAAAACCTGCAAATATACGAAAATTTTCGGTAGGTTGGGCGGGAAATTTGCAGTTGGATTTTGGCCGACAGTTAACAGTCAACAGCCAATTGCCAACAGCGGTTCCGGCTTGAAAAAAATGTTATTTTTGCCATCA
>CACXUB010000120.1 GCA_902770735.1 uncultured Bacteroidota bacterium | reverse complement strand
TAAATATTAAGTCAGAAAAATACCGTACAGGATGTACATAATCAAATTGTGGTTCTACAACGAACTTCCAATCTTTGTTAATAAATCCAATCTTGTCGCCAATGGTAATGGAAATCAAACAAATCAAGCCATTTCTTCGAACAACACAACCAATAGCATCGAATTGCGGCTCATGAATGAATTCCTCTTGGTCGTTAATCAACCCCCACTTGCCGTTCACTTTTACTCGAAATAATCCTTCGTCTTGCCTAACAATATCTTCATATTGGGGTTTAATAATGAATTCACCACATTCGTTTATCAGCCCCCATCTATCATTGAATTTAACTCTAGCATAACCATTTACAAACTTTATAGATTTTATTTCCTCGCTAAACGCGACCATGTTGTCCTTGAAGGTCTGGAAGGCGGTGTTGAAACGTTTTTCCAGTTCGTCGGGTTCGTTGTTGAACTCAGGCATAGCCGGAGCTTCCTGTCCTTCGGACAGTTCGGCGGCAGCGGCCCAGGCGGCCTTGGCGGCCTCGAACTCGGCCTGGCGCGCGCGTCTGCGCTCGCGTAGGAACTCCAACACCTCCGAGCGGATCAAGCCCACGCGTTGCTTGATGATGTTGATGTTGCGCCAGCGGGCGCAGAAACTCTGCACCTCGCCTTCAACGCGTTGCTTGATGATGTTGAAGTTGAGATCCTCAACGAGTTTTTCCAGCTCGACCACACACTTTTCAAGGTCGAAGTCAGCATATTCGGCTTCCTCTTGTTCCGGTGTTTCCTCAGGTTTCTCGGATTCCTCGGCCTTGGGCTGCTCATTCTGCTCGGGAGTCTCAGCAGGTTCCTCGGGCACAGGCTGCTCTTCGGCAACGGGCTCTTCAGCGGAAGCTTCGGGTTGCAGTTCCGTCACGGGTTCCGCGATTTCAGGTTCCACTTCGGATGCGGGAGCTGCATTTTCAATAACGATTTGAGTCTCCTGAAAAACCTTGGGGCTCACCTCATTGTTCTGAATTTCAGGATTTTCAGAGTGAAGAAGTTTTTGTGACTCCATACTTTTTAGAGTTATTAATGTTAAGGTTCGTGTTTTCAGACGGCAAACATACAAAAAATCACGAATTTCATGTATCTTTACGAGGATAATTGAGTTATTATGACAGAAAAAAACATCCTTTACAGATTCGTCAGCAAGTTTTTTTGTATCGCATCCGTCATTGCGGAAGGGACGCCGCACTCTTTTGCCAATTGCGGCCAGCGGGATGCCGCGTCGCATATATGGTCGATGATGGACACCGCATCTTTGATGTTGTTCTGATCAGCAAAGACGAGCATGTCGTCGTAGGTGATGCCGTCGAACTTGCCATTGATGGACATCTGGTGTGTTGCAGTCCAGCCGCCGTGAGGATTGTAGGCATACCCCATGTCGTATGCGGGCGACAGCTGCCATCTGCCATCCTCACCCATCAGGAACGAGATGTTCTTCGTATGGTCGTCTTGATTGCGCACCACCACATTGAACACCATGCGGCGGAACATTTCCGTTGCTGCAGAATACGGCAGTCTCAACGCCCGCATTACGGCAAAAGCTTGTTCGTAAGAATAAGCGCGATGGATCCGGTAATCATAGTGGGCAATGCCGCAAAGCGTTTGCATGTGGATTTTCTTGCCATCCTTCCGGTCGAAACGTTTGGTGAGAAAGTGCGCCCGTCCGTTTTCCTCTATAAGGGAACTCTCCGACATGCTGATCCCGCAAGCCTTGGCCAGTTCATAGAAAGAATATTCCAACCGACCGTAGTTGCCCGTTTCTTTGAATCCCGCCGTTGCCGAAACGCCGTCCAGTTTTATCAGATAGTAGTCAAATCCAGCAGGTGCTTCCACTTGGCCGGAGCGCACTTCCCCAGTCTTCTTGTTGTAGGCGATGATGGCTTTCGCCCGTTGTCCGCCTGCGGATGTGCCGAGCCGAAGAATCTCTGCAATGGCCGCCTTTTTGTCCTCGTTCAAATTAACGCCGAACGAGGACTTTTCAGCCAAAGCGCTGCTCGCCACGCTAACCAGCGAGTCAATCTCGAATTTGGCGTGCGGATCGTAGGGCAAATCCATTGCCGGTTCAAATTCCAAAGCCCCCATGCACCGTTTACCAAGGAAACACAGCGTCTCAACGGGATTGCTGCTGCTGCGCCCTGTCAGTGCCAACCATCGGTCGAAAAGAGCGCGTCCGTATGTGTCGGGGAGAGAGTCTGCCAACATGCCGGGCAGACCCTTGAACGTCTCCTTGTCCAAGCCGGCAAAGGAATAGACACGACCTTCGCGGACCGGCATCATCAGAGGCGATGGCTCCAACCCGCGTCCAGTGAAACTGCTGTCGTATTCAAAGCGGACAACCTCGTAACGCTCGTCCCACTGGAACGTCCCGACGGGCAGGCCGAACATATTCACCTTTGCCACATCTACCATAATGGTTCCTCCTTTGCTTTTTTATGCGGGCTGCCTGCGGCTCTTTTCCGGGTCTTCTTGGCTGAAGAATGCACCATTTCGTAATACTCGCTCGGACTCGGCTGCGGTTCGTTCACTAAGGGTTGGAGCGCATCCAACAGCCCCAAAATTCGCAATACTCGAAGCCAAGGGTCGAACGAGCCTATCTCGCCTTTCTCAATCTTTTTGATGGAAGACAAAGACACCCCTGTCTCCTCGGCAAGGCTTTGTTGCGTGATATTCTGCCGCAATCTCGTCTGTTTCAGTCGGTTCCCGATTCTGAGGGGAATCATCTTGTCTGAAAGCATATAGATATCATCCATAACAGTTTAATATTAAACATTAACGCGGCAAAAATACAAATAAAAGTTGAAAAAAAATCTTTGTTGAAAATTTATTTTTCACACAGGAGCAAAATTCCTTCACGAATTTCACCCCACAAAAAAGCCGTCACCTTTCCGGCAACGGCTAACCTGTTCACTGTTCACCAGTCACTAATCACAATTTAATCTTCTTGAACATCCGTTTCCAGCGAATCTTCCCCTTGTCGCTCCACGTCTTGAACTTGTCCAACGAGAGCCACACCACGGAGGCTTTGCCCACGATGTGGTCCTCGGGCACGAAGCCCCAGAAACGGGAGTCGGCGGAATTGTGGCGGTTGTCGCCCATCATGAAGTAGTAGTCCATCGCGAAGGTGTAGCTGGTGGCCTCCTGACCGTCAATCAGCACTTTGCCGTCCTTCACCTGCAAGTCGTGGCCTTCGTAGTTGTGGATGACTTTCTCGTAGAGCGCGATGTTTTCCGGCGAGATCTGCACGGTGGCGCCCTTCTGCGGGATGGTCAGCGGACCGAAGAAGTCCTTGTTCCACTTGTAGTTGCTGTCGTGCGGGAAGATGTCGGGACTGTACGCGCCGTCCTCTTCTCCCAAAATCAACACTTCATAGCCCTTCCCCTCGATGGTTTTGGTCTGCTCGGCATTCAGCATGGCAACATAGCGGTTCATGTCCACCTGTTGCATGTCTTCTTCGTTGATATTCAGTTTTTTACGTTCTTTTTTGGAGAGTTGCATGCCGCTGGGATGGGAAATCAGGCAGGCATACTGGATGCGGTCGGGATTGGTGGCTTTTTGCCCGTTGATATAGACCTGACGTTCGATGATTTCCAGTTTGTCGCCGGGCAGACCGATACAGCGTTTCACGTAGTTCTCGCGCTTGTCGACTGGGCGGGCGATGACCTTGTACTCCTGCCAGACCACTTCCCTACCCTTTCCGGGCGTGTAAGCTCCAGGGTATTTCATCCGCATCTGCTGAATGTATTCGGGCGCGTAACGGCGGAAAAGGTTGTTCCTCTCGGCCATGCTGGCGTTCGGGTTGAACATGGCCTCGAACTCGCGCACAATGGCGTAGTAGCTCTCCGCTTGCCGCTCCACCACCACCGTGTCGCCGTCGGGATAGTTGAACACCACCACATCGTTGTGTTTCACGGGCTTCAACGCCTTGGAACGCATATACGGCAGTTTGATGATTTCCGTGTAGGATTTCGCGGCTTGCGTGCCGGGCAGCTTGTTGTGGATGAACGGGATGGACAACGGCGTCTGCGGCGCACGCACGCCATACGCGACCTTGCTCACGGAGAGGAAGTCGCCCACCATCAGCGAGCTCTCCATGGAGGAGGTCGGGATGGTGTAGAGCTCGAACCAGCAGGTGCGGATGATGTAGGCGGCGGCCACCGCGAAAATCAGCGCATCGCCCCACGAACGGGCGGAAGTCTTCTTCGGACGATCCAGATCCTCCGGCGTCACGTACTGCTCCTTCTTCGAGAAGCCCAGATACGGCAGATAGAACGGGAAGAACAGCGTGCCGAAAATCAACGGCAGATAGCTGTATTTGTCGAACTGCCGGATGGTCTCCCAAATCATGTAGAAGAACATGAAAATGCCGAGATACGGGATCAGGAACAGCAGCATCCACCACCATTTGCGGCCGATGACCACCTTGATCCACAACCAGATGTTGTAGAACGGGATCAGCGATAGCCACGGTTTCAAGCCTGCTTTTTTGAAAATTCCCCACATCCCGACTTGCCAGCCGAGGAAGGAGATGATAAGGATGATTATTAATGCGGTTTTTGATAGAAACATCTTTGAATGGTTATGGGTTATTGGTTAAAGTCTTCAATGAGGGCTGGAAGCCCGACACGTGTCAACCCCGGGTGAAGCGAAGCGGAGCCCGGGGATCAAAAGGTCAATGTTCGTTCAAACGGGTAAACGCCGGCGGGTTGCGACACCAGCCATTCGGCGGCGTGGACGGCGCCGAGGGCGAAGCCTTCGCGGCTGTGGGCGGTGTGGCGGATCTCGATGGTGTCTTCCGGGGAGTCCCAGGTGACCACGTGCGTGCCGGGCACCTCGTCCTCGCGGATGGCGGTGACGGGCAGCACCACGCGGGTGTGGTCGCAGGGGGTGAGCTTCCATTCCTGCAAAGAATCCACCTCGCCGAGGATGTCCTTCGCGATGTGGATGGCGGTGCCACTCGGGGCGTCTTTCTTGTGGATGTGGTGCGTCTCCTCCACGGCGGCCGTATAGCGCGGCTGCTTGTTCATCAGCTTGGCTAACAGCTGGTTGACCTTGAAGAAAAGGTTGACCCCGATGCTGAAGTTCGAGCCATAGACCAACTTGCCGTTCGCGGCGGTGCATTTCTCGCGCACCTCCTCCAGACGGTCGAGCCAACCGGTGGTCCCGACCACGACCGGCACTTTCGCCTCGAAAGCGCGGAACATGTTCGGCACCGCCGCCGACGGTTCCGAGAAGTCGATGGCCACCTCCGCCTGACGGAATTCGCCGTCAAACCGTTGCCAGTCCGCGTCGTTGTCGATAACGGCCACAATCTCGTGCCCGCGTTCCCGCAGCACTTTTTCCACGATGTGGCCCATTTTCCCGTATCCTAATATTGCGACTTTCATTTCTATTTTATCGTTATCTTTTATATATCCTGTATCCTTTATTCTTCATATTGGATACGCTTCGCGTTGAAATCTTGGAAAATCAAATGAAAATCATAAAAAATATTTTCTTTGATTTTTGAATGAGTTCTTGTCCGAAGGACAATTTTTGTGGAATTGCGGCAGAAATGTCGCAGTTCCTAGTTCTCCAATGCCTTCTTCACGGCCTCTTCAATTTCTTCCCCTCTCAAATCGCGGGCGATGATCTTCCCGTCCTTGCCGATGAGCAGGATCTGCGGGATGCCGTCCACACCGTATTTGTCGGTGGCGTTGCGCGTGGCATCGGTAAGCTGCGTCCAGTTCATCCCCAGCTGCTTGATGGCTTTCGCCTGCGCGTCGGGCTTGTCCCACACATTCAAGCTAACCAAGACAAATCCCTTGTTATTTCCGTATTTTTCATGAATTCTGGCCAAGTTGGGGATCTCTCGGCGACACGGCCCGCACCAGGAGGCCCAGAAGTCGATGAGCGCGACCTTGCCGTTGATCACCTTGCTCAGCTTGATCGGCTTCCCCGACTTGTAAT
>CACXUB010000119.1 GCA_902770735.1 uncultured Bacteroidota bacterium | reverse complement strand
GTGCCGTAGAAGATATTGGCAGGCAAACCGATGACCGCATCAATGCAGTTGCGTTTCTCAATAAGGTAACGGCGTGTCTTGCCTTCTGCGGAACCACGGAACAGCACCCCGTGGGGAGCTACACAAGCCATTGTACCACCGTCGTTGAGATGGTGAATCATGTGGAGAATGAAAGCATAGTCGGCTTTCGATTTTGGAGCAAGTACACCAGCTTTGCTAAAGCGGTCGTCGCTCAAAAATTTGGAAGCAGCACTCCAATCGGCAGAGAAAGGCGGATTGGCCACCACAGCATCAAACTGCGTATCACCAAAGGCATCGGCTTCCAGCGTGTCACCGTTCTGGATGTCAAAGTCGTTATACTTTACGCCGTGAAGCAGCATATTCATGCGAGCCAAGTTGAAAGTAGTGGGATTCTTTTCCTGTCCATAAATACTGTCCGCTTTACCATTACGAGCGGTACGAAGCAGCAACGATCCAGAACCACATGTGGGGTCATAAACGTTTTTGAGGCGTGCCTTCCCAGTTGTAACAATTTCGGCCAAAATGAGGCTCACTTCCTGCGGGGTGTAAAACTCGCCAGCTTTCTTTCCAGCACCAGCGGCAAACTGGCTGATCATATACTCGTAAGCATCACCAAGGATGTCTATATCGCTGGCTTCTTCCAAACCAAAGTCAATGCCATCGAGAGCCACCAGCACATCACTGATGAGCTGATTTTTGTCGTCGGTGGTTTTGCCCAATTTAGGCGAAGCAAGGTCAATGTCGGAGAAAAGGCCGCCGAAGTCGTCCTCGCTCTCTTGTCCAATGGTGCTGTCTTCAATTCTCTTCAACGAGCGTTCCAACTGAGGCAAAACGTTCTCCTTGCGCCCTATAGCCTCAATGATTGTGGAGAAGAGGAAATCGGGCTCAACAAAATAACCGAGATTCTCAACACAAAGACTTTTTACGGTTTCTTTCAGTTCTTCGTTATTGCCCGCCCACACTTTCTTGAACGTGGTCCCATCGGCTTCCAACTCCTCGTTGACATAGAGTTCTATCTTCTCGGAAAGATACTTGTAAAAAATGAAGCCCAAGGAGAAATACATAAAGTCGCTGGCCGACATATTTCCCCTCAGGGTGTTGGCGACAGTCCATAGCTGGCTGCGCAGTTTTTGTTGAAGTTCTTCACTCATATTGGATAATCGTTAGTCCCAATTATAGGTGTTAATAATTTCGCGGAGCCGGTCAAGAATGCGGTGTTGAAGGCGTGTACGTTCCAACAGTTTCAGACCCTTCTTCGATTTGACGGCTCGCTGTATGATTTCCGGTTTCTCGCGATGCAGATAATTATACTCGTCCACAAACTTGACGAGAGATTCCTCTTCGATTCCCTCATCTGTGGCCAAATCGTGAATAGCATTGCTACGGGAAAGTGCGATGTAGTCGTTCAGTCTGCTTTCCAAGTCAATGGTTCCATCAGCTTTTGCTTGCTTGAAGCCATCTGTATCGTCATCCACATTCTCGCGGATAAAGTCATCTATCAGTTTTGATTTGCCACGTAATTCGGCATCTCGAATCATGGTGTCTATGATGTTCTGGCGCTTGTCTTGATAATCAGCTTCATCAGGATTAAGGTCGGCAATGAGGGCAAGAATATAGGCCACATTGATAACATCGCTGTGCAACAGTTCCAAGCAAAAATCAATATCCTCCAGTTCTTGATCATTTCCGTATGGGATTTCGCCTTCTGCGGCCTGAGATGTGTTGTCGGAAGGTGGGTTTATTACGCCAACGGTGATGTCAAGATATTTACTCTGAAAGTCTAAAAACTCCTGCTCAGTCATGTATAAGTCTGGGTCAGAAGGATCATAGTCTTCGTAAACTTGAATTTCTGCATGTTTTCTAATGATTTCACGGAATGCAAGAACAAAGTCCCTTTTATCGTATTCGCTCTTAAGAGTGTCAATATACAGCGGTTTGGGATATTTCTTCAAGAAGGCAATGGCGAGGTCGTTAAGTTCTTTCTTGACCGTCTCGTATGGTTCGCGTATGATGAACTCAGTGGGCTGATTATTGCTAAACAGCTTGATAGCGGTATCCACATTGTCCTTCAATTCACGAAAACACACCACCTTGCCGAAACGTTTTTTTTCGTTCAACACACGGTTTGTACGACTGAAAGCCTGAAGCAGACCGTGATATTCGAGATTCTTGTCAACGTAGAGCGTATTCAGTTTTTTTGCATCAAAACCTGTAAGGAACATTCCAACGACAAGCAACAAGTCAAGAGGCTCCATGTCGTCGCATTTCTTCTTCATTCGCAAGTTGATGTCGTCATAGTAAGCATTGAAATTATCAGTGCTAAATGCGGTTCCAAACATAGCGTTATAATCATCCATGATAGCTTGCAGTTCATCTGCAGTAACCTTCTCATTAGCAAAACCTCTATTCATTCCTGTCTGGTCGTCATCTTGGCTTTCGTTGGCCGCGTATGTGAAGATGGCTCCTATACGGATTTTAGGACTTAACGAGCGGAAGATCTTATAGTAGCGCAATAGCATCGGTACCGACTGTATGGCGAAAAGAGCGTTAAACTCCCCATTAAGAGTTGATTTCGGAAAATTATTGAGGATAAACTGAGCTATCTCTGTCATCCGCTTTTCGTTTTGCGGGTCAACAGTCTGTTGTCCTTTGTAATATTCCACGAGAAATCCGAGAACATTCTCGTCAGCGATAGCGTCTTTGATAAGGTATCGGTGGAGACATTCGCCAAATAACTCAGCGGTAGTGTGGTCTTGTGTGGCGTTTTCGGCAAAGATGGGAGTGCCGGTGAAACCGAAAACCTGTAGGTTGTGGAAAAAATTGACGATGTGCTTATGGCAGTCTCCAAAATGACCACGATGGCACTCGTCAAAAATCATCACCACCTTTTGGTCACGAACGGATTGGAGTTTCTTGTTGTAGTAGTCACGGGTGACTGCGGCATTAAGCTTTTGTATGGTTGTGAGGATTATTTTGCTCTTGTTGCCACTGAGACGCTTGATAAGCTCGTGAGTGTTGTCTGTGCCGTCCACAGCCCCTGGCTCGTATGCCTCGTATTCCGACTGGGTTTGAGTGTCAAGATCATGACGGTCAACGACAAACAGGACCTTATCGATGCCGTCAATTTCGCTTACCAATTGAGCTGCCTTGAAAGATGTTAGTGTTTTTCCTGCTCCTGTAGTATGCCAAATATAACCGTTCTTGTTACTGTTCTGCACACGGTCAAGTATGCGTTCCACAGCGTAGAACTGGTAAGGACGCAATACCATCATGCACTTATCTCCCTCATGTAGGACAATATATTTGCTTATCAGCTTGCCAAGATTGCATTTGTCAAAGAAAAAGTAGGCAAATTTACTAAGATTATTGAATGGAATATTCTCCGCATCAGTCCAATTGAAAGTGAACTTATAACCACTGTTGGGGTTGTTGGCAAAATATCGGGTGTTGACGCCATTACTGACAACAAATATTTGAATGTAGTCGAACAGGCCATGGAAAGAGGTCTTGTGATAGCGTTGTATCTGGTTGTAGGCTTGCTTGAGTTCCACACCACGCTTTTTCAGCTCAACTTGAACCAGAGGAAGGCCGTTTATGAGAATGGTCACATCATAGCGACATTTGCGGCGACCTTCGACCGTGATTTGATTCGATACCTGGAATTCATTTTGACACCATTGCTGCCGATTAAGAAATTCTATCCACACCCGTTCTCCGTTCTCCAGTTGAAATTCTTTCATGTCACGAAGTCGCTTTGCTTTCTCAAAACGGGTGCCACCTTCCAAATAGAGCAGAATCTTGTCAAACTCTTTCTCGGTGAAATGCTCTCTTCCGTGCAAAGCCAGTTCCTTGCGATTGTGTTTTTCCAACTGCATCTTGAAATTCTCCTTCAGGTTAGATTCCTCCTTGATGGAGACATATTCGTAACTCATCTCCTGAAGTGTCTGAATAAGACCCTTTTCCAGTGCGGCTTCACTTTGTATAGAATCTGCCATAGTTACATCAAATTAGTTATTGCCATTATTCGAAAAAAAGTTAGCATTCTTTCTCTTTCTCCAGTCTAATCTCCCACAAGGTTTTCCCATTGTAGCTAAAATATTTCGGCCCTTGATAGGATTCGCTCTTGTTGTGCATTTCTTCGGGCAGGTAGGTGCCGCAGAAAGCAGAGAGGCTCCATAGACGGCCTTCATACTCCACCTTGTTTTTGCCTGCTACTTTTACAGGGAGGTTCAGTGCGTCGAATATGACAGTGTCACCTACATTCAAGCCGATCATACTGAAATCAAAGGCTTTGCGAATTTCTTTCTTCTTCTCCTTCTCTTTGATTTTTTGACCTTCAATAATTGGATAAATCTGATACGGCTTCTCTGCATCATACCGCATAATGACGGCATCCTCAATCGCACAGGCAATATCCATAAAAATGTCAAGTGCCACTTGTGGATCAACATTGAAAAACTCCCGATTCTGGCGGATGCGCAAGTCGGTGAGACGATCTATCGTCTTATGCACCAACTTCTCAACTTCACCATATTTGACGGTTTTCATCGTGGCATAAATGTCGAATGGAAGTGGCACGGCTGTGTTGTCCAACTCTTTCGAGCGGACATCTACGGGACGGGAACTCTTTCCAATTTTCACCCAATCTTCCTTGAAACTGGGATTAGTCAGGATATAGACATAGCCTTCTTGCGGTTCTTTGGTCATACAGTTTGGTATTTCACATTTCACCGCCGCAAAAATAGCATTTTTCCTCATATATTTTACCAAAAACCACACTTTTTTCGCACCCCTGCCCTCCCCGACTCACTCTCTATTCCCTACTCACTACTCACTGCTCACTACTCACTGCTCACTACTCACTGCTCACTGCTCACTACCCCCTCAAAACTGGCACAATCTTTGCTACAGCTACGCCTGTCAAATTGTCAAACTTAAAACCAAAAGAATATGCAAACCGGTAAAATCAACGTACAAACCGAGAATATCTTCCCCGTGATCAAGAAGTTCCTCTACTCCGATCACGAGATTTTCCTCAGAGAACTGATCTCCAACGCGGTGGACGCCACCCAGAAGCTCAAAACCCTCGTCAGCCTCGGCAAGGCCGACTGCGAACTGGGCGACCTCACCATCCAGGTGAAGGTCAACAAGGACGACAAGACCATCCACGTCACCGACCGCGGCATCGGCATGACCGCCGACGAGGTGGACCGCTACATCAACCAGATCGCCTTCTCCGGCGCCGAGGAGTTCCTCACCAAATACAAAGGCAACGACGCCGCCAACATCATCGGACACTTCGGACTCGGATTCTACTCCTCCTTCATGGTCGCCAACCGCGTGGACATCCTCACCAAATCGTATCTCAAAGACGCCCAGGCAGTTAAGTGGAGCTGCGACGGCTCGCCCGACTTCACCCTCGAGGAAATCGACAAGGCCGACCGCGGCACCGAAATCGTCCTCCACGTGGAAGACGACGACCTGCAGGAGTTCGTCAACGAGGACAAACTGGTGGCGCTGCTCAACAAGTACTGCCGCTTCCTGCCCGTGCCCATCCAGTGCGGCACCAAAACCGAGTGGCGGAAACCCAAGGAGAAGAGCAATGACTTAGACAATAACTTAGACAATAACATAGACAATAACAATAACTTAGACAAGAAGGACGAGAAGAAAGAAGAGAAGAAGGAGGAGCCGAAGGAGGAGGCGGTGCAGGTGCCGCGGATTATCAACGACACCGACCCGATCTGGCAGAAACAACCTTCAAGCCTCACCGACGAGGATTACAACAAGTTCTACCACGAACTCTACCCGATGTCGTTCGAGGAGCCGATGTTCCACATCCACTTGAACGTGGATTACCCCTTCAACCTCACCGGCGTGCTCTACTTCCCGAAGATCAAGAACCAGCTCGACCTCAAGAAGAACCGCGTGCAACTCTATTGTAACCAGGTGTTTATCACCGACGAACTGGAAGGCATCGTGCCCGACTTCATGAACCTGCTGCACGGCGTCATCGACTCGCCCGACATCCCGCTGAACGTCTCCCGCTCCTACCTCCAAAGCGACAACAACGTCAAGAAAATCTCCACCTACATCAGCAAGAAGGTGGCCG
>CACXUB010000118.1 GCA_902770735.1 uncultured Bacteroidota bacterium | reverse complement strand
GCATAAAATGAAAGCAATTTAAAAAAAAATGTGTAATTTTGTAGCGACTAAACCTGTGCTAGCTGTCGGAGGTAAACAAAGCTGATGACTGTGAGGGCAGGGTGGGTCAAAACAATCATCGATGGAATCCTGAGGCTGAGAACACCAGTTGTAAGGACAGCCGAGAGGGAAGGACGTTTTCTGAACGTTACTTGTCTGTGTGTTCAAACTTCGCAACTTTGAATCTTCTCACAGCGGTAATGCAACGAAGCGTTCGCGTGGGTGTATTATATCCCGGCTATTCGTTGCTATCATAGTATCATGATGGTTTACGTCTACGCCGAACTATATAATATCACTCGGCGTGGGCGGGCTTGCGTTGCTTATCCTTGAGAAGGGGCAATGCGAAGGCCTGAACACTGGGATAGGCACGGAGGAATAAACTCCCACGTCTTTTTGTTTCCAAACCTAAAATGAATATTAATGCCAAATTCGGGGGCTATAGGCACATACTTAAAAAACCTATTACAAAATTATGGGATTTATTATTTTTTTAGTTGCTCTCGTAGCTCTTTGGATTTGGTGGAAGATGAGCCACTACAATGATTCAGTTTGGGTAAAAAACCGCATCAAAGGACGTAATGATGAGCAGAAGGCTGTTATCCGCTATTTCTGTAACGAGTCTGCATGTTTGAGTAAGAAACCAATTTCAGATGGAGAGTATGAGGATATCGTTAGAAACTTCCTCAGTCAAAACGACTTCAAAACTAAAGCTTTGAACAAAATCGGTCTTGACGAAGACCAAGTAAAGGAGATTGAACCTGTACACTTCGAGGGTTATCTATTCGACAAGGATGCTTTGGCAAAGACTGGTGAAGACGGTTTGTGGCGTTCGTCAAAGTATCAGGTAAGTTGGCTTTTCTTTAGCGATACTCAAGTTTATGTATACCAATATACATTCTTCCTTGATGAAGATGGACGCAAGGAGCGCACGGAAGAATACTTCTACAAGGATATCACAAACTTCTCTACAGTTAGCGACACTGAAGAAGTTCCACAGTACGACCCAAAGCAAGACAAAACGACTCTTGTCAACGTCAATTCCAACCGTTTCGCCATTACTGTTCCTGGCGACCGTTTCTATTGTTCTATGGAGCAGAACGACTACACCGAGCGTTCTATCCAAGGTATGAAGGCAAAACTAAGAGAGAAGAAGAGCTAAAACTTCACGAAAGAATCAGCAGCAAGAATGGACCGACAGATGGACGCTGACAGCATACGCTATTACTGTAGACATCATGAATTGAATCGACCATATGTCAATTGGCTTCTAATTGTCTCAGTAATCATTGCATTTGAATTACTCATATACGTTTGTTTCGTCTGGTTGCCACTGTCTATAGGCTCATTCTTGCTTCTTGCTGAGGCCGCGCATATCATTGCGTTTCTCATTTTCGGGCGAATAATACTCCAGTTGATGGTCAAAATCTATCAACGATATGCGCCAGAATCCCTGAGACGACAATGCTCATGTCAACCGACATGCTCAGAGTACGCCTTACTGGCATTACAGAAGTATATTTGGCCAAAGGCACTCGTACTTATTATCAGGCGTGTGGCATTTACGTGTCAGGAGCCTGGGTATAAGATAGACTATCCATAACTACAATCCACACTTAAAGCAATATGGGATTTTTCAATAAATTACGCTCAGACGGAGAGACTTTCGACGGACAAGGCAATGAACGGCGTGGCTTAGTCGATGTCATCCAATATAACGGTGCTCCAGATGAACTGGTATGGAAGTTTCCATACAATAACCTTTCGACGGGAGCACAACTTATAGTAAACAAAAGCCAGGAAGCCATCTTTGTAAAGGGTGGAGCCGTTTGCGATGTCTTTGGCGAAGGTACGCATACCATTTCCGCAAAGAACTTGCCGTTATTGGAGAAAATCATCAATCTACCATTTGGTGGACGTACTCCATTCACGGCAGAAGTTTGGTATGTAAACAAAGTGATACGCCGTGGCTTGAAATTTGGAACTCCCCAACCTATCCGAGTTTCTGACCCAAGATATTCTGGTGTTGACATTCCTGTCAGGGCTCACGGCGATTATAGCATCAGGGTGAAAGATAGTCAGATGTTGCTGAATGAATTTGTAGGCACACAGCATCTGTTTACTACCGATGAATTTGTTAAGCAGTTCGCAACGATGGTCGTTCAGGAACTCAACAAGAATTTGAAACGCTATGCCCGCGAACAGAATATATCTACACTCGATTTTCCTGAATATGCACCGGAGATTGCCGACTTTATCAAAGACACACTTACGGGAAAGTTTGAGCTTTACGGTATAGAGCTTGTTGACTTCCAGTTTGCACACGTTGGTCCTAATGAGGACGACCCCGTTGTGAAAGGTCTTATCGACAATCGTCTCGAATCTCTCAAGGAAGCTGAACGCCGCAAGATACAAGGATTCAACTACCAACAGGAACGTCAGTTCGACATTCTCGAGACCGCAGCTGGCAACGAAGGCAACGCTGGCAACCTCATGGGAGCAGGCATCGGCTTGGGCATGGGTGTAGGCATGGGCAATATCTTTGGCTCTCAGATGCAGCAGGTGGGACAGCCTATGACCAATCCTCAACCTGTAGCACCGCCACCTCCCGTAGTATTCTCCCCCTATCATGTTTACATTAACGGCTCCCAACAAGGACCTTTCGATGCCAACACGCTAAAGAGCCTTGTAGATTCGAATGTTATGAACCGTGACACCCTCGTATGGAAGCAGGGAATGGCACAATGGGGAAAGGCTGGTGATCAACCTGACCTGCAACAATTCTTCGCCGCTACAACACCTCCCCCACCACCAGTTCCACCTATGCCATAATGCAGAAGAACTATGAAAATCGTTAATAAGTATATCCTCGCCTCATGTGTATTCTGCTATTTTGCAGGTATCTATCTGATTGCTTCAAAAATGGGCATTATGCGGCTCATCAGTCGATATGGTCTGAGCCGAACACTTGACGAATGGCCAGCAGATTTCCCCTCGTTGAACATCATCTTTATTTGTTTGGTAGTCTACACCATATTTTTTGCAATCATTACCTATGTTATATATAGGAATATTGAAAGCCATAGTAAGGATATGGATGTACTCCAGCAAAAGGCCTCTACACTACACAATTATTCAGAGGGCCTAACACTCGTTGTATCACATTACAATAGGATTTGTCGTGAGAAGAATATTTCTAACAAAACGCAAACTCAAAGACTACAACTGCTCGAAAAGCAGGTTTCATCATTACCCGCTTCAGTTTTAAACGACAATAATGTAGGTAATAAGATTGTTCGGATAATAAGTGAAGTTGATGATGCGGTTTCAAATATGGAGACAACAGCAGAAAGCGATATCGTAGCTAACAACATTCAACTCAGTAATCTTATTGAACGCGCCATAGAAGACGTGCAGAGATTGAAAACCAATAGTGTTACTATCAAATAAGTATTTATGGAAATAATTTCAATGAAATGCCCCAATTGTGGAGCGAGTATTACCACTCAGACCAAACAATGCGAGTACTGCCAAAGCGACATTCTTGTCAAATCGTTCAAGAATCTAGCAGCTATGCCGACACCGCAAGTCAACAAATACATGGCAAGTTATCGCTCTGCCGCAGCAGATAGCGCTGCAGGTACAAAAGCTTCAGCTTCTGGTTGGTCGATCTCGACATGCTTCGTCCCTCCCTCTGGCCGGTTCCGATCGTTTTCGCCATGTATGGATCATTATAGCACGGCCGGGACGGGCAAGACAAGCGCAACTTGGTCATTGACAAGCCCCCGCGCTTGGGATAGAATGGAATCGTTCATGGGGGAGTAACAGGCGGCATCTGCCGCGGCGCGGTCGTCAACACGGTATTTTTTACCCGGCCTCGCTTTTCACTGTGAGACTCATGTGCGGCTTTGCTGTGCATGGGGAAGGTTTATGCTTTTTCGCAGGTATGGCTCGGCCATACCGTTTTTTTATGGAGGGAACCGTCATGAATCAAATGCTGCCGGCGCTGCTGCTCTTCGCCGCCATGTATGTGCTGCTGCTCATCTTCGCCGAGCACCGCTGGATCATCGCGCTCTGCGCCGCCGCCGTCTTCATGCTGCTGCGCATCCTGCCCTTCTCCGCCGCCCTTCATGCGATCAACTGGAACGTGCTGATGATGCTGGCCGGCACCATGGCGACGGTGGAGCTGTTCATCCAGAGTCAGATGCCCGCCCGCATGGCCGAGCAGCTGCTGCAGAAGGTGCCCAACATCCAGTGGGCTGTCGTCGCGCTGAGCGTTTTCTCCGGCGTGATCTCCGCCTTTGTGGACAATGTGGCCACGGTGCTGATGGTGGCGCCGGTGGGCCTCGCCGTTGCCAGGCAGCTGAAAACGAACCCCGTGCCCGTCATCATCGCCATCGCCGTCTCCAGCAACCTGCAGGGTGCGGCCACCCTCGTGGGCGACACCACCTCGATCCTGCTCGCGGGCTATGTCGGCATGAGCTTCAACGATTTCTTCTGGTTCCAGGGCCGGCTCGGCATCGCCTGGGCCGTGGAGATCGGTGCGGCGCTGACGATCCCCGTGCTGCTTTACCTCTTCCGGCATGAGAAGGAGAAGGTCAGCGCGGAGGTCACCACCGTGGTCACCGACCGCGTGCCCACCGTGCTGCTGGTCGGCACCGTGGTGCTGCTGATCGCGGCTTCCCAGTTCCCCGACAAGCCCGCGCTCACCAACGGCGTCATCTGCTGCGCCCTCGCCGCGATCGGCATCGTATACGAGGCGATCCGCGCCGGCGGGTCCGGCAAAGCCGCCGAGGTGTTCCGAGCCATCGACTACAAGACCCTGCTGCTCCTGTCCGGCCTGTTCATGGTCATCGAGGGCATCACGCAGGCCGGGGTCATCGACGCGATCGCCGCGCTTTTCGTGCGTGTGGGCGGCGGCTCCGTGCTGCTGACCTATGTGATGATCGTGGCGGTGTCGGTGCTGCTCTCCGCCTTCATTGACAACATCCCCTACGTGGCGACCATGCTGCCGGTCGTGAGCAGCATCGCGGCGCTGCTCGGCATCCCGCCCTATCTCTTCGCCTTCGGTCTGCTGATCGGCGCGACGCTCGGCGGCAACATCACGCCGGTGGGCGCCTCGGCCAATATCGCGGGCATCGGCATCCTGCAGAAGGAGGGCTACAAGGTCTCCAGCGCCGACTTCATGCGCATCGGCGTTCCCTTCACGCTGATCGCCGCCTTCTCCGGCGCGCTGGTGATCTGGCTCGTCTGGGCGTGAGCGGGCCGCCCCTGCCGCACCCGGTTCAATACAGCGTCCCCGCGGCTCTGCCTGCGAGGCGCTCTCTTTTTCCGGACGCTGTTTCAGCATTTCCCCGATCTGTCGAAAAAGAATTTCCGTTTCTTTATGACTTTTCTCTCCCCGTGTGATATAATGTTCTCACAATGGCGAAACGCCGCGAAGCGTTTCGCCGTGAAATACCGCTGCAATTAGACGCATTGTATCCGGAGGCGCGCATGCAAGATAAGAAAACGACGTTCATCTACCGCATCATCCGCTGGTTCGTCTGGCTGTTTTCGCCGAAGTTCAGGACCGTAGGCCTTGAGAAGCTTCCGGACGAGGCCTGCATCATCGTGGGCAATCACAGCCAGATGTACGGCCCCATCGCCGCGGAGATCTTTCTGCCGGGGCGGCACGAGATCTGGTGCGCCGGGCAGATGATGCATCGGGATGAGGTGGCGGCCTACGCGTTCGAGGATTTCTGGTCCTTCAAGCCCCGCTGGACGCACGGCTTTTTCCGGCTTCTGAGCCGGCTCATCACCCCCCTTTCGGTCTGCGTCTTCAACAACGCGCACACCATCCCCGTCTATCACGACACGCGGCTGCTCACCACCTACCGGACGTCCGTCGACGCGCTGCAGGCGGGTCGCAGCGTGGTCATCTTTCCCGAGAAAAACGTACGGCGGAACAACATCCTCTACGCCTTTCAGGACAAATTCGTGGATCTCGCCCGTTTCTATTACAAAAAAGCCGGCGTCGCCCTCTCCTTCGTCCCCCTTTATGTAGCGCCCGCGCGCAAGACCCTGTATCTCGGCGATCCCATCCGCTTCGATCCCACGGCCCCCATCGCCGCGGAGCGGG
>CACXUB010000117.1 GCA_902770735.1 uncultured Bacteroidota bacterium | reverse complement strand
TGAGGAGCTTCTCAATCTTGCTTTGGTCAGCAGCTTCCACCTTCTGGATTTCGTGGGAGGTGCGGAAACCGTCGAAGAAGTGCAAGAACGGGACACGACCTTCGATAGCGGCCAGGTGAGCCACAGGAGCGAGGTCCATGATCTCTTGCACGGAGCCGGTGGCCAGCATGGCGAAACCGGTCTGGCGGGCGCTCATCACGTCGGCGTGGTCGCCGAAGATGGACAAAGCCTGAGCGGCGAGGGCACGTGCGGAAACGTGGAAGACGCCGGGAAGGAGCTCACCAGCAATCTTGTACATGTTGGGGATCATCAGCAAGAGACCTTGTGATGCGGTGTAGGTGGTGGTCAGAGCACCAGCCTGGAGGGAACCGTGGACGGCGCCAGCGGCACCAGCCTCGGACTGCATCTCCACGACCTTCACGGTCTCACCGAAAATGTTTTTTCTGCCGCCAGCAGCCCACTCGTCGATGTACTCAGCCATCGGGGAAGAGGGCGTGATAGGATAGATAGCGGCGACTTCGCTGAACATGTAGGCAACATGGGCCGCAGCCTGGTTACCGTCACAAGTCATAAATTTTTTTTCTGCCATAACTAGATTATAAATTCTTAATTGGTTGATTATTAACAGTTTTTGATTTTCAATAAAAACCGCGCAAAGTTACAAAAATATTCGGATATAAACAGACGATTGTTGTTTTTTTGTCTTTTATTATTTGGGCGAGCCGGCGCGTAGGAGCCGACGCTTCCAAGCGTCGCAACATTTCCTGCGTGCTGAAAGCACGAAATCTCAATAACCCCACATCAGCGTAACGAAGTGGAGCGCAGTGTGGGGTTGGACGTGCGCACACGGAGGTCAGCGTGTCAGAGACACGCAACTATTGTCTGAATATCACGGGTACTTCGTAATAACAACGGACAGGAATTCCCCTAACAGTACCGGGATGCCATTTCGGCATGGACAGGATCACGCGGACAGCCTCCTCATCGCATTTGGGATGCAACGAGGTTTTCACTACAGGATTGCTGACACTCCCGTCCTTCTCCACAACAAATCTCACCAAAACGGTCCCCCGAGCATCCAAAAACGGGTCGTTCGGATAGTGGGTTTCACGGAGCAGGAAGGCATTCAAGGAATCAATGCCACCGGAAAATGTCGGGAAATGCTCGGGAAAATGATAGATTGTGTCACCATCGGTGATGTCAGCGAAGAGCGTAAAATCCGAATCATCTGGGCTTGGCAGATCAAATTCGAGATCGGGGTCATAGAAACCCTCCCCTATCACCATCGTGTCATTCCCTTGGATTTGGATCATTCGGGAATAATTTGCCCCGCACTCAAGAATGTTCAGGACGACTTCTTCCAAACAACTCCATAGTATATTTTTCATCATCAGGAAAAGAAAAAATAACATAAGCACCATGCAAGAAACTCACCCCATTGTCATAACAAGTATGAATGCAATCCATGTCCTTGAAGGTGATGAAGTCTTCCGTCAACTGAATATCACTATACTGGAATTGGCAAAGCGTGTCGTATGTCGTGCACTTATAACACTGTTCGTGGACAAATATGGCAGAAGGCAGCTTCTGTGGTTCCTGCGCGGACACGACAAGAACCATCGTGCAAAAGACGGCGGTCAACACCACTGGCAGCAATATGTTCCGCTTGTGTATCATCATGGCGCGAAAATACAAAATTTTCGGAATGCGACTCCGGATTTCACTCTGCAGGACAAGAGCGAAGGAATTTAGCTGATTTAGGTTGTCATTTGAATCATTCAAAATATTCAAACGCATCAATAATATCCAGATACACTCCGTCGAAGCCGGCAGCGAGGATGCGGTTGAGGTAGCTGTCGCCAGCACCGCAGATGATTTCCTGCCACGCGGGATCCCAGTAGCGGACCTTGTAGTTGCCCCGCCACTCGGGGTTCTCGCGGGCCAGCCACGCAGGTTTGTCGCGCTTCCACTCCGACTGCCAATAGTAACGGTAATCCTCCGCCTCGCCAATCGACATATAGCAGATAACCAGCCTCTTACCGCCGTTCGCCTTATGCTTCAGCCGTTCCACCTCAGCCGCCGTAAATGCTATGTCATCTTCGAAAAACAGATCCAGGATGAGGAGATCATAGTTGGTGGCGGAAACGGCATCCAGAAATGCTGCCTTACTGGAAAAGCGTTCGCAATTAAGGAGATACAGAAAGTTCTGGGCATCGCTCAGATGGACAATGTCCTGTGCATTCTCGTGCGTGGGCGCACCCGCGGGAATGACGTCCAGCTCGCGGCTCGGGGCGGCGAAGGAGACAAAGCCCTCCGCATCGCAACGGCTTCTGGCGCCGGCCACATACTCCGAACGGGAGCAGTAGTCGGTCACGAGGATGCAATTCCCCGTCTGCTTCGAGCGGCGTAGATACGACAGCAAATAGTCCGTTTCGGCTGCAGGCGTGGGCTTGTCATCGCGATTGTACCCGTAGAAGAGATCCTCCTGTCCGTGACCGTCAATGGCGGCCAGATACGTTGCGGCGAGCTCCGCATTGGCATCCTCGCCCACGGTCACCAACTCGATGCCGTTCTGCGGGATCACAATGAAATCAGGATGTTGCGCCCGCGCTGTCTCGCTGATACGCGCCACGAAATCGCGCATCGCTTGCCGGTAGTCGTCGCAGGGTGTCACTTCCGGCCGACTGCAGGAGGCGGTAAGCAGGACCGCCAAAAGGAGCAGTCCGCAAATCTTAACATATTGGTTATTCGTAAACATGCCGCAAAAGTACATTTTTTAATGGTTAGTGGTTATGAGTTATGAGTTATTGAAGTTTGGTCAACGGCAAAATTCTGTTCAAAAGCATATCAAGTTATGGCGATGACGTCCATTATTTCGACTGGAGCGTGAACCTCGGGGGTCGTTACACCTTTTGAAAATCCATGGATTCTCCCCTGTTTTGTAAGATGTTTTGGCTGTTGGATTTAAAGTGGAAAAAAAATATTTCACCATCGCTTGTTGATATCAAAAAAAGTGTATTTTTGCCGTCCAATTTTAACGACAAAAAAAATAAAAAATATTATGAAAAAAGACATCCATCCTAAGGAGTACAGAACCGTGGTTTTCAAGGACATGTCAAACGATTACGCGTTCTTGACCAAGTCAACGGTTAACACAAAAGATACGATTGTTTGGGAAGACGGAAAGGAATATCCGCTCGTGAAATTAGAGATTTCCAGCACTTCGCACCACTTCTTCACCGGTAAGATGAAGTTGGTGGACACCGCCGGTCGTGTGGACAAGTTCCGCAACAAATACGCCCGTCATTTTGAAGCTGGCAAATCATCCAAGTAATCCATATATTTTGTACTTTTGCTGACCTTTTTTGTTAACCCGAAAAAGGTCAGTTTTTGTATTGTACCCTATAGAAAGAGATGATAAAAGAAATTATAGCTGCCGGCGGTTTTTTGAACGGGGAGTCGAACGTGATCCCCATCCTGTCGGTGGAGGACGAGATCAACCTGAGCGAGGAGCCGCTGCCCGAAGAGGTGCCCCTGCTCCCGCTGCGCAACACCGTGCTCTTCCCCGGAATGGTCATCCCCATCACCGTGGGACGTGAGAAGTCGCTGCGCCTTGCCCGCGACTGCGCCAACTCCGACGAGCCCATCGGCGTGGTGGCCCAGCGCGACAACAGCGTGGAAGACCCCACCATCAAGGACATGTACCGCGTGGGCACCATCGCCCGCATCCTCAAGACCCTCAACATCCCCGACGGCAACGTGATGATGGTCGTGCAAGGCGTCAAAGCCTTCGAAATCGGACGCGTCGTCCACTCCCGTCCCTACTACCGCTGCACCGTCCATCCCTATCCGAACAACGACCTCGACCAGGAGGTCACCGGCACGGAGGAGTTCAAGGCCAAGATGATCATGATCCGCGAGACCATGGGCAACATCATGCAGCTGACCCCCGGCGCCCCCCGCGACGCCATCGCCGCCATCAACAACATCGAAAGCAACACCTTCCTGCTCAACTTCATCGTCTCCAACCTCTCCTTGAGCGTGGAAGAGAAACAAGAAATACTTGAGACCCAGGATATTACGATTCGCGCCGACAAAGTGCTCGCCCACTTGACACACGAGCTGCAGGTGATGGAAATCAAACACCAAATCCACACCAAGTCCCATCAGGAGATGGAAAAACAGCAGCGCGAGTACATCCTCAACCAACAGATGAAGACCATCCAGGAGGAACTCGGCGGACCTTCTACCGAGAAAGACTTCGACGAGCTGCGCGAACGCGCCGCGAAAAAGAAATGGAACCAGGAGACCGCCGACCTCTTCGAGAAAGAGTTCAAAAAACTGCAGCGCACCAACTACATGTCGCCGGACTACTCCGTGCAACTCAACTACTTGGAGCTGCTGCTCGACCTGCCGTGGAACGAATACAGCGAGGACAACTTCGACCTGAAAAAGACCCGCGAGATCCTCGACAAGGACCATTACGGACTGGAAAAGGTGAAGGAGCGCATCCTTGAATACTTGGCCGTGCTGAAGCTGAAGGGCGACATGAAGTCCCCGATCCTGTGCCTCGCCGGCCCTCCAGGTGTGGGCAAAACCTCCCTCGGCCGCTCCATCGCCGAGTCCATCGGGCGGAAATACGTCCGCATCTCACTCGGCGGCGTGCACGACGAAGCCGAGATCCGCGGTCACCGCAAAACCTACATCGGCGCCATGCCCGGCCGCATCATCCAAAACATGCGCAAGGTCGGATACGCCAACCCCGTGTTCGTGCTCGACGAAATCGACAAGGTGTCCGGCATGAGCGTCAACGGCGACCCGTCGGCGGCACTGTTGGAGGTCATGGACCCCGAGCAGAACAGCACCTTCAACGACAACTACCTCGAAACCCCGTTCGATCTCTCCAAAGTGCTCTTCATCGCCACCGCCAACAACCTCAACAGCATCCATCCGGCATTGCTGGACCGTATGGAAATCATCGACATCCCGGGTTACTTGGCGGAGGAAAAGTTGGCCATTGCCACACGGCATCTTATCCCGAAACAACTGACAGCCAACGGTTTGACAGCTGAACAACTGACTATTCCCGAAGAGACGGTGAAGGCCGTCATCAGCGACTACACCCGTGAGGCGGGCGTGCGCGGACTGGAACGCACCCTCGCCAAGATCATCCGCAAACGCGCCGCGCAACTCGTGCAGGACGGCACCATGTCGCCCGACGTGAAGCCCGAAGACCTCAAGGAGATCCTTGGTTCGCCCATCTTCCAGATAGAGAAGGCACTTGACAAGGATGTCTTCGGCGTGGCCACCGGTCTGGCCTGGACTGCCGTGGGCGGCGAGATCCTCTTCGTGGAGGCCCTCACCAGCGCGGGCAAGGGTGAAATGACCCTCACCGGCAACCTCGGCGACGTGATGAAGGAGTCGGCTACCATCGCCTACGAGTTCCTCAAAGCCCATGCAGAGGACTATCATATTGATCCTGAAGATTTTAACAAAAAGAAAGTACATATCCACGTGCCCGAAGGCGCGACTCCGAAAGACGGTCCCTCCGCCGGCATCACCATCCTCACCGCACTGGTCTCCGCATTCACGCAAACACCTGTGCGCGAGAAGGTTGCGATGACAGGTGAGATTACCCTACGCGGGAAATTGCTCCCCGTGGGCGGCATCAAGGAGAAGATTCTCGCGGCCAAGCGCTGCGGCATCTTCGACATCGTGATGTCCAAGGAGAACAAGAAAGACATCGACGACATCAAGGAAAATTTCATCGACGGCATGACGTTCCACTACTTCGAATCCATGAAGGAGGCGGTCATGTTCAACTTTAAATGGAAATAGATGGCAAACCCCTATTATGAATCGGCATTGACGGAACGCGCGGGCGTGGAACAGCCCATGCAGGTGAACCCCAACTTCAGACGGCACAAGAAGGCGGAGCTCACAGTGGATGACTACGTGAAGGGAATTTTGGAGGGCAACCGCACCGTTCTCAGCCGCGCCATCACCATGATCGAGAGCGAGAATCCCACGCATATCGCGATGGCCCAGACGATTATCGAGCGTTGCCTGCCGCATTCCGGCAACTCGTTGCGCATCGGTATCACGGGCGTGCCGGGCGTGGGCAAGAGCACCTTCATCGAGTCGTTCGGGGGAATGTTGACCGCGCAAGGACACAAGTTGGCGGTGTTGGCCATCGACCCGTCGAGCGAGCGCACCAAAGGCAGCATCTTGGGTGACAAGACGCGTATGGAGACGCTTTCCGTCGATCCGAACGCCTTCATCCGGCCTTCGCCCTCCGGTTCTGCGTTGGGCGGCGTGGCCCGCAAGACCCGCGAGTCCATCATCCTGTGCGAGGCCGCCGGCTTCGACACCATCATCGTGGAGACCGTTGGCGTGGGACAGTCGGAAACCGTGGTGAAATCCATGGTCGATTTCTTCCTGTTGCTGATGTTGGCCGGTGCCGGTGACGAGCTGCAGGGCATCAAGCGCGGTATCATGGAAATGGCTGATGCGCTGGTCATTAACAAAGCCGACGGCGACAATCTGCCCAAAGCCAAGGGTGCCGCGTCGCAATATCGCGCCGCGTTGAAGCTCTTCCCCAAAAACGACAACGGCTGGGACGTGCCCGTGGAGGTCTGCTCTGCCCGGGAATGTTTCGCGTTGGACAAAGTGTGGCAGATTATCCAGGATTTCGTCGCGCTGACCAAAGGAAACGGCAGCTTCGAGAAAACCCGTAACGAGCAGTTAATCAATATTTTCTATCATTGGATAGAATACACCTTGCACAACCGCTTCTATAACAACGAGGCCACGCAGGCGCGCATTGAGGAGTTGATTCCGATGATCCAGTCGAAGCAGATTTCGCCGTACAAGGCCGCGGCGGAGTTGGCGGAATGACGCATCAAAAGCCCATTGGGACAAATATTTTTCAAAGCTGCCGCGCAAAACTAATCCCAAGGTTTTACCAACCACGTATCGTAAAACACATGGGCAGCCAACACTGCCACTAAAATGGCATCCCGTTCTCCATCTGTTGCATAATCCATCGTATTTTTTCTACAGCTTCGGATGAGACCGTATGATTTGCACCAAACTGCTCCACATATCCAACCACCATAATAAGAGTTTGGGAAAGTGCTTCGATTTTGGCAAAGTAGTTTGGGGATGGTGTGGTTAAAAAAAACTCTTCTGAAATTGCTATTCCCTGATATTTGCTTCTTAGCTCGAACAAATAGATTTGATAATTGCCGCCGTCTTTCTCTACACAAAACTTTTTATATTTTTTCCGAACAACAGACAGGTACTTGTTATCCAAATATAAAGCTATTTGCTCAGAAGAAAAGCCACAATCGTAGTACACTGTATCATCTTTGAATAACGCAGAATCCACAACAAACTCGTTCCTGCACAACTTCTTTTGATGTCGGTTCGAAAGACTTGTCCGCTCTTGTCCGCATAAATTGTTAGTTATCAGAAAGATAAGAGACAAAACAAAAAAATAGTTTTTTTTCATAATTTTATCCGTGGATGATTTGCGTTTGCGGGCAGCCGCAACATTCGCCGAAGAGGATGAACGGTTCCTGCGGCTGGCAGCTCTCCTGCTGCAGATATTCCCGCAGCGACTGCAGATTCTCGATTTGGTTGTCTATCATAATTGTCAGTTTTGGTGAAATAATGTTTTTTAACGCAAAGGTGAGGCGGGTTATTGTACTTCGAATGAAAAAGGACCAAGGGCTGGGGAAGACTAACTATCATTGGTGGACGTTAGAAGCGTCCACTCCATATTCAATTATGAAATCCAAGATGTTATCTCGTTGACAAATTGTCACGCGATTATGATTGAGTACCTTTTCAATCATTTCATTTTGACCTAACTTGTTTCCTTGTCTTTGAAACTTCATACACCTATTTGTCGCTTTTTTCGTTGAGGAGAAGCTGAAGCTCACACAAGTTAGAACGGTTTGAGCTGGTATTGCACAACTGTCAATAATCCAATATCCAAATTCTGCACTTCCTTTCGATGTTATATATTGAAAACCGCTGTCATTCATGAGTTGAATAAGTCCTTCCAAATCATTTTCAGGAATTATATATTTAACACAGCAACTCGTATCTGAATATGACTGAGAGAAAGCGCAAATACTGCAAACATTGAACAATAAAATAAACATTAAGATTTTTTTCATATTTTTTCAAGAATTAAATGAAACGAGTGGGGGTCTGTCTGCTTTCTCGTACTCTATGACAAGTTTTCCCGATTTCCCGATTCGCGTAAGCTGTTCCGAACGGGTTCCCCCTTGGATTCCGGAGAGGATGATAATATCGTCATTAAATTTGTCAAAACCTTGAGGTCCGCCACATATTTCTATACATCCAACTGTCGCATAGGTCTCTTGCAATGGGTTGTCTGGACCATCGTGTATTAAAAAGTTACCATACACCTGCCAAGCTCCTATTTCATTGGACGCTGCACTGTGAACTTTATACGTCGGAATCCATTGCTTGATAATATGGCGTTGTTTATCTGCCAATCCACAAACATAAGGTGGACTTGTTGGTGTTTTTCTTGTGACACCAAACCGAAAGACATTATAGGTGAAAACAACTCTTTGGTTCCCAATAGTACCAATCAAATACAATTTATAAGTGGGTATTTCGTAGAGATTATCATCCTTATATGGGTAATTCCATGTCTTGCCCCTTCCTGTTATCTCAGCAGAAACGATGATTTTAACCTCCTTGATGCCATTTGTTTCTGTTTCATAATCCGTCACTTCGCTCACATCCGTCACAACCGCCCACTCATTGCGCCAGAAGTCCATGATGTTGTTCATAATCATACTGTTTATTTGTTGAGAAACGGTAGAGACGCGGCCCATCGCGCCTCTGCCGTTGATGGTTATCCGTGGATGATTTGCGTTTGCGGGCAGCCGCAACATTCGCCGAAGGGGGCGAACGGTTCCTGCGGCTGGCAGCTCTCCTGCCGCAGGTACTCCCGCAGCGACTGCAGGTTTTCGAGTTGGTTGTCTATCATATTTGTTAGTTTGGGTAAATAATATTGTTAACGCAAAACGAGTCGAGTTGTTGTACTCAAGTAAAAAAGGTCCAAGGCGTGAGGAAGATTATGAGGTGGCTAAAAAAAATAAAAAGTCGAAGTCTTTTAAGAGAACTGTCGGTCTGAATCTTATGAATTTTTTTTTCGTACGATTCTTCTTTAATCCGCTTTCCGTTATTTCCTCCTCCCATAGCATAGCCGATTTTACACAATACCTTTCCCGTATGAATTTAATGGAAAGCCTGCCTCCGTAAAAAAAATGGCCACCGCCCCAGCTATATTCCACAATGAATCCGTTATTGATTTCAACAATATTCTCAATTTCAAAATTCTTCACTTCTTCATCTGGAATCGGTAGAATGACTTTTTCTATCGACATCCCTTCTTTTTGGATCTCTAAAAAGCGTTGTTCTGTCTTATCTCGTTCACCCTCAATCTCCAGTATTATTTGAATAACAGCATCGGCATGTTCGTTATTATGCAACTGTACGATTCTTATCGTATCGGATTTGATGATTCTTTTTTCTTGAGACCACCCTTCAAACAACAACATAAATTCTATTAATAGAAATAAAAAAAAGAATTTTGTCTTCATGTTAAATTGAGATTAATTTCCAAAAAATAGTACCGGCTCCTGCGGCCGGCAGCTCTCCTGCTGCAGGTATTCCCGCAACGACTGAAGGTTTTCGAGTTGGTTGTCTATCATAATGTTATATTTTGGTGAATAATGATGTTGTTAACGCAAATGTCAGGCGGATTATTGTGTTTTGGATAAAAAAGTGTGCGAGTCACGAACCAAGACTAATCCCAGGGTGTCACAAACCATACATAGTACAACACATAGAGAGTCCATCCCAACACTGCCACAAAAACAATGTATTCCCACCATCGGTTCTGCCTATGGTAGGCGGTGAGGCAGTGCAGTCCAAAACCCACATGCATAGGCAGTTGTAACAAAAGAAGCAAGTCGCTTACAATAATCGTAACGGATAACAATTCACCCAACCAAGAACCTAAATGCTGGGGCTGATCCATACCCTTTCGCTCCCAGCCAAAATACTGAAAAGCATAAAAAAACGTAGAAACAAATACCAATATAAAGGCATTGACATAGTATATGGTTTTATCTTTTTTCATGGCACCTTAACCAAAAAGCATTATAATAAATGGCAGTGCTATGGTGAACACTAAAAATAGAACCTGAGCTAAATACTCTTTCCTTATTTGTTGTTGACGATAGCGCAATCCACAAAATGAAACCAATGCGATAGATAAAAAAAACAAGGGTATAACACCAAAGACTTCAAATCTCAACACTTGTTCTGAATGGGATTTAAAAAAGCTACTGAAGCAAGATGCCATGTCCGCTTGTACCATCTGCTCCAAAATTAAAAAAAATTGTGCAAGGAAATATAGGACTAAAATAACCCACAAGGCGTTTTTCACAATGCGGTAATTGGTTCTCATCATCATATTTCTTTTGCTAAATCAAATAGTGTCTTCCAAGAATCATCCAATTCATCTAAAGTCATCCACCCGTATTCGTATTTTTCATCGAACACCTTTTGTCTATAGTACGAATACAAGTCCGCAGGCCACTTGTTGAAAAAACGAAAACTGACTTGTCCAGACTTGTCCACTTTGACATCGGGATGATAGGGCGGTTGGCCGGGCACCTTAAAAACTTTGTCCGTGTGCAAACAGGTAGCTATGCCATCCACATTTACTTTTTTACTGCTAAGGGGAGCTATTCTATTGTTTTCATCATATGAGCCTTTTTCGGGCTTGTAGTACACAATATGGTTGCTGTTATTGATGATACTGCCTGAGAAGAGTTCAACGTCATCTATCCCCGTCACCTCACTCGTGTCGGCCACCGCATTCCACTCGTTGCGCCAGAAATCCATGATGTTATTCATTATCGTATTTGTTAGTTTGGGTATAATAATATTGTTAACGAAAATGCAAGGCGGATTATTGTGTTTCGGACAAAAAAGTGTGCGAGTCAAGAACAAAAGCTAATCCCGCGGCGTGCAACTTTCCTATCGTATGATGTTAAAAACAAACAGTTAATTGCATAAAAAACAAATTCAAAAATATTTTTAATACATTAAATATAGTATAAAAAAAAAAGTATCTTTGCGGCGTTAATCTTGTGCTCACTAAGAACGGAAAAAATGGAAGAGTCGATAAACACAAACCCTTTTGAGGAAGCTCGGCGATATGTGGCCAACGCGGCGGAAATCATTCAAAAGTCAAAGCTGGATCAGGAAACAAAGCTTTATAGGGACAAAAAATATGTCCGCATAGCGGGTGACACGCTTTGGAAGGGTTGTCTCATTGCCCTTGACGCTGTTTTTGGCGTGCGGAAGGGCAAAGGCCGTCCGTCCATCAAGAAATACACAGAAGCGGTCGCCAAACGCGACCAGAAACTGCTGCAGTTCGTGAACACGGGCTACGAAACCATGCACCTTGTGATGGGCTATGACGGCAACAAGAGCAAGAAGGTCTGCGATGCAGGCTTCGAATGCGCCAACGCCATCATAGACCATTGCGAAAAGCTGTATCCGAAGCAGGTGTGCGCATAAGGAATGGCGGTGGATTTTTCGTTCTTTCCTGTTCCTGCGGAATCAGGTAGCCAACAGCCAACAGTTAACAGCTAACAGCCAGCCCCAGCAGTTCCTCCGGCTTCTCGATGATGAACTTCGCCCCGGCCTCCCGCAACTCCTCCAACGGGCGGTAACCCCACAAAACACCCACCGGCGTCACCCCCGCGTTGTGCGCGAGTTGCATGTCCGTGGCCGTGTCGCCCACATGCAGGGCCTCTGACGGCTCACAGCCGGTCTCTTTCAGAATGTCGAACATAATTTGCGGGGCAGGCTTCACCGGAACGCCCTCGCGCTGCCCGATCATCGCGTCGAAACGGATGTTCGGGAAATATTTGGCCATCAGCGGAGCCACGGCAACGTGCACTTTGTTCGTGGCCACGGCAATCTTCAGCCCACGATTCTTCAACTCGGCAAGTAATTCCGTAATTCCTTCATACACACATGTTTTGTCCTCCATGTGGACTTTGTAATACGCCACAAATTCCTGCCGGCACTGTTCGATTCGTGCGTCGGTGCGTTCTTCTTGAGGCAGAATGCGCTCGATGAGCTTCCGCACGCCGTCGCCCACGAAATAGCGGTAGGCATCCACAGGGTGCGTCGGGAATCCGTGCTGCTCCAGCACCCAGTTGGCCGAATCCGCCAGGTCTTCTAACGAATTGAGCAGCGTGCCGTCGAGGTCGAATACGATAATTTTCATTTAAAGGTTATTGGTTAGGAGGTTAAAAGGTTAGAAGGTTAGAAGGTTAATGATATCTTCGCAGGTGACATTGTGGAAATAGTCGTTGATGTTGGTGTTGGCGAGGGCATCGGCGATATCCGTTTTGTCCATTCGGATGCCAATTAATTGATCCACAAGTTCCTGAGGGTCTTTTTCGCCGAAGAAATCCCCGAAGAAACGGAGGTCGCGGATGAGGCCGTCGCGGATGTCGGCGACCACCTGCACGGTGCCGCCTTTCGTCCGGATCTTTTTGTTCACCGAATACTCCGGCGATTTGCCGTAGTTCCACTCCCACGTCTGGTATTTTTCCTCCATGAGCTGGCTGACGACAGCCTCTTCCTTCTCCGTAAGATTCTGAAGTGCTGTCATTTGGTTTTGCTTCATGACGAAATCCATCAGATAGTCCTTGAACTCCAAAACGGTCATGGGTTTTGGCAGATGTTCGGAGATGTTGGTGACGCGGCTGCGCACGGACTTCACCGCCTTGTCGATGAACTTGTCGGGATCCACCTTGAGGGCGTTGGCCAAATCCGACATCTGCGAGGAGAACAACAGCGTGCCGTGCTCCAACACGCGGTTCCCGAAGAAGGTCATGGCGTTGCCGGAAATCTTCTGTCCGTTGATTACCAGATCGTTGCGGCCGGAAAAGGCGGCCGGAACGCCCAACGACTGCAATGCATCCACAATGGGCTGCAAGTACTTCAGAAAGTCGATTTCCTTCTTCCCGGGCTCCACATTCTGGATGAAGGTGAAGTTGAGGTTGCCGGTGTCGTGGAAGACCGCGCCGCCGCCGGTCAACCGCCGCACTATGTTAACATGATGGCTGTCAACGTATTCCTGGTTGACTTCCGCCGCCGTGTTCTGGTGCCGCCCGATGACGATGGTGTTG
>CACXUB010000116.1 GCA_902770735.1 uncultured Bacteroidota bacterium | reverse complement strand
AGCGGTAAGGGAGTATCGGCCGACCGTTCCAGTCCAATACGCCACAAAGTCCATTTCGTTTCGCTATGATGTAACCTTCCGGATAGGCCATGTCGTTGTAAGTGAGAAGTTCCTCGTACTCGCAGGGCAGCACGGTTTTCCCCGAGCCGTCGATGAGTCCGAAAAGGGTGTCCTGCCACACCAGCAGTCGCGGGGGAAGGTCTCTGTAATCCTGCGCCCGGACAGAGAAAGCGGTCACCCCTAGCAAGAGTGCGAGCACCAGCAAAACCGACAAAAAACGTTTCATTTCTTCAACTTTTAGGACTTCTGATGATTGATTCTCCGCGTTGTTCCCGCCAGATGCGAAGTCCGCCATACATCCCGACAGGAAACACCGCCGCAAAACTACAATATTTTTTATTGATATAACACAGGAATTCCAAAAGGTTGCAGGGTGTTGATATTTTTTTCATCGCCACGTATCGCGCGGATCGGCACGGAATTTTTATCGTCTCAAAAAAAGTGGCCAGTCTCTGTCTTTTCCGAAATTTTTGTATTTTTGCGCTCTAAAAATTTAAACTTGAAATGAAGACAAAAAAGCACAAATCCAAAGAAAAGTCTCTACCCAAAGTGGAAGAGCCCGTTGCCACATACGGTCCAACGGCTGCCAACAGTAACGATGTTATCATCCCCAATCTGTCATCTGAATCCTTGGGCGACAAGCCAGAAGGGTTTGATGCCTATTATGCTAAGCTGAAAGCGGAAGCCGATGAAAAATTCGGCAACAAGGAGCTTATGACAGTGGATGAATATTTCGGGAAACTTCGTTACATGGTAAATGCCTATTATGACGACATACAAGGTCAGAATTGACAAATCGGCAGACCCCGATTTAAGCGATATGTTCGGTTTCCTCATCTCTGTAATGTCTCGTGATGGGGCGAATCGTTATATTGATATGATTACAAACGAGGTCCTTTCCTTATCTATTTTGGCTGACATATATCCTCCCAGCCACTATGCGGACATCCGTCGTTATCATCCCCGTGCCCGCCGCATGGTGTCGCATAACAGACGTTGGATCTATATCTTTCACATCGAGGATGACACAGTGATAGTTGACCGAATTCTTCCCTCTAAATTGATAACGAAATAGGAAAACTTCACCGACCAACTACTAACTGCTAACTACTAACTGCTAACTCAATATAGAAGCTCACCGGCCGGAACCCGTCGTTACAGCTGATCATGGCGGAGTGCGGGTTCTTCATCCAGCCGTCGTAGAAGTTGCCGCGGCCGGCGGCCAGTTCCTGCACGAACCACCGCATCGACCCCCACGCGCTGTCGCACATCCCCTCGGGCTGCGCGCCATCGACCGAAATCCATGTCTGCCCCTCCTGCACGTCGCACGCGTGCTCGATAGGGTTCTCGAACCGCGCCTGCAAATCGCGGTAGTCCGCCTTCCGTATGGCTGTGATCCTGATGTTCATGATGATGACGATTCAAGTCGCAAAAGTACATTTTTTTCTCCACGGATCGCGCGGATCGGCACGGAATTCTCTTCGCCTCAAAAAAAAGCGACCAGCTTCTCCCCTTTTCGAAATTTTTGTATTTTAGCACCCGGAATTTGGAATTATCTATGATGAACATTCGGTTTTTTCGATTACTCATGCCTTTAGCCTTCTGTTGTTTAGGTCTGCAGCTAGACGCACAGACGGATTCGGTGTATGAGGGGCCTGTGCATCATTTCTGGACAGAATACGGCAATCACGCTCGGTACGGATTGATGGACACTTCCGGAAACGTCATCTGCCAGCCAACCTTTAGCCAAATCGGAGTTCCGTATTTTGAGTACGGGCCTGTTCCCGCGGCAAAAGGACGGAAGTGGGGCTTCATCAATCCGAAAGGCGAATGGGTCGTCCGCCCGCAGTTCGAATACGCAGGTTATTTCCATAATGGACTCGCCATAGTCATCATCAAGGGCAAAACCGGCTATATTCGAAAAGACGGCTCCATAGCTATAGAGCCCCGTTTTGACGGAGGAGATAATTTCTATGACACCATCACCATGGTGCTTGAAAATAAAAAATCCCAATACATAAACACGCATGGAGAAATCCTTTTTGGAGAGAGATTCTGCTATCCATGGACGTTTCGGGACGGAATTGCAGAAGGAAGAACCTGCATGTTTAACGAAGGAGAGGAAGAATTATGGGGAGCCATCAATGCAAACGGCGAATATCTTTTCACACCACAATTCAAGTCTCCGCCGGATTTCCTCAACAAAAACGCAGCTTTGGCAGAAAAGGACAGCTTGTGGGGAATCCTCAACATTGACGGGCACTGGATTGTGCCGCCGTTATTCGAATCCGCGTTCAAGGCATATTCAGGTGATCTTGCATGGACAAAGCGCGAGGGCAAATGGACTCTGACCACCCACGACGGGAAAACCGTGACAGCGCAACAATTCGACGATGTGGATATATTCTATGAAGGACTTGCCGCCGTGAAAATCGGCGACCGTTACGGCTTCATCGATACAACGGGAACAGTGGTGTTTACGCTGGAGCCAGAATATTATCCCATGCATTTCTCCGACGGGCTGGCACTGGTTGTCCAAACCGTTGACAGTACAGACAGATGGGGCTATATCAACAAAAAGGGCGAATGGGTCATTCCGCCGCAGTTCTCTGACGCAAACCACTTCCACGGAGGACTCGCATACGTGATTCTGAGCGACGACCCGAAAGACAGAAGGTCCGGCTACATCAACCACCGCGGCCAGGTCGTCTGGCAGTTCAAAGACAAGTATCCGGTAGAGATTTTGCGGTTTTAGCAGGCACGCACTTTTTTCGTGATCCGCGGAGATAAACAAAAAAAGGGAGCAGGTCCAATCCCGCTCCCAACTACTAACTACTAACTTCTAACTACTCACTCATGATGATGTCCAGCATCGCATTTGCAGAATCCGCAATACGTGTGCCAGGACCAAAAATGGCGGCGACACCGCAGTCGTAAAGGAACTGGTAGTCCTGCGGCGGGATCACACCACCCACGGTGATGATGATATCCTCGCGACCGAGCTTCTTGAGCTCTTCGATGACCTGCGGCACCAACGTCTTGTGACCTGCTGCCAGTGAGGAAACACCCAAGAAGTGGACGTCGTTCTCCACAGCCTGTTTGGCGGCCTCTTCGGGAGTCTGGAACAAGGGACCCATATCGACGTCGAAACCGATGTCGGCATAACCGGTGGCGACCACCTTGGCGCCGCGGTCGTGACCGTCCTGACCCATCTTGGCAATCATGATACGCGGGCGACGGCCCTCTTTCTTGGCAAATTCGTTGCAACGCTCGCAAGCCCGTTTGAAGGCGGCGTTGTCTTGTTGTTCTTTACTGTACACGCCTGAAATTAAGTTGATTTTTGCTTTATAACGTCCATAGACTTTCTCCAATGCCATGGAAATCTCACCCAGGGAAGCACGCACTCTCGCGGCCTTGATGGAGAGGTCGAGCAGGTTGCCGTTGCCAGTCTTGGCGCACTCGGTGAGGGCTTCCAAAGCGGCCTGCACATCCTCCTCGTTACGGTTGGCTCTCAGCTCGGCCAGACGTTTGATCTGGGCCTCGCGAACCGTCGTATTATCGACCTCCAAAGTCTCGATCGGGGACTCCTTGTCGAGTTTGTACTTGCTGACGCCGATAATGGACTCCTTGCCGGAGTCGATACGGGCCTGCTTGCGGGCGGAAGCCTCCTCGATACGCATCTTCGGGATGCCGGTCTCGATGGCCTTGGCCATGCCGCCGAGCGATTCCACCTCCTGAATGTGCTCCCAAGCGCGGTGCGCGATCTGGTGCGTGAGGCTTTCGATATAGTAGGAACCGGCCCACGGGTCGATGGAACGGCACACTTGCGTTTCTTCCTGAATGTAAATCTGCGTGTTACGGGCGATACGTGCCGAGAAATCGGTCGGCAGCGCGATGGCCTCGTCCAATGCGTTGGTGTGCAGCGACTGGGTGTGTCCCAATGCGGCACCCATAGCCTCGACGCAGGTACGGCAGACGTTGTTGAACGGATCCTGCTCGGTGAGCGACCAACCGGAGGTCTGGCAGTGTGTGCGCAACGCCATGGACTTCGGGTTCTGCGGGTTGAACTGCTTCACGATCTTGGCCCACAGCATACGGGCGGCGCGCATCTTCGCGATCTCCATGAAGTGGTTCATACCCACGGCCCAGAAGAACGACAGACGCGGAGCGAACTCATCGACGCTCATGCCCGCGTTCACACCGGCACGGAGGTATTCCAGACCGTCGGCCAGCGTGTAAGCAAGCTCGATGTCGTCGGTGGCACCGGCCTCCTGCATGTGGTAGCCGGAGATGGAGATGGAGTTGAACTTCGGCATGTTCTTGGCCGTGAACTCGAAGATGTCGGCGATGATCTTCATGGAGTGTGCCGGCGGGTAGATGTAGGTGTTACGCACCATGAACTCCTTGAGGATGTCGTTCTGGATGGTACCCGACAGTTGGTCGAGCGTGGCACCCTGCTCCTCGGCGGCGATGATGTAGAACGCCAGGATCGGCAGCACGGCACCGTTCATCGTCATGGAGACGGACATCTTGTCCAACGGAATCTGGTCGAAGAGGATCTTCATGTCGAGGATGGAGTCGATGGCGACACCGGCTTTACCGACATCACCGACCACGCGCGGGTGATCGGAGTCGTAGCCGCGGTGCGTGGCGAGGTCGAAAGCCACGGACAGGCCCTTCTGACCGGCGGCGAGGTTGCGGCGGTAGAAGGCGTTGGACTCTTCGGCGGTGGAGAAACCGGCATACTGGCGGATGGTCCACGGGCGGAAGACGTACATCATCGAGTAGGGTCCGCGCAGATACGGCGGGATGCCCGACGCGTAGTTCAAGTGCTCCATACCGAGGAGGTCGTCCGCGCCGTACACCTGCTTGACAGGGATCTGCTCGGAGGTCATCCAGTTGGAAATGATGTTGTTATCTTTCTCCCACTGACGGAAATCCGTCGGGTTTTGCGGGAGCTTCTTGAAGTCGATATTGCTGAAATCAGGACGCATATTAACTTTTTTCTTTTAATATTAATGAGGCTGCAAAAGTACAAAATTTTTGTATTGAGAAAGGCTAAAAATTTGCATGTCAGCATGAGTATTCGAATTTTATGTACTTTTGCCGTTGTCATTGACTTCGTATTAATATTCTCCTCTTCAGCAGCAGATTATGCATCGTAACAACAAACAAAACAGTCTATTCATGAGCGGGGAATGGTCATGGCGGATGATGGCAGTTCGCTGTGTGGTAGCCTTGTCAATCCTGTTGCAGGGTTGTGACAAGCCGCTGCGTTTCCCGTTCCGCATATACCCGTCGCCCACCGAAAACACCGACAGCGTGCTCGCGCCGCCAGAACCCGAAATCATCCACAACGCCGCCACCGACTACGACGGGAACGTGTATGACGCCGTGCGGATTGGAGACCTCTTGTGGCTGCAGCAGAACATGCGCACCACCCATTACGCCGATGGAACGCCCATCCCGAACGGCATAGCGACTCCACCTCAAAAAACCGAACGGGCATGGCCCGAGCTCCATAACGGCGATTGCCACATCAGCGACTCTACGGCATTCTATTACGAAATACCCGATGCCGACAAAAAATTATACGGCCTGCTCTACAACTGGCCGGCCGCAGTGCGTGGCAACGCTGGGAAAACCTATACCGGAGATGTGCAGGGAATCTGTCCCGACGGATGGCATGTCCCGAGCAACGAAGAGTGGGACGAAATGGTGCGGTTTTTGAGCCAGGAGCCAGGATTCACCTGCGGCGAAGACTCCACCTACATCGCCAGGGCATTAGCGGCGGACACCGGATGGGGCGTGCTCGAGAACTGGCGTGCCGACGCAGCAGAATCCAGCAACCTGCTGGGCGCGAAAAAGGCTCTGCAAAACAAGAAAAAAAGCCCCGATTTCCGCTCTTTCACCCCTGGGTGGAAACAGGAAGACAACAACGCCACCGGATTCATGGCGACCCCGGCCGGCCGGTTCACTTCCGGATTCTGCGCCTTAGGCATCGAGGCCAACTTCTGGACGGCATCGCGGAGCCGATGGAGTCCCGCCCCGCCGCGCAGGACGACATCGCCATCTGGCAGGTCAATCCCGTCGTCAAGACATTCCGCGAAGACCTTCCCCCGTTCATGTCGCGTGAAGATTCCTTCCTCGG
>CACXUB010000115.1 GCA_902770735.1 uncultured Bacteroidota bacterium | reverse complement strand
TGAACGGGTCGGCGGGGATAATCTTCTGAGCAACGTACTCGTGGACGATAGCGTTCACATCGTCGCGGGAGAAACCGAACGTCATTTGCGTCAAGTCGTTGGTACCGAAGCTGAAGAACTGGGCCACCTCGGCGATCTTGTCGGCAACGAGCGTTGCGCGCGGGATCTCGATCATCGTACCGAACATGTAGTCAATCTTCACGTTGAACTTGGCTTCGATTTCGGCCTGAACGCGGTCAGCGATAGCCTTCTGGTGCTTCAGCTCGTTGACGTTGATGGTCAGCGGCACCATGATTTCGAGATGCGGGTCGTGACCCTCGTTCATCAACTCAGCGGTGGCCTGGAACAGAGCGCGGAACTGAGTTTCGGTGATTTCCGGATAGACAATGCCGAGACGCACGCCACGGAGACCCATCATCGGGTTCATTTCGTGCAGAGCGTCGATGCGTTTCTTGATTTCCTCATAAGTAAGACCATAGTGAGCGGCAGCCTCACGCTGTTTGTCTTCGGTTTGCGGGACGAACTCGTGCAACGGCGGGTCCATGAGGCGGAACGTGAGCGGCTTGCCGTCCAACACCTTCAAAGTTCCCTTGGCAGCCTTGCAGATGTAGGGTTCCAGCTCATTGAGAGCCGCCTTGCGGGCTTCCGTAGTGTCAGCCAAAATCATCTTGCGGAGCTTCTCCAGAGGTTCTTCGCTGTTCTTGCCGTAGAACATGTGCTCAATACGGAACAGGCCGATACCCTCAGCGCCGAAGTTGACGGCGTTCTGGGCATCTTCCGGTGTGTCGGCGTTGGTGCGGACACCCATGGTGCGATATTTGTCAACGAGAGCCATGAACTCTTGGAAGAGAGGGTTCTCCGTTGCGTCGATCATCGCAACTTCCTCGCCGTAAACCCAACCCTTGGAGCCGTTCAAACTGATGACATCGCCTTCCTTGAAGGTCTTGCCGTCGATGGAGACGGTACGGGCGTTCATATCGATCTTGATGGCGTCGCAACCGACGATGCAGCATTTGCCCCAGCCACGTGCCACAAGAGCGGCGTGAGAGGTCATACCACCACGAGCGGTCAGGATGCCGGTGGCAGCACGCATACCCTCAACATCTTCGGGGTTGGTCTCCTCGCGGACGAGAATGTTCTTGACTTTGTTGGCAGTGTAAGCCATAGAGGTTTCGCTGTCGAAGGCGATTTTGCCGACGGCACCGCCAGGACCTGCGGGCAGACCCTTCGCGATGACGGTGTGTTTCTTCTCGTCAGCGGCATCCAAAATCGGGTGCAAAAGTTCGTCGAGCTGGGCGGGGGCCACGCGGAGCACCACTTCCTTCTCGTCGATGAGGCCTTCATGCAACATGTCGAGAGCCATGGTCATGGCAGCCACGCCGGTACGCTTGCCGACACGGCATTGCAGCATGAAGAGGTTACCTTCTTGGATGGTGAACTCGATATCCAGCATATCCTTGTAGTTCTTTTCCAGGATGTTGCGGATGTCGCAGAGTTCTTTATAAGTCTCAGGCATCAGCTCCTGCATGGAGGCGAGATGCTTGTTCTGTTCGTTCTTGGTGTCGTCGTTCAACGGGTTCGGGGTGCGGATACCGGCCACCACGTCCTCGCCCTGGGCGTTGATCAACCATTCGCCGTAGAACTGGTTGTCGCCGGTGGCGGGGTTACGGGTGAAAGCGACGCCCGTAGCGGAGTTGTCGCCCATATTACCGAACACCATAGCCTGCACGTTGACAGCAGTACCCCAATCATCGGGAATACCCTCGATACGACGGTAAGCGATGGCCTTCTTGCCGTTCCAGCTCTTGAACACGGCCTTGATGCCACCTTCCATCTGAGCTCTCGCGTCATCGGGGAACTCGGTGCCGAGGACTTCCTTCACCTTGGCCTTGAAATTCTCGGCCAAAGTCTTGAGCTCATCGGCAGTGATCTCTGTGTCGCTCTTGTAACCTTTTTCTTCCTTGAATGCGTCAAGCATGTCATCCAGCTGTTTGCGGATGCCCTTGCCGTCGGCGGGCTCGATGCCTTCGGATTTCTCCATCACGACATCAGCGTACATCATGATGAGACGACGGTAGGAGTCATAGACGAAACGGGGGTTGTTGGTTTTCTTGATGAGTCCGGGGATAGTCTTGGAGCTCAGGCCGATATTGAGGACGGTGTCCATCATGCCGGGCATGGAGCTGCGGGCACCGGAGCGGCAGGAGACAAGCAGAGGGTTCTCGGCATCGTCATATTTCAGACCCATGATTTTCTCTACATTTTCCATGCCGGCCCAAACCTCGTCCATGAGGCCTTCGGGGAGCTGGCAGTTGTTGGCGTAGTACGCCGTGCAGCAATCCGTGGTAATGGTCAAGCCTGCGGGGACGGGCAGTCCCAGCAAACACATTTCAGCCAAGTTGGCGCCTTTACCGCCCAACAGATTCTTCATGTCCGCCTTGCCTTCGGCCTTTTTTCCGCCGAAAGTATAGACATACTTCACATCATTCTTTGTCATTTTCAATCAGTTTTGGATAAAAAATATTGCTCTAAAATCGGCCGCGAAAATACAAAAAAAGTGGGCACGCCGCGCCCACTTCCGGATTTTTTTCTCGTATTTCCAAAATATAAAATCGAACGTCTCAGATCCGCTTCAGTTTCTCCACCACCATCGGGCGATCTTCAGCGTAGGTGACGCCAAACCACTCGGAGGTCGTGGGCAGCACACGCACGCGAGCCTCGCCGCGATCCATCACGGCGGACACCGCGTCAGGAATCGGGAACTCGGCCTTGATGTTGCCCTCGTTGTCCTTCAGGAACTGCGCGAACATGCCCTCGAGCGCGTCGAAAAAGCGCGGGGAGAAGCCCCAGAAGTTCATGGAGACGGGCTCCTCGCCGGTGAGCGGGGTCACCACGCCGTCCTCATTGTTCTCGATGCCGTGGTCGGTGCGGGCGATCTTACGCATCTCCTTGACGGTGGTCAGGTAGCCGTTGCCATCCACCTGGCAGACACCGCGCGACACGGTGCCGTTCTCCGACAACGTCTTGTCCAACCGGTAGCCGACCATCGCGAAGGCGGCGGGATCGTTGGCTGTGACCTCACGCAGGTAGTCGCCTAAGATCTGGAAAGGCTCCTTGCCGTAGAAGTCATCGGCGTTGATTACCGTAAACGGCTCTTTGATAGCATCTTTCGCCACCAAGATGGCGTGTGCGGTGCCGTAGGGTTTCACGCGCTCGGGGTTCACGGAGAAGCCCGCGGGCAGCATGTCGAGTTCCTGGAAGACATACTCCACCGGGATGACGTTCTCGTATCTCGGCAGGATGTACTCCTGAAAGTCGGCCTCCATGCTGCGGCGGATGACGAGCACCACCTTGCCGTAGCCAGCCTCGGCGGCGTACTTCACGGAGTAGTCGAGGATGGTTTCACCATGCGGACCCATCTGGTCCAGCTGTTTCAGTCCGCCGTAGCGGCTTCCCATGCCGGCGGCGAGGATTAAGAGGGTTGGGTTCATATTAAAGGTTAAAAGGTTAAAGGTTAAAAGGTTAAAGGTTAGGAGGTTAGATGGTTAAAGGTTAGAGGGTTAGGAGGTTAAGGGTGTAGGGGAATATCGCATACGCCAAAAGCCAAAGTCACATCGGTTTGATCTTCCGAGCCAGTTTCGCACAGAGGCCGGGGAAGAAGCGTTTGATGTGGGCCATGATGAGTTCGGAGCTGCCGACGAGTTGTTCGCGTTTCTCCTTGGCGATGGCGTTGAAGATGATGCGGGAGGCTTTCTCGGGGGTGATGCCGCCGGCTTGGCCCGCGTCCATCTTGCCGTGCTTGCGGCCGTCTTTCTCCAACGAGTTGACGGAGATGTTGGTCTGCACGCGGCCGGGCGTGAGGATGGTGACGCGAACGCCGTCCTTGTAGTTCTCGGCCGCCACGGTCTCGAAGAAGCCGTAGAGGGCGTGCTTGGCCGACGAGTAGGCGCAGCGCAACGGGAACCCGAAGAGTCCGGCGATGCTGGTGGTGACGGCCAACTGTCCCCCACCCTGCTCGATCATCTTGGGCAACACGGCCTTGGTGAGAATGACCGGCGCGTAAAAGTCGATGTCCATCACTTTGCGGATGACGGCCATGTCGGTCTCCACGGTGGTGCCGCGCTGGCTGATGCCGGCGTTGTTGTAGAAGACGTCGATGCGCCCGTAGGCGTTGAGGGCGTCGGCGGCGAGCTGCGGCAGCGCGTCGGTCTGCCCGAGGTCGAACGGCAGGCAGGTCACGTCTTTGGCACCCAGACGCAGGCACTCCTCGCGCACCTGCTCCAAAAGGTCGGGCTCCAAGGCGGTGAGAATCAGCCGCGCCCCCGCCTCTGCGAAACGGAAAACGGTCTCCTTGCCGATGCCGGAGGAGGTGCCCGTGATCCATACTACTTTATTGGTATAATCGTTTTTCATAATAGTGTTTTTTTAATATTATGGCTTATCCACAATTTGGAAAAAGCCGTTGAAGGTTGCACCCCAGATGCGGTGTTCCCTGTCCTGAGTAAGCTGCATGATATAGCCGCTGGGCAGACTGGAATTTTCTGTAGTGTATGCCTCCCAACGGTCCTTGGCCACATCGTACATAAACAGACCGACAGCGTTCACCGACAGCCAAATCTGATTCCGAGATTCATCGTAAAGCATGTCATTGCCCGCCTCTGTCTCCAAAACTTTAGTCCAAGTCGGTGCATAACGATGCCATTTCCCCTTGGTATCCAACTTATACAACCCTCCTTTGCTGTCTTTGTAGGCATGAAAATAGAACCACATATTCCCGTCGCGGTCCTGATATGCGTGACCAATATTATTTTTGCCCAATGGTGTTTTGCTTGAGCGATAGTCTGTCCATTTCTGACCATCAAACATGGCGTTACCGGAAAATGTGCCCACCCACTGACGATCTTGCTTGTCGATATAGAAGCTCAACACCTTATTGGTAGGGATCCCGCTGTTCAGGGAATCCATCACCGTCCAGTTAGCGCCATCGTATTTGCAGATGCCATTCCAACTAGTGATCCATATATTATTGTTTCGGTCAACAACAAGATGCCGTCCCCAATAGACAGGCGAATTCAGGGTGTCGAAACGGGTCCATTCGCCATCCTTGATTCTAAAGACATTCCACCCTTGGATAATCCAAACGGCATTCTCATTATCTGTGAGAAGCTCAAAAATCGTGGCGGTTCGCGTTGGATCGTATATAGGTTTGGTCAGCGGCGAGTTGGCACTGGTGTAAAGAGTGGTTTTGCGGTTCGACAAACGGACAAGACCGTTGTCCGTACCCATCCAGACGGCTCCGGTGCTGTCCGCCGTCACCCCTCGAGACATTGTGGCGACCTTGTTTGGCAGTTCGCCGTTCGAATTTGTGTAAAGGCGAAAGGAATAGGTGAGATCTTTCGGGTCGCTGCCAGTGTTATCTTCCGACTCTTCTTTTTGTTCAGAAATATACTCGAACGGGGAGACCGCCTTTCCTGTGAAACTCCCATTCTCGAACGTGAAAAGGAACGATACGGAGACGTTTTGCTTGGGAACAGCCGGTTTCCATTGTGTGCTATTGACCGCCTTTTCCAAACGAAGGACTTTGGAAGAGACTTCTGTCTTGTTGTCCGCACTGAGCAGATGCGCATTGCCGGCGGTATCCACCACAATTTGCACCAAGATGGTGCCTTTTGCTTGCTTCAAAGCCTTAGGATTGAACGTTTTGTTCATCCTTCCCCACGCATCGGGAAGCGGTTTGACACCTAACCTTCCATCGTCCAAGGTGAAAGTGGAGACATTCACAGGATAATGTTCCGGATAGAGGTACTGGGCGGAAGCAACGAATACGCCTGCCAGCAATAGAAGAATAAAACAGAGCTGTCTCATAACGCTTTTATTACGACGGCAAAAATACAAAAGTTTGCGAGATGCCCAAACGCTTTTTTCAAGAGAGTATTTCTCGCGACCCGCACCCCGTTTTCGTCCAAAACGATTCCCGTAAATGACATAAGCGAACAGCCAAAAAAATCGTACTTTTGCCGCCCGAATGAAACAGACCATCCTCCTTTCCGACCATTTCACCATCGGCAGACTGCTCCGCTTCACCGTGCCCTCCATGGTGATGATGGTGTTCACCTCGATCTACAGCGTGGTGGATGGCTTTTTCGTCTCCAACTTCGCCGGCACGACCTCCTTCGCCGCCCTCAATCTCATTTTCCCTTTCCTGATGTTCCT
>CACXUB010000114.1 GCA_902770735.1 uncultured Bacteroidota bacterium | reverse complement strand
ATATCACTTCATTGCTTAGCTGCAAAATTCCGCAACCCAAGCTTTTCGCCTGAATTTGTGCCAATGACTACTCCAACCGTCCAAACTTCATTTCCTCCCCTTGTTTGTCGTACTGCTTGCGCTTGCCGATGGGAGGCTCCGTGAGGGTGATGCGCACCACGGCCGTCCGTTCGAGGCTGCGGACAATGGCAGCATCGAAAGCGTCCATGTGCTTGGGGAGGAACCGTTGGCAGATGACCCGCAGACCTTCGATCTTCTCTTCGCGGTCGGTCACCATCTCTGCCTTTCCAACGGCAGTTGCTGATTTGTACTGCAGCGTGAAATTGCCGTCTTTCGGACCAACGGTAGGCGCACATTTCGTGACGGCCGACAGGAAGACCGTCGGACAGTGTGCTATGCAGTCGAGCTTTTCGCCCTCCAAGGCACAATGGAAATAGAACGTCCTCTCATCTGTCCGCGCCAACGACAGGGGTAATCCGTAGGGTGTTCCATCGGGACGGATGAAACTGACTGTCACGTATGGAGCCTTGTCCAACACCTCCAATGCAAAGGTGGCATCCATTTGGCGGCTTGATTTTCTCATATAATTATACTGTTTTCTCTATAGGAATAGCATTTCATTAAAACCTTGCCAGCATCATCCGTGAAACCGGAGATGCTGGACGTAGGTTTACAGATCAAAGACGGGAAAGGTTACAAGAAACCTTAGATACCGAACAACTTCATGTCCTCTTCTACCGTGCTGATTCCGCCTATACCGAAGTTCTCGACGAGCACATTGGCCACATTGGGCGAGAGGAATGCGGGTAAGGTCGGGCCAAGGTGGATGTTCTTCACACCAAGGCTCAGCAGGGCCAGCAGCACAATGACGGCCTTCTGCTCGTACCACGCGATGTTATAGGCGATGGGCAGTTGGTTCACATCGTCCAAACCGAACACTTCCTTGAGTTTCAATGCGATAAGAGCTAAAGAATAGCTGTCGTTGCACTGGCCGGCGTCCAACACGCGCGGGATGCCACCGATGTCGCCTAAGGCGAGCTTGTTGTATTTGTATTTGGCACAACCCGCCGTCAGGATGACGCAATCCTTGGGCAGCGCTTTAGCAAACTCGGTGTAGTATTCGCGGCTCTTCATGCGACCGTCGCAGCCCGCCATCACCACGAACTTGCGGATGGCACCGCTCTTCACGGCCTCCACCACCTTGTCGGCGAGGGCAAACACCTGCTCGTGCGCGAAACCGCCCACAATCTTGCCCGTCTCAATCTCCTTCGGGGCCTGACAGGTCTTGGCTAATGTGATGATTTCGCTGAAGTCTTTCTTGCCGTTGGCATCGGCGGGGATGTGCTTCCAACCCGGGAATCCCGTGCTGTTGGTGGTGAACACGCGGTCTTTGTAGGTGGCGCTGCCGGTTGGCGGCACGATGCAGTTGGTAGTGAACAAAATAGGACCGTTGAAGGCTTCAAACTCCTCGCGTTGCTTCCACCAAGCATTGCCGTAGTTGCCCTTCAGGTGGGCGTATTGTTTAAGTTTGGGATAGTAGTGTGCAGGGAGCATCTCGCTGTGGGTATAGATGTCGATGCCCGCGTCCTTGCTCTGCTCCAGCAGTTGCTCGATGTCGTTCAGATCGTGTCCGCTGATGAGGATACCCGGACGGTTGCCCACTCCGATGTTCACTTCTGTGATTTCGGGGTTGCCGAAAGCGGTGGTGTTGGCTTTGTCGAGCAGGGCCATTGCCTTCACGCCCCATTCGCCGGTCTTCAGCGCAAGGGCGGTGAGCTCGTTGGCATCGTTGCAGGTGACAAGCTGTCCGAGGGTTTGCAGGATAAACTCGTTGATATCGCTATCAACCTGACCAAGGCGGGCGGCATGCTCCAAATAGGCGGCCATACCTTTGAGACCGTACATGGTGAGTTCTTTCAGCGAGCGGATATCCTTGTTGCTTTCAGCGAGGATGCCCACGGTTTGCGCTTTCTCATCGTATTGTTCGCGAGTGCCGTTCCATTCCAAAACATCAAGTTTAGGCAGCTCAATACCTTGCTTGTTGGTTACGCGATCTTTGAACATATCGCGGATTTCCAAGCCCTTGTCAATGCGGGCGTAGATGCTCTCCATGTCGAAATTGGCGTTGGTAATGGTGCAGAACAGCGCGTCGTTCACAAAAGCGTGGATGCTCTTGCGGAAGTCGCAATAGTCGTGACCGCAACCATGTTGATGGTGATTGGCGATAACGCCAAGTCCTTTGATGACATAAATCAGAAGGTCTTGTGCATGAGCCACTTGCGGGGTCTTTCCGCACACACCTGAAATCTTGCAGCCGGCGCAGCCGGCAGTTTCCTGACACTGGAAACAAAACATTTTCTCGTTCATAATGTATAAGGTTTAAGTTAATACTGAATTCTGGTGGCAAAAATACAACCGCCCCACAACGTGAAGCGTAACATTTGTTACCAGACGCATTTTTTTGTTATTTTTGCCGAAAATTATGGGTATGGAGGAACTGAAACGAATCAAGCTCTTTGCAAAATGCGGCGACGAGGCCTTGGAATGGCTGTTGAACCAGCCTTGCCGCCGGCAGGAATACCCGGCCGGAAGGCGCATGTTCAACCCCGGCGACCCATGTCGGGCGTTGATGGTGCTTGTGGAGGGTCAGGCCGAATCGCGGATGATGGGCGAGGAGGGGCGCGAACTGCTTGTTGACCGCCTGAAAGCCCCGATGCTGCTGGCACCGGCGTTCCTTTTCGCTACCCCCAACATCATTCCCGTTGAAGTTACCGCAGTTACGGACTGCGTCGTGTGGCACATCAACCGCGAAGCTTTCTTCGAGTTCATGCAGCAAGAGCCGACCGTTCTCCGTGCCTTCTTGGAAGAGCTTTCCGCAAAAGGTCATTTCCTGAGCGGCAAGATGCGCTCTTTTGCGGTAAAGGGACTGAAAAACCGTGTCGTCGAATATCTTGAGACGAATGGCAGCATCACCTCTGTGGCCGATGTCGCCCAGCAATTAGGCGCCACAAGACCCTCGCTCAGCCGCGTGCTTTCTGACATGATGGACGAAGGGCTTGTGGTTAAGGATGGGAAGGGATACAGGAAGGCTTAGGGAATAAACGCAACTGTCACATCTCCGCCGTGAACGACTGCTCGCAGGTTTGCGGGTGGTTGAGACCAGGGAGAATGTCGAACATAACATCACCTCAAAGGCACGAAAATCCTTGCAGCACTCATTATCAGTGTAATACCAAATTATTTGTGTTTGAAAGATTAATTTATGAATGCCATAATCATCGGAATACTGCTGCCGCTGTGTTTCCACCTGCTTATTTCACGCCCTTGAACTCGAAGCCCGCCTGCTCCACGGCTTTGCGGACATCGTTCTCGCTTACGGTGCCCGTGACTACAAGCGTGTTGGCGGCCGGGGTGGCCTCGCAGGTCTCAACGCCTTTCAACTTGCCCACCGACTGCTCGACGGCGGCCTTGCAGTGGTTGCAGTGCATACCCTCGACGGCATAAACCACCGTCCCGGCTTCGATTTTCTGTTTCTTGAATTTGTCAAAGAATTTCATACCCAATGCAATTATGATGAATAAAACTAATAATGACGAACATACGATTTTGAACAAGCTGGGCGCGGCGGCCTCTGCGTGGCAGCAGGTACCGTGCATTCCGCAAACTTTTTCACCACGAGGATGGAGGCGATGTTAACCGCCGGACCGGCCATCAGCATCACCAAGGCGGCGCCGGGCGAGAGGCCTTTCATCATCAGGGCCGCCGCCACGGGGATGCTGCCGGTGGAACAGATGTACATCGGCACCGCCACCACCAGGATGACCAACATCTGCAACAGCGGCTGGTTCCCGAAAGAGAGGAAGAACTCGTCGGGCACGGCCACATTGATGAGGGCGGCCACCAACAGCCCGATGACCAATCGCGGCCCGATGTCCTGAATCATGTCGAAGTAGGCGTACTTGAGCACGCGCCACAGTCGGTTGCCGCTTTCCACTTTGCAGAATGACTCGGAAACCTGTCCGCCCTCGTCGGCTTTCACGAAACGGTTCACCAGGAAGCCGCCACAGATGCCGGTGACCAGTGCGGCCACGGGGCGAACGATGGCGAAGCCCAAGCCCATCAGCGAGAAGGTGGCCAGGATGGAGTCGATGCCTGTCTGCGGTGTGGCGATGAGGAACGAGGCCACCGCGCCTTTCGAGGCACCCTCGTTCTTGAGCCCGACGGCCGTGGGGATAACCCCGCACGAGCAGAGCGGCAACGGGATGCCCAGCAATGCCGCCCACAGCACGGAAAGCTTGTTGTCGCGCGACAGATACTTGGCATAGAACCGCTTCGGCACGAACACGTGCAGGACTCCAGCGATAAGGAATCCCAGCAGCAGATAGGGGCTCATGGCGTTGAGCACAGACAGAAACGCATTGCAAAACTCTCCCGCAGTCATTTCATTGTCAAAGGGTTAGACGAAATTATACCAATTCTTGTTTTTGAGGCAAAGATACTTGTTTTTCTGAAGTAACAAAGTCCAAAATCAGGCATTTGAAGATCGACTTTTCACTCCCATCCGCGCCAGCATCTTGATGCCATACACCGGCCAGTAGGGCACCTTTTCGATGCCCGTGCGCACCCGCGGGATGTCCGGCGCAGGAGGCGACTTATACTTCTGTGAGCAGAAATCCCATATAGAAGGGGAGTGTGAGCAGCTGCCCATCACGTCCTTATCATAGTTTAGTTTCCCTCTATTCGTAGCGAATGTTGCAAAGCTGCTCGCTTAGTTTAAACAGCCGTGTGGCATTTTCCGTCGTCACCTGTTTATTGTACTTTTTTGACTTGCCACGATGAAAATACAAACCGACCGGCGGCTCACATTGCTCGCACAGGTACAGAAAGTCCTGTGCAGAGACGGATGGATGCACTCCGAAGCGTTTGCGGAATTTCCACACAAAATCCACGATTCCTGTTGTTTTGTTTCCGATGTCCGTGTTCACAAGGCCCGGATCCACACCGTATGCATGTAGCCCCTTGGCCCCGTAGCGGTCACTCAGTCCCTGGGCGAAAAGCATGTTGCAAAGTTTTGACTGTTTGTAGGCGAGAAGCGGATTGTAGTGCTTTCTCATCATCACATCACTCCAACGGACTTTCATATTCTTGTGGGATTCGCTGCTTGTCATGATTACGCGCCCTCCTTCCTTCAGAAGGTAAGGCAGCAGTTCGTGGGTGAGCCGGAATCCGGCAAGATGATTTAAGGCAAATTGCTGCTCATAGCCATCTTCGGTGGTCATATATCGGCTTCTGGCGCATCCGGCATTATTGATGAGTGCGTACAACGATTCGGTGCCGTTCTCATTCAGCCGTTTTTTTATCTCACCGGCCACGCGAACGACCTCCCGCTGCTGCATCAAGTCTCCAGCGAACCAAGAGATATCGGCATCAGGTATGCCGAACCGGATATCCCGGTCGGCTTTTTCACAATTGGCGGTGCTGTGGCCTACGGCGAGAATGCAATAGCCCTTGCTCGCCAGAAGACGGGTGGTTTCAAGCCCTATTCCAGAGGTGGCACCGGTGATGATGATGGTCTTTTTCATAATGGCGGCAAAAGTACTTTTTTTCGCAATGGTTTGAGCCGATTCTCAGCGAGGGTTCTTTACCCGCGCCAGCATCTCTACCAATTGGGGTTCGGGCAAGTAAAATGCTGAAGAAATACTAAAATGGCTAAATCAATTGATTTTTTTCAGAAAGTAATTCGTTGTATCAGTTTGTATATTAACAAGATACGTTATACTTGTGTTTTTACGCCGCAAAAATACACATTATCTAATACAAAAACCCAAGCTCGCGCAGCGAGCAAATTTTCGCCCCTTTCGCCCCTTCCGCGTCTTTTCGCAATCCAAAAATCGATTATATTGCGAAAACAATGCGGAAACGGCGAAAACAATGCGAAAACATTACTAAGCTATAACTATTTTCTCAGATTTTCCAACCAGATTTTCACAGATTTCTGGCCGCAGGCCACCCCATCCATTGGCCGCAGGCCAACACCTCTCATGTTTTTACGCTGCAAAAATACACATTATCTAAAACTCACCAATTAAATGCCTAATCGTCTTCATAATCCTCTTCATCTATTTGATAGCTAATTTCTCTTGTTAAAATGTCAATTGATACGATTATTGAAGCACATATATCTGTTTCAGGAACACACATAAGACAATTAAAATAGCAACTATTTCCGGTTGTTTCCAAATAGTGACAACTGGTAAATGTCATATTCTTTAGTGTAGCACCATCAATGATTTTTTCAAGTTCCTTTTTGTTAATTAGAAATTCTGTGGGCTTTCCATTACTAATAAAAGTCAGCTGAAGTTTGGTTTCGGGATAACATCCAACAACTCGATCACCGTTATCATAATAGTATTCGGAATAAAAACCTGCACCATCCAACACCTCAAAATAATAAATTGCAGATATTGAATCATTTATCTCCACTGTGTCTTTATGTTGACAGTTAAAACAATCAAAATAGATGGTATCACAAGGGGGCCTGAGTACTTGAGTGTGAGCCTGAACAAAAGACATAAATGATAATAACAAAATTGGAATCGCATTCATCTTTTCGCTTTTGTCTTTTATAAAAGAAATTTTCCGCAAAAATAAGAAATTTATCTTTTTAGAAGAAAAAAATCAAAAAAATCATCCCTTCACCCTGACCTTCGACCACGTCTGCAGCACCACCGAGACGATGATCAGCGCGATGCCGAGGACAAACGAGAAGTTCAGCTCGTGGTATTCCTGGAAAATCAGCATCGCGAGGATGATGCTATAAACGGGCTCCAGATTGTAGGTGAGGTTGACCGTAAAGGCGTCAATCTTCTGCAGGACAATGATTTGCAACAGACATAGCCCGATGGTGCAAACCACCACCATAAAGGCCATATAGGGGTAGTCCATACCCGTCGGAAGGAACTTCCCGACCGGCAGGAAGGCATTGTAAACCGGGAGGATGACGCCGAGGACGACAATGCCGCCGACCATCTCCCAAAAGAGCATATTCTTGGCTTCGTAGTCCTTGCCGACGTGCTGGTTGGCGATGGCGAACAGGGCGTACAAGGCCGAGGAGACAATCCCCAAGGCAATGCCCAAACGGTATCGGGTGTCGAAGTGGAAAATGAGATAGACGCCGCATACCGTGAGAATGCTGAACAGGAACTCGCGCACGGAGAAGCGGTGCCGGTTGATGATGGGCTCGAGAAGCGCGGTGAAGAACCCGACCAAGGAGAAGCAGACCACCCCGATGGAGACGTTCGACGCCTTGATGCTGGCGTAGAAGAAGATCCAGTGCAGGCACAGCAGCACGCCCACGCCGCCCATCCGCGCCATATCCTTGAAACGGAAATGCCGCATCTCTTTTCGGAGGAGCAGGAACAATGCCATCAGGGCGGCGGCCCACGTCATCCGGTGCCAAACGAGCACCACGGGGTCCAGCTCGATGAGCCGTCCCAACACCCCGGTGAACCCCGCGATAAACACGGAGAGGTGTAGCAGGAGGAAGCCCTTATGGTCTTTTGTGGTCAAGTTGTATTATCTAAAAATTTGATCCGTCATTCTCTTCCAGCCATTTCTCCAAAATCGCGCAGTATTTGTCGGTCTGCTCCACAAAGCAGGTGTGACGGGCGCCTTTGAAGACCTCCCAGCGGCTGTTCGGGATGTTCTCGAAGAGCGAGGCGGCCACCACCGGGGTGCAGATGTCGCGGGTGCCGCTGCAAATCAGACAAGGTTGTTTGATTTCGTGGAGGCGGTCGGTGTATTCGAAATCGGCCAAGTCGCCCAGCGGCTGGTACTCGTTGGGCCCCCAGCCGTAGAGGTAGGCTTCGTCGCCCGCACGCTTTGGACGACGGATGCATTCGGGCGAATTCTCATCGACACTGATGACGTAACGCTCATAATAGTGGTCGTTGGCGCGAAGATAGTCGGGGTCGTCCCATTTGCCAGAGGCTTCGGCGCGACGGATGGCCTCTTGGTCCTCTTCCGGCATGTATTGGATGAGACGGTGCTGCTCGCTGGCCCATAGCGAACTGGAGGCGTGACCCGAAGAGAGAATCACCGATTTGATGCCTTCTGGCTTACAGTCAATGATATAGGCGATGGCCTGCATGGCACCCCACGACTGACCGAGCAGGTGGATTTGGTCAAGATGCAGGTATTCGCGCAGGGCGATGAGCTCGTTGATCCAGGTCTCCTGGGTCCACAACTCGGGATGCCCGTCGAGATAGGAGTTTCCGCATCCGATCTGGTCGTAGGAAATCACCTGACGGCCCGTGTCGGCAATACGGTCCAGCACTTCGAAATAGTTGTGCGTGCTGCCCGGTCCGCCGTGCAACAGCAGCAACGCCGGCTTGTTTGACGGTTCGCCGACGATGCGGTAATAGGTTTGATAGCCCAAAAAGGGCATATATCCTTCGCTGATAAGATGTTGTTTCATAATAAGAGAGGTTTATGGCCGCAAAAATACCACTTTTTCGCGAATCATAGGCTCAGACCGCACCGATAATCGTGCTTTTCAAGAAAAAATGCCGACTCGTTGGTGAAACCGGCCTCAAACTTCTTGACCTGTTCGAAGTCAAGTTCCATTTTCATTTGGTCGAGCATAAAATGCCCTATGTAGCTGTCGGAATGGCTCTTGCCCCCACATCGAAAAATTTCTCCTCTCACGTCACATTTTTGATATTTTTGCAACTAATATGGCAAAACGACCCTGACAAGAGAGACCAACGAAAAGGGGAGCAAGTAGGTGATGATATTTTGAAGAAGCCTCGATTTACTTCTCCCCAAATACAAACTTGTAGTTATCCTTCTATGTTTATGTCAGGGCTTCTGTCCGTTTTTTTCTGTTGCGCCATGGCAATGATGACCACCGCCGCGAGAATGAGCACAATACCGATGGCCAGATAAGTCGTGAACGGTTCGTCGAACACGAGCAGGCCGATGAGCACGGCAGTGAGCGGTTCGAGCGCGCCCAGGATGGCGGTGGCGGTGGAGCCGACGTATTTGGCGGCATACACCATCAGCACCAAGGCGAAGATGCCGGGCACCAGGGCGAGCCAGCCCACGTAGAACCAGCTGACGGCTCCCCGAGGCAGCGTGAGCGGCAACCCCGCGACCAAAGAATAAACCACCATTCCCAAAGCACAGTACAAGAGAACGTAAAAGTTGATCTTGATGGAGGACATCTGAAGGTTCCCCTTGTTCATCAGGATGATGTAAAGGGCGTACGACAGCGCCGAGGCCAGCACCAAAAGCACCCCTATCGTGGACAATGCTTCGCCGTTATCGCTCCAATACAGCAAAACGACCCCCACGCCCGACAGCAGCAGCGACAGCAGCGTGGCAAGGGTGACGCGCTCGTGAAAGAAGAGCGCCATGATGACGGCGGTCATCACGGGATAGGTGAAAAGAATAGTGGAAGCCACGCCTGCCGCCATGTAATGGAAACTCAGGTACAGGGTGAGCGACGACACGATGAACAGCAGTCCCAATCCTGTCAGCACGCGGAACTCCTGCCTTGTCACCTTGAAATTCTCTTTGCGGAAAAGCATCACGATGGCGATAATCACCCACGCCAGCCCGAAACGGTAGAACAGAACGCTGTTGGTCTGCATTCCGGTGGCATACAACTTCAAGGCACCCAGCGGGTTGGTGCCATAGCAAACGGCGGCGGCGATGCCCGCCAATGTTCCTATAAACTTACGATTTTTCAATTTCCCAAGAAACTATTGTTGTTCAGAGGCTTAGCGAAGAACTTCTACTTGTCAATCTCCACCAACTTGTACTTCTTCGTCCCCAAACCGATCTTCTCCGCCCAGTCGATGGTGTGGGTGCCGTGCTGCTGGTCGATGCGGGAGAGCAGGTCGGTGGGATCGTTGGTGGCGGTCACCTTCTGCTGGTTGATGATATCGACGCAGGCCTGGTCGAGGGCCACGGGGTCGGTGCTGGCGAGGATGCCGTAATCACGCTGATGTAGATGATGCCCTCCTTCTTCTGGAAGTAGTCGGTCACGGCTTGCGCTGCCGCCGCCATGCTCTCGAGGAAGCCGTCCTGGTCGCCAATGTACTCGGGGGTCCAGAGTTTCTCCATGTCGAGAACTTCCATCTTGCCGGCGGAGTGGATGTATGCCTTGCCATTCTGGCTGGCGCAGCCGATGCTGAGGTTCTTGAGCGCGCCACCGTAGCCGCCCATGGGGTGGCCCTTGAAGTGGTTGAGCGCGATCATGAAGTCGTAGTTGGCCATGTGGTTGCCCACGATGTCGTACTTGATGTGCGAATCGTCTTTCACGGGGATGTGCATCTCGCCCTCCTCGTCCATGATGTCAACCTTGAACATCGGTTTGAAGCCGTGCCGCTCGATGATCTTCCAGTGGTTGGCCGAGGTGTTGCGGTCATCCTGAGCGTCTTCGGGGCCGCTGCTGTAGGCGGTGTTGCACTCCACGATGGTGCCATCGACCAGCATCACGAGGTCTTTGATGAGTTCGGGCTTCAGGTAGTTGGGGTTGCTGCCCTCGCCGGTGGAGATCTTCACGGCCACGCGGCCCTTGGCTTCCACGCCCAGCGCTTTGTAGATTTTCACCAACGCCTCGGGACTGATGTTGCGAGTCAAATAGACGGTCGCGCCCTCTTCGGAAGGCTGGGGTTGGTTGTTCTTGTTGTTCTGACCGCAGGAGGCGAGCACCACGGCAGCGATGACGATAAAGGGGATACTTTTCATTTTGATTGATTTATGTTTGCTAATTGAGATTATCTACGGCAAAAATACACAAATTTCGAATATACGCGGACAAATGAACATGCCCAGTAGAGATGTTCCATGTCGTGTCCCTACTCTTCCATCTCGGGGTGCGGCACGGACAGCGGGAGGCCTTCCTGCGAGAGATAGAACATGTAAAGGACGGCGGGCACGGAGCCGCGGTTCTCGCCGTGGTGGACGGTGTTCACCATCTCGACGACGGCTTCCCCCTCGTGTACGACCTTCGTTCTGCTGTCCTGGTCGATGATAGTCAGCTCGCCCTGCACTAACACGCCGTAGTTCATCACGGGATGGTGATGCCAGTCCAGCTTCTCCCCGACGGGAAAGACGTATTTCATGACCACTAATTCGGGTCTGCCTTGCAGGTAATCAGGCAGTTCCGCGCCATCCCAGCTCTGCGAGGTGCGGATAAGTTCGATTTTTTGTGTACTCATCTTACTCTATGATTATCCTTTGTTGACGGTTCATTTACAGTTCAAGAATCTCCTCCTCCGCCAACCCCGTGATCTCGGCAATGTCGCCAACGGCATAGCCTTTGGCTCTAGCTCTTTCTCTCATAAATCAGTATTTTATCACGGTTAGCAGTTTCTGCGGCATACGGACGGAGCGTACCATCCACCACCAAATCGACTTCGCGTCCGAGCAATTCCTGCAAATCCATCAACATACCTCCGTGTGTAAAGAGGGTGAAGGGCTTGCCGGAATAGTCGGGTACGAAAAGGATGTCCACATCGCTTCTCGGGGTCTCCTCGCCTCGGGCGAAGGAACCGAAAAGCCATGCTTTCAGGACAGGCTGTGTCTTGAAATAATCGGCGATGATCTTTTTCATTATCTCGGTGCTCATACGTTTCCGCATTTTTAATTAGGCTGCAAAAATACACATTATTTGTTCAATGGGCAGCACAAAAAAGAAAATTCCGCGCCATTCCAGCTCTGCGAGGTGCGGATAAGTTCGATTTTTTTGAGATGTAGCCCGAAAGTATGTGATATTGTTGTCGAGGCTACTTTATGTCTATCATGAAAAAGCCAAGATGTTCACTACAAAGGGCGCAACGGCACAAAGAAATACCGCAACCAGAATTGTTTGCCTGAGTTTCGGAATTGCGTTTACATCTATCACGAGATCACTAAACTCGTATCAAATCCTCGCCAAGCACAAGTGAAATTTTGGCCAATGT
>CACXUB010000113.1 GCA_902770735.1 uncultured Bacteroidota bacterium | reverse complement strand
GAGCCGCCGTTCATCTCGGAGCCGGTGCCCACCATCGTCAACACGCAACCGACAGGCAGGATGCGCAGACCGGGGGCAGGGTTCTTGCCGCCGAGGTAATAGATTTCCCAGGGATCGCCGTCGAGCCACGCGGAAGCGGCCACGCCCTTGGCATAGTCGCACACGGAGCCGCCGCCCACCGCGAGGATGAGATCGACGTTGTTCTCGCGGGCGAGTTTGCAACCCTCATAGAGTTTCTCCACCGTCGGGTTCGGCATCACGCCGCCATCCTCGACAACCGTCTTGCCGGCCTCCTTTAAGATGGCCATCACCTGGTCGTAAAGTCCTGTGCGCTTGATGGATCCACCGCCGTAAGAAATCATGACGGTTTGGCCATAACGGGCCAATTCTTCCTTCAACTTGTCCAAACTGTTCTCTCCGAAATGCAAGCGAGTGGGGTTCTCGTATGTAAAATTTCCTAACATATTTATGCAGTTTTAATCAAAACGGCAAAGATACACTTTTTTTGGTTGTCGGCGTCTTTCAAAAATGACCCCGATTCATAAAACCCAAGTCTAAGTCTAAGTCAATCGTCTAAGTCTATAGTCTATGTCTAAGTCAATTGTCTAAGTCTAAAGTCTAAAGTCTATCGTCTAAAGTCTATCGTCTAAGTCGCCTCACGACATTCATTCCTTGCCAGCGAACAGCCAAAGGCCAACATCTTTTCAAAAAAAATGTATCTTTGCGGCTTGACTGATAATCCTTTCGATATGAGAAAAATATACTTCACCCTCGTTTGTATCGCCCTTTGCGGGCTCACTTTCGCGCAGTCGGTCACCCAGCAGGAGGCCGCCGTTGTCGCGCAACGTTTCCTCGAAAGCCAAGGCAAGACGCTGGTGCGCTGCGCCAAAGTCATCGGCGACGCGCAGAATCCCGCGCTTTACATTTTCAACGCGGAGAACGGCTTCGTGGTCGTTTCCGGCGACAAGAACGTGCCACCGGTGCTCTCCTTTTCTGACCAGCAGCTCTATAACGACGCCGACGTGGTGCCGCCCTTCGAGATGTGGATCAACCACTACGCCAGCCAGATAGAGCAGATCCGAAGGGACGGCGTCGTACAAGACGTGTTCGTCAGCCAGTGGGAGAAAGCCCTTTCCGGCGCCCCCGTGTTCCGTTCGGGCGACGAAGTGGAACCGCTGCTGCACTCCAAGTGGGACCAGGGCGAGTATTTCAACTACTACTGCCCGCGTGACCTTGCCGGCGACAACGGCCGCGTGGTCACGGGCTGCGTGGCCACGGCCATGGCGCAACTCCTTTATTACTACCGCTTCCCGGAAAGCGGCGTCGGCAGCTACAGCTACACCGACGAGCATTACGGCGTGCAATCGGCCGACTATGGCAACGCCATCTACGACTACAACGCTATGTGCGACGTGCCGAGTTGCATCAATACCGAGATTTCCAAACTGATCTACCACTGCGGCGTAGGGGTCGATATGCACTACGGTCCGGACGGTTCCGGCATGACCAACCACAGCGCGGCAAGGGTCCTGCGCACCTACTTCAAATTCTCCACTCTTCCGCGACTCCACCGACCTCAACTGGGACAGCGTGATTGTCAGCCACTTGAACCGCAGGATGCCGCTCTACTACGCCGGCTGGAGCGTGCCCGACATCAACGGTCACGGGTTCATCTGCGACGGCTACAAGACAATGGACAGCAGCTATTACTTCCACTTCAACTTCGGATGGAGCGGTTACATGGACAGCTACTACTATACCAACTCGTTGTACGTGGGATCCAGCAACTTCAACCTCGCGCAGGAGCTCATCATCAACGCCTACCCCGACACCACGCAATACGCCTACCCCACCCCGCAACCGCTGACCGGCAGCATGATGCTCACCTCCCGCGAGAGCACCTTCACCGATGGCGGCTCAGACGTTGAGAACTGTCCTGCCGGCATGGATTTCAGCTGGCATATCAACCCAGACAGTTACAACTTGACCGGCTTTTCTCTGAATATGGACTACAACATCGCCGCTGGCGACACACTATACATCTTAAGCGAAGCAACTATGGGCGTGCCTCAGGCAATCACCGCCGACACCGGTGTTCTATCGCTTGACCTGATGGCCATTCCCAGCTTCCACGTGCGTCTCGTCACGCACACCGCCGCCAGCGAGGGCTTCCGCGCCCACTATACCGCCCACTACACCGAATTCTGCAGCGGCACGAAGAACCACACCAGCATTACCGGCACCATCACCGATGGCAGCGAAAGTCATTCATACAACAACCTCACCAACTGCAAGTTCCGTGTGCTCCTGACGGGCGTCACCGCCACCCAGTTCCACATCAACAGCTTGGATCTGGAGACCGGACACGATTTCCTTCGCGTTTACGACGGGAACATTAACGAGGCGAACCTCCACACAACACTCACCGGTCACATCAGCGACTCTATATTCGTGGTGAACTCACGCCGGATATTCCTGGTCCTTGAAACGGACGAAAGCGGCACAGATGCCGGATTCAGCATCGACTACGCAGGCGGATTCGTCGGCATTGACGAGCACGCCGCCGGCAGCCTGCTGGTGTACCCGAACCCTGTCACCGACAAAGTGACTGTCTCGCATTCCACCCCGATCCAACACGTGGAAATCCGGAACGCGGAAGGCAGAACCATCTACGCCGAATCTCCCAACTCTGAAACTTTCGAAGTTCAAACAAACAATTGGTCTTCAGGCATTTATATCATGACCGCCCAAACAGAAGATGCGGTTCTTACCCGAAAAATCGTGAAATGGTGATGTTGGTTATTGGCTGTTAGCTATTGGCTATTGGCTGTTAGCTATTGGCTTTTCTACTGGCGAGGAACTGATGACTATGACTAGTAACTATGACTATGACCAATGACTATGACCAATGACAAATAACTATAACTACTCCCTACTCCCTACTCCCTACTCCCTACTCCCTACTCCCTACTCCCTACTCCCTACTCCCTGCTCACTACTCCCTAAAACGTCACATCGTGAATCTCCGTCAGGCGTTTATATTCTGACGTGGGTTGGATCAGGTAGATGCGGTTGTCGCTTTGCAGATAATAGCGGTCCTTGTAGTGGATAAGGTTCGGTTCATTAAACTGCACACCTTTGATTTTCAGCACATTCCCTTCAAAAGAATAGACTATTTTGTTGCGGATGGGCGTGCTCCAGAACTGTACCTCAACCGTCTTGTGCACACGGTCGGGGGCTTCCATGGCGTTTTTGTTCGCATCGAAATAGAGTACGGGAGCGTCGTAGCGGGAAACCAGCTTCTCGGAGCTGACATTGGTGTTCTCGACCTCCGCGAGCCGTTCGTCTTCCTCGTCTTCTAACATATAATCCATGAAACCCTCCTCCATATAAAGGGAATCGGTCTGCAGGGAATCGGATTCCCCGTTGACGGACTCTCTTCCTTCTCCAGGCTGATACTGATGGATGACGTACTTGACCACCGTGTCCTTGCTGCCCTGCGTTTCCGGCACAATCACCTTCACTTCGGACGGGGACTTCGGGTTCATCCTGCCGGACACCAGCAGTGCCACCAACGCACCCGCCAACAGCCCGATCAGGATGCCGAGCAGGAGGACGACTCCTTTTTTTGTGGATTTTTCCGGCTGGTTTTCCATAACAAAGATGATTATGTTGTTTTAGAAATGTTTCCGGTGGCTACCAACCCAACAAATCCGTTGCATCGCTGCGGTGGTTGGAATCAATGCGGATGAGTTCCTCTTCCGCACACATCTCCTGCAACAGGCCGTCCAACATCTTCTCCACCACGTAGTTCTGGATGTCGAAGTTGACGGGCACAGGGCAATGGGAGACATACAACTGCCACATTGAATTCCAAAGGTCCGTCACGCCATAGACATCCATGCGGATGGACACGGGCGTTTTGATGGCGGACTTGAGTTCGTTGTACTTGTAGAGTTCGAAATAATGGGTGATGGCGCCCACTTTGCCGTTGATTAGGGCGTCATAATCGACGATTTCCAACGAATCGATGGCCGAGACGAATGCCGGGCGGATCTGGGCGCCGCAACTTTCCGCCATCTTGTTGGTGAGACGGATGAGCGAATCGGTGGCCGTCGCGCCCCATCCGTAATGCGACAGGCTGTCGAACATGTTGTTTTGCAGGGGACTGAAGTCAATCCGATAATCGCCGTCATTGTAGCTGAAGAAGCCGCCTTCGGTGCACAAATGGTTGACGGCCGAGTCGGCGGACGTTTTCAGACACTCCTTGATGGCTTTCTCTTTCTGCGCGTTCGTGTACAGCTGTTCCACGAACTCACCGCTCTCGTCCTTGCAGGAAAACAACGTCACCGCCGCCATGACGGCCAATATCACTATGATGCTGAGTTTTTTCATATCTCTTTTTTCGACTTTAAATTTCAAGCTGCAAAAATAGTATTTTTGCCGACATGAAAAGTCATTTGATTGAAACAATTTCAACGAACGCTTGGCTCATGGACGCGGCGCGGATGCGGCGCGAGCGCGGCAACCCGCTCCCGGACCTCTACGCCGTCTATACCGACTTCCAGACGGCGGGACGCGGCGCGGGCACGAACAAATGGCACAGCTCGCGCGGACTCAACATCCTCACCAGCATCTATTTCGAGACAGGGCTCGCCGCCGCCGACCAGTTCGTCTTCAACCTCTGGTTCGCGACCGCCACGCACCGGTTCCTCGCCAAGTACGTGCCCGAGGTCCTCATCAAGTGGCCCAACGACATGTACGTGCGCGACCGCAAGCTCGCGGGCGACCTCACCGAGCACAGCGTCTCCGGCAGCCGCCTCGACTTCACCGTGGCGGGCATCGGCATCGATGTCAACGAAGAGGAGTTCCCCGACTGGATCCCCAACCCCACCTCGCTGTTCCTCGAAACCGGCCAACACTACGACATCGGCACGCTGATGGACGAGTACCTCGCGGTGCTGCAAGAACGCCGTCCGCTGCTGTCCACGGAACACGAGTCCGCCCTCCGTGAGGAGTACCTTTCGCACCTCTACCGCCGTAATAAGCCGCATCCGTATAACATTGGCGGACAAAAGATTACCGCCATCATCCGCGACATCGACCGCTTCGGACGGTTAGTGCTGGAACTGCCGGACGGAAGCCGGGAGGCGTTCGGGTTCAAGGAGGTGGGATACGTGGTATAATTAAGAATTAAGAATTAAGAATTAAGAATTATGAATTATGAATTATGAATTATGAATTATGAATTATGAATTATGAATTATGAATGAAGAATGTTGAACAAAAATCATTCATCATTCAGCATTTATCATTCATAATTTAGTATTTTCGCGCCTTGAAAAAACAATCGCTATGACAAAAAAAATCCTTTATATCCACGGTTTTAACTCCGCGGGCGGCGGGCACAAGGCCCAAGAGTTGCAGAAGATGTTCCCTGACTGGCAGGTGCTGTCGCCCACATTCGACTACAAGGACCCCGCCGGTGTGCAGAAGAAGCTCGACTCGCTCGTGCGCACGCAGCGCGTGAACGCCGTCATGGGCACCTCCCTCGGCGGCTTCTTTGCCATCTACTGCGCTAAGAAACACAAACTCCCTGCCATGATCATCAACCCGGCTTTCCGGCCGTCGGAGACATTAGCCAAGCACCTCGGCAAACAGAAGAACTTCGTCACCAAGGAGGAGTACCAGTTCACCGCCGCCGACCAGTTCGTCTTCAACCTCTGGTTCGCGACCGCCACGCACCGGTTCCTCGCCAAGTTCGCCGACTTCGAGCGCAAGGTCTTCGACAAGCTTCCCTGCGACGACACCCTCCTCCACTTCGCCCTCTCCACCGACGACGAACTTCTCGGCGACCACCACTACCTCGAAGAGAAATTCCCGAAATGTCAGGATTTCAACTACTTCGACCAGCAAGGCCACCGCTTCGCCGGGGTGAAGATTCTGAAGCCGATTATCGCAAGAACGATGGGGATTTCGGTTTAGAGTTTAGGGAATAGGGCCAAGTTAGTTAGCAGTTAGTAGTTCGCAGTTAGCAGGGGCTCGGTGGATTTCATCGTCATTCATAATTCATAATTCTTAATTCTTAATTCTTCACGACCGCCTTCGTCACCACCCCGCCATCCGTGGCAATCCGCACGAAATAGACACCGGCGGCCAACCCCGAGACATCGATACGGGCGACCTGTAGGGACGAATAATGATTCGCCCCTACAACGGTTTTCCCGTACACATCGCACACCTGAATCTCGCCACTAAAAAGATTATTATTCACTAGGTATTCTACACAGACCACATTTTTGGTGGGATTAGGATATACGACGAATGACCGGTCAAAGTCGTGCAGCCCTGTGGTCGTGGAGGCCGTCACAACGGGTGTCCATTCGCTGGTCTGGGTGCCGCAGACGGACTGCACCTGGATCTGGTACTCGGTGTTCGGCTGCAAATCGGTGATGAGATAGGAGGGCTGGTAAGAGACGTCGGAGTTCATCTCGCCACTGCCGGCACGGTACTGGATATTCCACTCCTCCGCGTCGCCGGTCTCCGTCCACGCGATAGAGAGCGTGTTGTCCGAGGAGTCGGTGACATGCAGGTCGGTGGGAGCGGGACAAGGTCCCTCCTCCGTCGTGAAAGTGATTTCCTGTCCATAATAGACGGCGGTGTCCGTGGCCACAAACGCCCGGAAAACATACTGGGTGGAATGTTGCAAATCCGTGACGGTATATGACATCGGGTTGCCGTTCACATTCGCGGAGTAATTGTAGTTCCCGCCGGAAAGCATTTTCCACTCAAATCCCTGATTTACAATCATCTGACTCCCAGGGTCGGCGATGTGACCGTAGAAAGTGGCATGGTCCTGACCGATTTGCGACACGGAGTCCGTGACCACCACGGGCGGCACCACCGGGCAGTCCGCCATGAAAGCGTAGAGGGTAGTGTCAGGATAGTGGTTGAACAAATGCTCGATTTGATACAGTGTGACCCCTTCAGGATTTTGGAAGATGAACCCGCACTGGTTGAACATGTTACCGTTGTCCCAAACCAGCTGGACATTCGCCCCGTCGCACAACAGCAACGGGATGGTGTCATAAGACATCGTACCGTGCTGACCGACATGGTCAACGGCCTCCAAGTCCGCAATCTGCACGCCGTTTTGGCGCACATACAAGTGTCCGCCGCTCCAGCCGTCGCCGTAGGTGTCGGTCAGGATGAACGTGTATTCGCACTGGTCTATCGCCTCGCAGGAGGGCGTATAGAACGAAATTATCTCGTATGTAGAGACGTCCCCGTTGCCGCAGTCGGCCTGCACACGCACAAAGTACTCGGTCTCAGGCTGCAAGCTCGTCAGGGAAAACGTGGGACTGTTCACCGCGTTGGAGATCCACGAGGTGGCACTGGCCTCCTTGTAATCGACATTCCAGGCGGTCTCCACATTGCCGGGAGTCCACGCAAACGTCACCGACGTGGGATGCATCTCCGTGATTGCCAGATTGTTCACGGGGTCGCAATTGTTGGTGTGTACGGAGACATTATAGATGATGGCCCCAGGCTGGTTATGGACCGCATTGTCGTTTGTCCAAGCAAATGCAACTTTAATGGTGGAGTTTGCATCCGGGTTGTAGTACGGGTTGGTCATGGTGGCCGTGATGTGCACGACATTGCCGTTGGTTAAATTGAAAATATAAGGATACTGCTGATTTCCGGTGAGCGGTTTGTAGTTAGTGAAGTCAAAGCTGTACCCAGACCAATTCACGTTGTAAAGCATATACAACGGATATCCGGAACTGTTTTCCATGGCTGTGGAGGCCGCGTACTCCACCGTAGGATTAGAGAGGAGCAGTTTCATGAAATCGTACCGGCTCTCGCCACCGACCTTCACATCGAACTCGATGGAGATTTCGGGATTCGTGCCGATGCGGAAAATCTTCTCGGCGGTCACTGTAGATTGTCCGCTTCCATAGTTGGG
>CACXUB010000112.1 GCA_902770735.1 uncultured Bacteroidota bacterium | reverse complement strand
ATTCGTTTTGTCATAGAGTTCCACCGTCTGGTCTTCCGTCACGGCGCAGGTAATCACAGGATCCTGATTGTCGCCGACGATGACATCGAACGAGCAGGTCACCGACTCGTTACAATCGTTCACAACCGTGTACGTGATGGTGGTGGTGCCGACAGGATAATGGTTGTCGGCAGCCTTGTTGGCGATGTTCGAGATGTGGGCATTGTTGCCGGCCGGCGCGAAGGTCGGCGCCGACAGCTCGACCGTTGCGTAGTTCTGACCAGCGTCCGTATTTGCCGTCACGTTGCCCGGACATGTCACGATGTGCAGGGCGTCGGGTTGCGTGAGGGTCACCGTCTCATCGTCACTACAACCATGGTCATCGGTGACAATGACCGTGTATTCACCGGCGGTGAGGCCAGTGAAGGAACTCATCGTGGTTTCACCCTTCTTCAGCGTGTAGGTGTATGGCGAAGTGCCGCCGCTGACATCTGCATCCGTGATGGAGATGGCACCGTTTGCGCCGTTGTAACAGGTGATATTGGTCGGGTGGACAGTATTGATGAGCAACTTGTCAGGCTGTCCGATTGTGTAAGGACCGCCTGTAACGGAACATTCCTTGGCATCCGTGATGGTAACGGAATAGTCGCCAGCGGCAAGACCTGCAGGATCTTCCAAAGAAGTGTTGTTGGACCAGCTATAGGTATTATTACCATTACCGCCTGTTACGGTAATATTGATGGAACCGTTAGCATCTCCATTACAAAGGGCATCGGTCTTCGACGTGAGTGCAACTGCTAACTCTTCAGGTTGGGTAATCGTGACCGAAACGCCAGTAATGGAACATCCGTGAGCATCCACGATGGTGGCCGGGTAGGTGGTGGCGGCGAGGCCATCGAAAGTATAGGAAGCATCGCTGCCCGTCTTGGTCTCGCCATTCAAGGTGATGCTGTAATTCGTGGTACCGCCTTGCAAAGCGATGGTGGCAGTACCGTTGCTGTTGCCATAGCAATCCACCGGAGTAGTGACCGGTGTGGAGGCCAGCTCGAACTTTTCGGGTTCCGTAATCGTCACTGAAGCGTCGCTCTCACAGCCGTTGGCATCCGTGACCGTTACCGTGTAGGTGTTTGCGGCAAGGCCTGTTGCCGTCTGGCTGGTTTGTCCATTACTCCACCGATATTCGTAATCGGCGGTGCCGTTCGTCACGGTTACCATAGCGCTACCGGTGTTGTTGCCGAAGCAGTCCACATGGGTGGTGTTCTCCAAGGTGATAGAGGCCTCCGGCAGCGTCGGCACCGTCACGTTGATAGTCGTCGAGGTGGAGTTATTACAACTGTCTTTCACCGTCACCACCACATCGGTGGCGGCGGTGATTACCGTACCCGCAGTCGGATTTTGAGTGATGATGAGGTGGTCCGTATTGGTGATGCAGTTGTCGGAAGACTTCGCCCGCACGATTTCAACAAGGTTTGGAACTTTGAACTCACACTCCTCCTGGTTAATATCAGCCGGTTTCGTGTCAATCACATTGGATGCGATGGTGGGAGCCGTCAGATCCTTTACATTATATATATATGTCCAATTCTTGGTTGTGCCGTCGCAGGCCGTGTACTTGTAGGTGTAGGTCACCTTGCTTTCGCAAGTGTTTACAGCTTGGATTTCCTTACTGACAAACTGGATATCCGTGATGGTGCGGTTACAACCATCTGTCACCGTCGGGAAGCGGGTGTCTATGACCGGCGGGTTCTCCGTCAGGTCAAGTGCCAGCGGGGTAGCTGCAGAAACACACTCCACACTTCCTTGTCCGGCAGTCGGAACAGACCAGGTGCCGGCGTTGACGCGAATGGTATAGGCATCGGAAGCCTCACAGCCATCCACACCGACATACTTAGCCGTATAAATGTATTCACCCTTGCATACATCATTGTTGAGATCCACCGTATAACGGCATGTATCAGGCAAAGATGTACTGTGCTGATGGGTGTGAGTGGTGATAGTGTCTTTCACACCTGTGGTGTTATCCAAACGTATCCACATCACCGTGTAGTCGCTGAAACTGTGCTCGAACGTGACATCGAGGTCAATGTTGTCGGCGGTGGAGCATGTGACGATAGGATCATGATTATCCATCGTCAGGGTGATGCCCGGGTTGACCTGAGTGGTCACCGTGACGCTCACTCCGACCTGGTTGCCTACGCAGACGCCGTTCTTGGGTGTCACAGTGTAAGAGACCGTCACAGGAGCGTCGGTGCAGTCACTGAAAAGAACACCGTGAATGGTAGTCTGGTTGTTCATTCCGTTAAGGCCAGTACTACCTTCGACGTCGACGCATGCCGGGGGATTCGCCACATTGGGCCAAGAGTAGGTGGTACCATCAGGTATTACGCCATTGACACCGTTCTGCGGTGTAATGGAGAACTCGTTGCCCGAGCAGATGGCCGGACCAGCAATGGAAGTCATGGCCAAGGGGTTGTTCAATTCGATGAATATACCATCGTCGGTTTGGCATCCCTTAGCATCGGTTACTGTAACTAAATAAAGACCGTCATAGCCATCGCGTTGGGAGCGCAGACCTGTTGCAGTTTGATAACCACTTGTGTAGTTACCGTTTTCACCGCTCCATGAGAATAAATTACCACCATTACCGCCTGTGACGTTAACCGTAGCAGTACCATCGTTGGCGGGATCGCAGGATTCCTTAGTTGTTGTGAAACCTGTGATTTTTAATATCTCCGGTTGCGTCACCTCAAAGGTCTCGCTGTCCGTACAACCCTTGTTATCCGTGACACTCACCGTGTAGGTGCCGGCTTTGACGTTGGCGACGGTATAGACGCCCTCGCTAAGGGTGGGCGTGAAGGTCTCGCTGCCTTTCGTCACTGTGACATTGAAGTTCGTGTTGCCGCCGGTGATCGTGAAAGCGAAAGCACCGTTGGACTGGTTATAACATCTAACCGGAGTGATCTCCCCATTCTGGACGATCTTCAGCTCGCCGGGTTGGGTGACGGTGATGCCGGGGATGGTGTACTCGCAGCCGTTGGCGTCCTGGACGGTCACGACATAGGTGGCCGGGGCCAGCGGAGAGAAGGTGTTGCTCGTCTGGAAGTTGCCACTGTTCAGCTTGTAGTTATAGTCGGGGGTGCCGCCGTCGGCCGTGATTACAATGCTGCCGTTGCCCGCGCCGTTGCAGGTCACAGGGGTGACGGCGGCAGTGGCGGTGAGGGCCGTGGGCTCGCTGACAACCAGATTCGTCGCAGTGGACTGGCAGGTGTGGCCGTCCACAACTGACACGGCGTAGGTGCCAGCGGTAAGGCCGGTGATGGCGTATGAACCGGCGGCCGTGAGCGTGGTCTTCAGATTGTTGTTGCTGACCTCGCCCAGGTAGATCTTGTAGTCCGGGGCCGTGCCGCCCACCGTCACATTGAGTTTGCCGGTGTTGCCGTCTTCACACAGCACATCGACAGGCGTGACGGTCAGCGTGGGCAGCTTGTTCACCGTGATGATTTGGTTCTTCTCGGTAAATTTGCCGCACAAGTCGGTCACTTTCCAGGTTCTGGTGACGGTGACCGAGCCGTCCGCGTTTTCAACCACCACATCGCTGCGGGTGACTTTCAGGTCGGCAACGTCGGTGCAGTTGTCAGACAAGTAGGTCGGCATACCCGTAAGGGAGGCGACCGTGTCGTTCGCGATCGTAACCGTGCTTGTTCTGCACACGGCGATGTCGGCAGGAGCGGTGAAATTCGGACCGGACTGGTCGCTGCCGCTGACAAATTGCGTCTTCGTATCCGTGTTGCAGCCGTCCGTAATAGTGAAAGTACGTGTGATCTTCCAGCTGCAGTCGGTGGTCTGGGTCTCTGCATCCGTATGCGACACCGTGATGGTCCGGTCGCAGTTGGATGTGTACATAGCCTTCACTTGGGCGTCCGTCTTCAGCTTGGCAGCAAGCTCTGTAGAATAGCAAGTGTCCACATTTTCGATGTCCACCAGACCATTATTCGTGAACGTCAAAGTCGGAGCGGAGATCGTGTAGGTATAGGTCCAGTCTTGGCTGTGGCCTGCACAGTCGGTGAAGGTATAGACATACGTCACCGTGCCCTCACAAGTTGGCATTGCCGTCGGGTAGCCGCTCTTCAGAACACCCGTAAGCGCTTTTCCGCAGGCGTCTGTCACCGTAGGAAGTGCCGGGGCAACGACCTGCGTGGAGCAGGCCACTGTTGTGCCGCCATCGTCCGGCATTGTGAAGTTCGCTTGCTGGATGTTGATCGTCTGATCCACTGTATTAGACTTGCCGCACTGATCCGTCACCGTGTAGGTTCTCGTGATCACAATCGGACAAGTTCCGCTGCCCACAACATCGTTGCTGGTCACCGTCAGATTCGCGTCCGAAGTGCAGTTGTCGCTGATAGAGACTCCCATAGCCTCAAGCTCGGCCACGGTCGTCTTGGGTGCCGGCTTGTTTTCCGCCGAACAACCCTCGACATTCAGCGTCTGCAACGCGCCCGTGATGGTCGGTGCAGTATTATCGTTTATGTTGATCGTCTGGTTTACTGTGCTGCTCTTGCCGCACTGATCCTTCACGGTATAGGTTCTCGTAATGACGATTGGACATGTGCCGCTTGTCGCATCGCTGCTGATCACCGTCAGATTCGCGTCCGGGGTGCAGTTGTCGCTGATGGCAAGGCCTGCTGCCTCAAGTTGGGCCACAGTCGTCATCGCCGCCGGTGCCGCGCTGGCAGCACAGCCATTTACGTTTTCAGTCGGCAGCGTGCCCGTGATAGTTGGAGCATCCACATCTTTCACTGTCACCGATTTGCTCGTGCTCTTCGAACAGTTGTTAGCATCTTTCACCTTCAACGTCACATTGTAAGTGGCGTTGCAATTACTATTCGGAATTGTCGCCGTGGTGGTGTGTGAAGTGCCTGACTGCGTGGCCGAGGGAGGACTAACGGAGAGGTCACCGCTCCACGTGTAGGTGTAGTTGGCGGTGGAAGTTGGATTCACCGTACCCACGATAGCCTGGGTGCCTACGTTAGGGCACAATTGTGCCACATCTCCGATGCTGACACCCGGCACTTTGTTCACTGTCACCGTGGTTTTTCCTCTTGACACGCAATTCGTGGTCTTGTGTGTGGCCGTCATCGTCACCGTGTAAGTGCCCGTGGTGGCGTATTGACGCGTGATGGAATTCGCGTTGGAGCTGGTCGTGACCGTAGCACCAGGCGTGGACCACGAGTAGTTGTAGTTAGAAGTCGTGCCTGCCGAGGTGATAGTCACCGTGTTGTTATCCTCGGAGGAGGAGGCGCACACTGTGGCCGTGGCCGGGAGATCGGGCACCAATGTGTCGTTCACCGTCACCGTGACCTGTTTGCTGTCTGTTTTAGTACAGGTTTTCGACAAATCCGTTACCGTGGCCGTGGCAGAAACCGTGTACACTGTCGTCGTGGTAGGCGTGGTCGTAACCTGTTGGCTGGTTGCATTAGGAGAAAACCCAGTAGTAGGATTAGAAGTCCATGCGTATGAAAGCGTGCCCGTAGAGGAACTTGGCACAGCTTTAAGTGTGACACTCGCTCCTTTACAAATTGTCTGATTGGAAATCGTGTTCAGCGTAACCGCCGGGTCAAGGACAGTCACGGTCACCGTTTTGGTCTTCTCAACAGTACAGTGGTCCATTGATTTGGAAATCTTAAAAGTATAGGTTACTGTGTAGGTCGTGGCTGTCTGGCTATAACTAGGTGTGGCCAAGACGTTAGCGGAAGTTGTGGAAGCCAGCCCGCCAACATTGGTAGAAGACCATTTGTAGGTGGGGCTTCCCAAGTTTGTGCTACCTGACAGCGTGATTTGCGTGCCTTCACAGATGACAGTTTGATTCGCCGAGGCGTCAATTGTTGGGTTCATATAGTACCACACTCGAACACGGCCATTGGCACCGGCTCCACCAGACTTAGATGCTTTTTTTCGTTGGCAACGGCCACCACTTCCGCCTCCACCATAATCCTTACCAGAATCGCCATCACACCAATCATTACTTCCATTCCTTCCCTTTCCTCCGTCTCCTCCTTTCAACCAATTCGTTACACCTGTACTATTATTAGACAAATTGTTTGCAGCACCACCGCCTCCGGAGGCAGATGTTTGCTGAGCATTGGCATGATGTGAGGTTGGCTGGTCTGCATATCCACCGACACCATCACCACCACCAGCACCACCTCCAGCACCAGAGCCGACCCTATCATGTTCAGAACCAGCGTCAGTATCACGATTATCACACGAATAACCACCTCTACCACCTGCAAATTCAGCGCCTGAATCACCGCCAGAAGGTGTTCCGCCAGAGCCAGATGATGTAGAATAACGTACGTTGCTAGTACCTGCTCCACCACCTCCAGCGGAGATATTGCAACTGGTTCCCGTTACAGTCGTTGCACCACCAGCAGAAGCAGAGGCACCACCCTTGCCGACCGTAATCGTGTAGACATCATTAGCAGAAGGATTTGAAATGGTCTTGCGCACATACGCACCACCACCTCCACCAGTACCAACTCTAGCAGCAAGGCCTATATTATTTGGGGCCTTGGCATTACCACCACCTCCACCAGCACCGATGGCCTCAATGATTATTTTCGTGCAACCAGCAGGCACTTTAAATTCTTGGCAAAACATCATTACGAGGGTGAGCATCGCGCCCGCGAGGGCGTGCAGGCGGGCACGGGAGTGCGCCCGCGCGCCGAGACGCGCCGCCGCAGGGCTGTTTCCCGTGATCTCACGGGCTTGCTTGTCGTTCTTTTCTTTCGTAAATTTCTCGTTCATATTTGTAATTTTTTTATTTTTTCCTATTGGCAAAATCCAAGCCGCAAAAGTACAAATTTTCTTAATATAATATACATATTTAATATACAAAGTTGCACGTTTTTGTATTTTGCTGTGGTGCAAGGGGTTGCGATGGTTAAAAAGTGTTAAAAGAGGGAGGAGGGGGAGGCTCGCGGCGGAGCCGCGAGGGGGCGGACCACCCCGGAGGTGCATCCGTTTTGGCGGGAATGGACTTGGGAGTCGGCGGGAATGCGCGGCGACCACCCCCTACTTGCATCCGTTTTGGCGGGAATAGACTTGGGAGTTGGCAGGAACGCGCGGCGACCACCCCCTGCCCCCTCCTAAAGGAGGGGAATTGTACCGTGGCCGGGACTTTCCTCGGGGGAGGCGGGATGGCGTGGGGGAAGGAATGGGCTTAAGCGGGATCCGGTTCGGTCCCGAACAATCGGTTCCCCACGGAAAAATCGGGCGACACGGACAAGAACAATCCACCTGCAGTATCGGGCAGCCCGGAACCCCCTCCTTTTAGGAGGGGGCAGGGGGTGGTCCAGAACCGCCAGCACAAACCGTGAGGAAATTTCTGGCAAAAAGACGGCCCTCCCATGCACCCATCCCCGTCAAAGCCCGCGAAACCCCCTCCCGAAAATTAACAAATAATTATTAAAAAGTAAAATCTACAATCATTTAACAAACTGATTTACAACGATATGATAAAATTTCAAGTCAGTAGTTTTTATCTTGAATTTTATCGTATCTTTGCGGCGAAATTAAATATTCATAAAAAAACATCAAAAATATGGAAAATCAAAATATTTACGGCCAGCCCGCGCCGGACTTCGGCGCCCTGCTGGAATCAGTGAAGGAAAACGGTCGCCAAATCCAGGAGATCGTCGAACGTCAAGAGAAAGAACGTCAAGAACGAGAAAAAGAACGCGAGAAAGAACGACAGGAACGAGAAAAAGTAAATCAAGAACTCGAAAAAGAGCGCTTGAGGATCGAAAAAGAGCGCTTGGAGCTCGAGAAAAAACATGAGGAAAACAACGCACGCCGGCAGGCGGAAAACGACAGGCGTCACCAGGAGCTCGAAAACACCTACCAAGAGATCCGGAAACTGCGCATGGAAAACAGCACCAAGTGGGGCAGACTGGTGGAGGCCCTGTGCACACCCGCCGCCCTGAAACTCTTCATGGACGAGGGCATCGGCATCACCCGCATCTACCAGGAGGGCTCATCGAAGAAGGCCAAGGTGGACGGCATCGACAAAATGGAGGTGGACGCGGTCCTGGTCAACAGCACCGTGGCCGTGGTCGTCGAGGTCAAGTCGAGCTGCGGGGCAGCGGACGTGAACCATTTCCTCAAGCAGATGCGGCACTTCAAGAAGTTCTTCCCCGAGTTCGCGGACAAGACCGTTTACGGAGCCATAGCCGCCATCGAGTACAAAAAAGGCGCGGCGGAACACGCCCGCAAACGCGGACTCTACACCCTCCAGCTCAGCGGCGAGGACACCTTCACGATGCAGCGGCCCGACAACCGCAAAACGTTCTGAGACGCACCAAAACGGGACCGGCCACCCCGATTAGTTAACGGCTTTTCCGCATCACAATGTAAACCAGCAAGAAAAAAATTTCCAAAAAACCTTGACAAAGGCGGTTTGGGGTTGTATCTTTGCAGACGGGAAAACGGTTGTCCGCAGAGGCGTGCCGTGGCGCGTCTCCACGTGAATCCGTCCGACCAGAAAAACAGAAATATTCACCAAAAACAAAAGAAAGATGAAACCGAAAACAATTGAAATCAACGGCGTGAACATCAAAAAGCGGTCTCTTCCCCGGCTGCCGCGGAACAAGCGGCTGGGCAACTATTCGAGAGAGCTCCGGAAGGCGGGCAACCTGGCCGAAGTGGTCTTCTGGAAGCAGGTGCACAAGGGGAAGTTCCACGGGCTGGACTTCACCCGGCAGATGATCATCGGGAACTACATCGCCGACTTCTGCGTCCGCGACCTCGGGCTGGTGGTGGAGGTGGACGGCGGCAGCCACATCGGGAAGGAGGAGTACGACGCGAAGCGCGACGCGTACATGGAGTCGCTGGGGCTGAAGATATTCCGCGTCACGGACCAGGAGGTCCTGCACGACATGAGCGGGGTGAAGCGTCGGCTGGAGGGGCTCATCGTGGAGGAGTTCGGGGAGGGAGGGGGCTCGCGGGAGGGGAAGGGCTCGCGGCGGAGCCGCGAGGCGTGGACCACCCCGCCCTTCGGGCACCCCTCCTAAAGGAGGGGAATTGGGCCGTGGCCGGGAGTTTGCGTGGGGAAGGCGGGAGTGCGTGGGGGAAGGAATGGGCATGGGCGCGATCCGGAACGGACTCGGACAATCGGACTTTCTGGACAACAATGACCTCCCCACGAATAGTTCGGTCCCGAACAATCGGCTCCCACGGAAAATCGGGCGACACGGACAAGAACAAGCCACATACTGTATCGGGCAACCCGGAACCCCCTCCTCCAGGAGGGGGCAGGGGGTGGTCCAGAACGCGACTGCCGAGTGAGAAGAAAATCCCCGGCAAAAAGACGGCCCTCCCCTTAATTCCCCTCCTTTAGGAGGGGGCAGGGGGTGGTCCAGAACCGCCAGTACAAACCGTGAGTCAATCCCCAGCAAAAAGATGCACCTCCCATGCACCCATCCCCGGCAAAACCTCCGAAATCCCCTCCCAAAAATTTACTATTCCGCCCCGATTAGTTAACAGCATTTTCATATTCCATTGTAAACCAGCAAGAAAAAAATTTCCAAAAAACCTTGACAAAGGCGGTTTGAGGTTGTATCTTTGCAGTTGGAAAACGATTGTCTCGCGTCACAGTCATGACGAGGAGACCGCCCAACAATTCTAACCAAACAATTTATCACAATGGACAAAAACCAAAAAGACAAAAAAACAGAACGGCCTGCAACGGGTCTCGAAAAATCCACCGGCAGCACACGAGCCATCCTGACCAAACAGGACGTGGAGACCATCATCTCCGAGAAAGGGCTCGTCTTCATCGACCCGCTCTCCGACTTCGGCTTCAAGCGGCTGCTCGGCACGGATCGGTGCAAGAAATTCACCATCCACCTCCTCAACACCTTCATCGGCCAAGACATCGGCGTGATCACCGACATCGGCTTCATCAACTCCGAGCAAGTGGGATTCCTGCCGGGAAGGAAGAAAGTACGCCTCGACATCCATTGCAAAACGCAGGACGAGGATCACGTCATCATCGAGATGCAGAGGGAAAGGCAACAGCACTTCGTCAACAGGCTGCGGGTTTACAGCAGCCATTCCACCGTCAGCAGCGTGGCCATCGGTGACACGGTCTATGCCTCCGTGCCGAAAGTCTATTCCCTGAGCTTCATGGAGATGAACATGGCGGAATTCAAAGGCAGAAGCAAGTTCTTTTGGAAAGTTTTCCAAAAGGACGACGACAACAAAATTTTTTCCAAAGAAAATGTTTTGTATTTTGTAGAATTATGTAAATTTGCCGCGCAATTGGAAACCCTGGACCTGACCGACGAAAAGAACCTGTGGCTCTTCATGCTCACCCATGTG
>CACXUB010000111.1 GCA_902770735.1 uncultured Bacteroidota bacterium | reverse complement strand
CGATTTGCTGCCATTCCTCCTGCGGCAGGAGTCCGACCCGCGTCGAGAGCAGGCTTTCGTAGTACAAACCCTGTGCGACGGCGACTCCGTGCGCGACGGGGCTTCCAGTTTCGGCACTGCGACTTTCGATTGCGTGCCCTATCGTGTGCCCGAAGTTCAGAATATGCCGGATATTCTCGTCTTTTGGATCGGTTTTAACCACATTCTGCTTGAAATCGATGCAAAAGTCAATATGCTCTTGCTTGATTTCAGGAAATGTCTCGAATTGGCTCAACGACAGAAACAACTCTTTCGAGCCGATCAGCGCATATTTCACCAGTTCCCCGAAACCGCTGAGCATTTCCGTCTCGGGAAGCGTGTCCAGCAGGGAGACATCCGCAGGAAGTTGGATTTCAGGGAAATAGAATGCCCCCACTCCGTTTTTCAGATAATGCAGGTTGATGCCGGTCTTCCCTCCTACCGATGCGTCAATCATGGCGAGCAGGGTGGTGGGGAAATTGGCGAAACGGATGCCGCGTTTGTAGGTGGCGGCCACGAATCCGCCGAGATCCGTGATCATTCCGCCCCCGAAATTCAACAGGAAAATGCTTCTGTCGTATTGTTTGTCGGCAAGATAATCCCAAATTCGGACGGCAGTTTCAATCGATTTCGAATCTTCTCCGGCAGGCACCGTTATTTTGTCCATACGCACATTTCCCGACAACTCCGTGAAGTAGTCAGGATAGAGTCTCTCCACGTTTTCGTCGGTCAAAACCACCACATTGTGGATGTCATGCTGCCGAAAATGCTCTGAGAGTTGCCGTATGGTGTCTTTTCTTGCCATCAGCCTTCCATTTGCACTGCCACATATTCCGTTTTCCCGTCCAATGGCGGGTTCAGCTTGCAGAGTTTCACGGTGACCTTCTGCACCTGCGGGAAATCGCGTTTGATTTCGCGGACAATATGGTCGGCCACGGTCTCGATAAGGTGCCGCGGCTCCTCCATCACCCGCTGTATCGTCTTGTAAACCAGCTGGTAATTCACCGATTTTTCCACGTCGTCGCCTGCCACAGCCGCCTCTGCGTCATACGTGAGGGTCACATCCGCAATGAAATGCGTGCCAATCTTCTGCTCCTCCTCGAAACAGCCGTGATAGGCGTAAAACCGCATTCCTGTCAAAAATATGGTCGTTAAATTCATGTTATTTATCCTTGATCAAAATAATTCTACAATTCGTAAATTCCTGTTTTACCGAGCTTTTGCCCCTGTCGGAACTGCTCAAAGAATGTCATCATATTTATATTCCCTAATCGCTACTCTCTACTCTCCATTCCCTACTCTTTACTCCTCTATTCTCTATTCCCTACTCCCTATTCCCTATTCCCTACCTACTTCGGTGTCATTTTCAGCAGCACTCCCGTGATGACGGTGAAGATGATGTTGGGTAGCCAGGTGCCGAGCACGGGGGGCAGTCCGCCCGACACGGAGAAGACGGTGGAGATTTGCTGCAGGAATATGAAGGTGAAAACCAGTCCGATGCCGATGAATATGTGCACTCCGACTCCACGGGTGGTTTTCCGGCACGACACACTCAGTCCTAACAGGGTCATTATCAAGATGCCCACGGGATTGGCCAAACGTTTGTGCTGCTCGATTTGGTAGTTGGCCAGCAGTGAAGAGCCTCTCATACGTTCTTCCCGGATGAAACTTCGCAACTCCCGATAAGACATGGTTTCGCTGACCACGGCATCTTGGTAGAGATTGAGCGGTTTGATGTTCAGCATGGTGTCGAGATCCTCGCCGCGAGAGATGATTTCCTCGTTTTCAGCGGTGATTTCCCTTCTCGTGTAGCGGTGCAGTCGCCAGAGCTGGGTGTCTTCGTCGAAGGTGATGGATTGCGCCGAAATCTTCTTGCTTATGTGATTGTTGTCGAACTCTTCGTAGGTGAAATTATAGCCGGTACCCTCCATTTTGTCCCATCTTTCCACAAAAATGTAGCTGTTTTTGGAATTTTTGATGTGAAGATAGGAGCTGGTGCCGCTGCGACGCCCGAAATACTGGTATTTGAACTCGTTCATCTTCCGGTTGGTCGTCGGGACGATGAAGTTGGCCAATATCAGGGACAAGATCATGATGATGACCGCGCCTGTCACGTATGGCACCAACATGCGGTTGAAGCTGATGCCGTTGTCGAAAATGGAGATGATCTCGTTGCGGGTGGAGAGCTTGGAGGTGAACCAAATGACACTGATGAAGGTGAACAACGGGATGAACAGGTTGATGAAATAAGGGATGAAGTTGAAATAGTAGCCTGTGATGACCTCTTTCCACGGCACATTGTGGCTCATGAACCGCTGGATGTTCTCCGACATGTCGAACACCACCACAACCGTCATCAGCAGCGTGATGGCAAACACCACCGTGCCCAACATCTTCCAGAGCAGATAGCTGTCGATGATCTTCCAGCCGATCTTCTCCCGAACACGCTCGTTAAAGTCCTTTATGCGATTTATCAGGTTCATTCGTGTTGCCAACTGCTAACTACTAACTGCTAACTATTTTTCAGCCACTGGTCCAGCCATCTGAAAAACTCCCGCTGCCACAGCATCGAGTTCTGCGGTTTCGACACGAAATGGCACTCTTCGGGGAAGTAGAGGAAACGGCTCGGGATGCCCTGCATCTGCGCGGCGTCGAAAGCCTGCATGCCCTCGGTGTAAGGGATGCGGAAGTCCTTGCCGCCGTGGATGACCAAAATCGGGGTGTCCCAGTTGCCCACGAACTTGTGGGGTGAGAAACTGTAGCTCTTCGGCATCGGTTTCTGCCAATAGGCACCTTCTATGTCGTGGTTGGCGAAGAAGAGTTCCTCGGTGGTGCCGTACCAGCTTTCGAGGTTGAACATGCCGCAGTGCGCGATGAACGCCTTGAACCGTTTCTGGTGGTGACCGGCGAGCCAATAGACGCTGAAGCCGCCGTAACTGGCTCCCACACAGCCTAAACGGTCCTTGTCCACGTAGGGTTCTTTCGCCACATCATCGATGGCGGCGAGGTAATCCTTCATGTTCTGCCCGCCGTAGTCGCCACTGATCTGGTCGTTCCACTCGTGACCGAAACCGGGCAGTCCGCGGCGGTTCGGTGCCACGATGATGTAGTCATGCGCCGCCATCATCTGGAAGTTCCAACGGTAGGAAAAGAACTGGCTCACAGACGATTGCGGGCCACCTTGACAGTAGAGCAAGGTGGGGTATTTCTTCGTGGAATCGAAGTTCGGGGGTAGGATCACCCACACCAACATCTGTTTGCCGTCGGAGGTCTTCACCCAGCGTTTCACCGACTTGGCCGGCGTGATTTTGTCCAAAACATCTTTGTTGATGAAACTCAGCTGCTTCACCGACTTGTCTTTCAGCTGCACTGCGTAAATCTCTGACGGACAGGCGTGTGTGGTTCTCGTCACGATCAGCTGGTTTCCATCGGTCTGCACGGAATTGTAGTCGTAGTCGCCATCGGTAAGTTGCTCGATGATACGGCTTTCCACATCCATCTTATAGACTTGGTGGGTGGCTTCCTTGCAGCTGATGAAATAAACTGTTTTGCCGTCCTCGCTCCATGCGAATCCGGTGGCGTCCTGGTCGAAGTCGGTGCTGTAGTCGTCAAATGTCTCCGTCTCGAAGTCGTAGATCATCAGGCTGTGCTTTTCCGACTCGAAGCCGTCGGTCTTCATATTCCACCAGACCATTTTCTTGCCGTCGGGGGAGATGACGGGGTCCATGTCGTAACCCTTGTTGGATTCCGTCAGGTTCAAGGTGGTCTTCGTGTTCAGGTTGTAAAGGTAGATGTCGGTGTTGGTGCTCTCGGCGAATGCCTTGCCGGTCAGCTTCTTGCAGCAATAGACCAATCTGTCGCCGTCGGGGAGCCAAGCCACTTCCTCCATGCCGCCGAACGGCGGGTTCGGACAGTGGAACTTCTGGCCTTCCAACAGATCAACCTCATTCTCCAAGGACGGGTAGTCGGCCACGAAGAGGTGGCTGTAGGAGCCGTCGGCCCAATAATTCCAGTGGCGGTACATCAAGTCGTCGTAGATCATGGCGTCGGCATCGGGCAGGTCGGGGTAGCGTTCTTCGATCGTCTGCTCCAGCTGCACGTTGCGGAAGTAGCAGATGTGTTTCATGTCGGGAGCATAGCCGAAACCATTGATGTCGCCGTCTATGTTGCTGATTGCCTTGGCATTCGATCCGTCGGGGTCGGCCTCCCAGATCTGCATTCCCTTGTCGTTGGCGCGGAGGAAGGCGATTTTCTTGCCGTCGGGACGCCACACGGGCTGCATCTCGTTCTCTTCTGTCACGGTGATGCGCGTGGGTTCGCCGCCGGTGGCCGGCATCGTGTAGAGTTCCGTGTTGCCCTTATTGACGCGGTAGTCGTAGTAGGTCACTGTGTAGAGCAATGTCTGTCCGTCCGGCGACACCTGCACATCGCCCAACCGGCCGAGATACCAGAGGATTTTCTCGTCCATCACACCTTTCGAGAAGTCGGGTGTCTCGCGGTTCTCCATGTCAATGACCGCTGTGCTTTTTTCGTTTTTCACTTGTTTACAACCACTTACCATTATCATAATCAATGATAAACCGAAAAGGATTTTCTTCATTCTATTTTTTTATGCTTGTTTGACAATTCCGACAAACGGAGGGCAAAAATACACTTTTTTGGGTTACTTTAGTGCTCCCAACGAACCTCCCGTTTGAGGACGGCGGGCGGGTTGCCGCCAATCACCTGATTTTCGCCCTCAAAGGCGCTTTTCAGTAGCGTGCCGGCCGCCACCACCGTGTTGTCGGGCACCTCCGCGCCCTTCAGCAGCACGCACTTGCAGCCGATCCAGACATGGTTGCCCACCACAATGGGACGGTTGGGATTCAGCCGGTTGCCCGCCATGTCGTACAGCGGATGTTCGTCAGTGTCCATCACGAGGACGTCCCAGCCCACCAGACAGTCGTTCCCGAAGGTGATGCTGTCGGCGCAGACAATCGTGCTCTCGGCTGTCATATTGAAGTCCGCACCGATGTTCAGATGTCCGCGCACCGAAAGTTTGGAGCCGTGCCCGATGCCCGCTTTGCCGCCAAAGGTGACCGTTCCGCTTACCTGCCAGATGCCGCGGGAACGCTTGCGATCGTAGTGGCCCACGTCGCCGAACCCGATCTTCACCATCGCTGTCTCCACCTTCTCCGGCAACACGACCTCGCCGTGCAGCTCCCGCAAATAGGTGCGTCGCGACACGAAAACCGGCAACTTCAACGCCGTTTTCAGCGGGAAATAATGCAAATTGAAGCGCAATGTCTTCGGCAACGAACATAGAATGTTCCAAAAATCGGATACGGTCATAACAATCAAGTTTTAACTTGCAAAAGTACACTTTTTCCCAAAACAACTACTAACCGCTAACTACTAACTGCTAACTGCAAAAATGCTATCTTTGCCGCCCGAAAAAAACAATCCGCAATGATGATATTCTACTTAGGCAGCTGGTATTTCCAGACGAAATTCCTGAAACGGCGCAAACCGCTGCAGACGGTGCTTTTCATCACCAACCGGTGCAACCTGTCGTGTTCGCACTGCAGCGTCTTCGACCACGAACACCCGACCGACAAAAGCTACGAGCAGATCCGCGAGGAACTGCAGTATTCCTACGGTCTGGGCTCCCGCTTCGTCGATTTCGAAGGCGGCGAACCGACGCTCTGGCGCGACGGCGACCGTCGGCTCAACGACCTCATCGACCTTGCGCACGAAATCGGCTTCTTCACCACCACCGTGACCACCAATGCGCAGCAGCCCTTCGCCGGACTGAAGGCCAACTCGATATGGGTCAGCATGGACGGCATTCACGAGTTCCACGACGCTGTGCGCGGACAGGGCACCTTCGACAAATTGGTGAAAAATGTCGATGGTTGCGGGCATAAAGCCTTGAGCGCCAATATGGTGATTGATGCCAATAACTACGTCAACGTGATGGACACGCTGCAGTTCGTGAAAGAGCACCCCACCTTCAAGAGCATCGCTTTCAACTTCTACACGCCGGCCTTCTTCAAAGACGAAGACCCGCTGATTTTGAATTGGGATAAACGTATCGAATTGATTGACAAGTTGATAGAACAGAAAAAGAAACGGATGCCCATCATGAATTCCGTCTCCGGACTGAAGCGGATGAAAGATCTCTCGTTCGAGAAGGCATGTTGGATGTGCAACTACATCCTGCCCGACGGCACGCGCCTGCCCGAGTGCGTGGGCAAAAGCGCGGGCGTCTGCGACCAGTGCGGTTTCTGCATGGCCGGCGAGATGCGTTCCGTCATGGACTTCCGCCCCGATACGCTGATGGCAGGACTTTCTTTGAGAGGATGAGACTTGAGACTTAAGACTTGAGACTTAAGACTTGAGACTTGAGACTTAAGACTTGAGATAATAAAATACGAAGGACAAAAGAATTAATCAAATATCATCGTTAACCCCCAATGGTCTTACGTCTTAGGTCTTACATCTAAATAATAAAGTTATGGAAAAAATCCGATACATCTCCCTCGACTCCACCTCTCCCTATCACAACCTCGCGGTGGAGGAGTACCTGCTGCAACAGACCACCGACAACGTCTTCATGTTGTGGCAGAACGACAACACCATCGCCATCGGGCGGCACCAGAACACGGCGGCGGAAGTCAACCAGTAATACGTTGACAGCCA
>CACXUB010000110.1 GCA_902770735.1 uncultured Bacteroidota bacterium | reverse complement strand
AGTCATAGTCTAAGTCATAGTTCTAAGTCTAAGTCATAGTCTAAGTCATAGTCTATGTCATAGTTCTAAGTCTAAGTTTATAAAAAAAGAACGCCAAAATCCCCGCAAGGCCGACCCGCCGGCCCAGGTCCTGTCCATTCCTGTTCCCAAAAAATGGGGAGCGCGAAGTGGAAAAAACACAAAAACAGGGGATATCCCGCGTTGCTAAAAGTTTGTTTCTTTGCAACGTGAAATTCAAAGCAGAATTGTCATGATTTTATAAAATAAAAATTGGTTGTTGTTGATCGAAAACGGAAGGCTTTAGCCTTCCGTTTTCGTACATCTTTAACCCTTAACCTTTATATCAGGGAGAGCAGCACGAACAGCCAGTGCGCGGATATGCCCGCGATGAGGCCGCCGATGGTGTGCGAGGCGATGGCTTTGGAGATGAGTTTGCGGTAGCCGAGGGAGTCCAGCATGCCGGTGTGCGTGCTCAGGAAGCCGCTCCAGCACATGCCCATGGCCGTGAACACCGCGATGGCGTTGCCGTCGATGAAGCCGGCGGTGTCGAAGGCGGGGATCAGACCGATGGCCGCGCCCACCGCCCCTAACGCGGTGATCGGGAAGGCGATCAACTCAGGATGCTCGAAGCCGAAGAGCCAGTCGAACAGGAAATCGATCTTGCCGGCCAGCCACGGCAACAACGGCACGCCCTCGTAGGCCGCGCCCGTGTAGCCGCCGACCGCCGGTGCCCCGAAGGTCGTCATCATCACAATGGTGGAGATGATGAGCACGCCCGGGATGATCGACAAGCCGATCTCCACGCCGCTCTTGCCGCCGTCCAACATGGCGTTCAGCGTGCGCAAGAACGGTCCCTTTTTCTCCTCCACCACTTTTTTCTCGTTGGCCTCGGTCTCCTTGACCACCTCGTCCAGCGGTTTCTCCTCCACGACGGAGTCGGGCATCGGGGAGTCCAGCTCGGGGTAGGATTTCAGGGTCAGGTACTGCATCATGCGCGTGGTGACGATGCTGCCGATGAAGGCGCCCGCCAGCCCGATCAGTGCGCCGCTGCCGTAGCCGCGGCCCGTCATGAACGCCACCACCACGAGACCCATGCCGAAAGAGGTGCCGAAATTCGTCAGCGAGGCGATCTGGTACTGCTTGAAGTAACGGCTGAACGCCTTGTCCTTCGACAGCGTGATGATGGCCGGGTTGTCGCTCAGGAAGGTCATCACCGCGCCGAGCGAGGCGACGCCCGGCAGGTTGTAGAGCGGCTTCATCAGCGGCTTCAGCATCTTCTCCAACAGCACCACCACGCCGAACTCCACGAACAACTTGCTGATGGCACCCGTCATCACCGTGATGGCCATGATGTAGAACACCGTGTCTATCAGCAGCTTGTATGCCGTGTTCATGAACGTGTTCAGCATGTTCGGCAGGGTCATCTTAATCGACAACCCGATGAAAAAGCCGAAGAACAGCACTAAGAAGATGACCAGCTCGCCCGTGCGGTGGTATGCCCGCATCATGTAGCGCACCACGTTGTTCCGCGAAATCCGCGAAATCTGGTTCAGAATGTTGTTGGTCTTGAAATGGAATATGGGCATGATTTCGGTTTAGGGGTTAGAAGGTTAGAAGGTTAATAGGTTAATAGGTTAGAAGGTTAATAGGCAATAGTGTTCGCGAAAGTCAAGGTCATAGTCAATAGTCATAGTTAATAGTCATAGTCAATAGTCATAGTCATAGTCATAGTCATAGTCATAGTCATAGTCAAAGTTTCAAAGCATAAATTTTTCTCGCCAGTGAACAGCCAACAGCCAATAGCTAACAGCCAAAAGCTAATTCTTCAGTTTCGCGGGCAAGAATTTCATGAAGTCGAGGCGCCAGGTGACGCCGACGTTGGCGGTGAGGGTCATGTCTTGGAATCCGTAGTCACCTACGATGTCACGCGGAAGGGTGTTCACGCTGTTGGCCACGAATGCATGGACGCGCAGGTCGGGATAGACGCGCGGAAGGAATTCCACGCCGAGACCGTAGAAGCTGTGCGCGAGGTTGTTGGACATCAGCATGTCCACATCCACAGGGTATTCATGGCCGTTGGGGGTGTAGTAGTATCCAGCGGAATTCAGCTCATAGCCGCCCTTGGCGAAGAGGTTCACACTCGGCGAGACGTGCCAGTCCAGACGGCTCACCACGGAGAAGTCCTTGAAGAAATTCTTGAACCCGGCGGCACGGTTGACGTAGTCCACATAGATCGACCATTTGTTGAACGAGAGCTTGTTGCCGAGGGCGATGAAGTTGATGAACTTGCCGCGCTGGTACTCCAAAAAGTTGACGGAATAGAGGGTGGAGAACGGTCCGAACTTGCCGCTCCAGTAGAGGTTGTAGGAGAGCAGTCCGGAATTCCAACGGTTGTCCAGGTATTTCACGTAAGGCGAATTGGCGACGTTGAGCACAATCTTGTTGTTGCCGCTTTTGTCGGTGTAGGCCGCCGACACGCCGAGCAGGAAGCAGGGGAACGCACCCCAGTAGTGGGTGTAGTAATAGACGTCAATGGGCGGCGCGTCGTACTCGTATCCACCCACGAAAATCGCCTCCTTGCCCATGCGCAGCGACCACTGGTCGTTGAAGTTGTATTGGATGTAGAGGAAGTCGGTGTTGTCGAACAGCTCCGTGACCCCCTTGGCGGGGATGATGCGCTGGCGGAAGAAGTAGGAGATGTGTTTGCCGATGTCGCCGCCGAGCAGGAAATTGAAGTAGTCGCCGCGGAAGCCGTAGTTGTGCTGCGTGACTTCCCCATGAGACGGAACTCCAAGAGATGAAACATAACCCCATTCATCGTGTTCGTAGTTGTATTCGAAGTCCGCGCGCGCTTCCAAATGGAAGGTCGTGAACTTGTGCTTGAAGTCCGGGTTCACCGCCTTCTTTTCCTTCTTGGTCTTCTCTTTTTTGGTGCCGTCTTCCTGCGACACGGCGGAAAACGGAAGCGTAACGCACAAAATCAATCCGATAAAAAGATATAACTTTCTCACAATCAATTGTTTATAATTTACATATCTTAACGTGCAAAGGTACAATTTTTTCACTTGGATTTCCTTTTGATTTGTGGTTTTTCTTTTTTGAAGAAACTGATGATGAAAATGAAAAAAATGCGGGAACTTCCTCGAAAAGTTTCCGCATTTTTCCGCATTTCCGCACTTTTCCGCAATGTTATTGTTTCCGTCTCTCCGCGACAATCTCTTCCTGTTTGGCGGCGGGCATCCGCATGTACTGGTAGAATTCCATGGAGTAGTTGGCGCGGCCGCTGGTGACGTTGCGCAGGGCCGTGGCGTAGCCGAACATCTCCATCAGCGGGATGAAGCCGTCCAGTTTCTGCGAGCCCTTGCGGAAGCGCCGCATGTTCTCGATGCGGCCGCGGCGCTTGGTGATGTCGCGGGTGATGTTGCCGATGTACTCGTCGGGCGTGTTCACCTCCACCTTCATGACGGGCTCCATCAGAATCGGGGCCATCTTGTTGTAAGCGGTCTTAAAGCATTGAGCGGCACAGAGTTGGAAGGCCATGTCGCTGGAATCGACCGGGTGGTAGTTGCCATCCACGAGCACGCACTTCACGTCCACCACGGGATAACCCGCCAGCGGACTCTTCTCCATCGCGGCGCGCAAGCCTTTCTCGATGGAGGGGATGTACTCTCTCGGCACCACGCCGCCTTTCGACACATCCACGAACTCGAAACCCTTGCCCGGGTTCGGCTCGAAGCGGATGACCGTGTGCGCGAACTGGCCGTGGCCGCCGGTCTGCTTCACGTGCTTGTAGTTGCTCTCGAAAGGCTGTGTGATGGTTTCGCGGAAGGAGACGCTCGGCGCGCCCACCTCGATGGGCACTTTGAACTCGTCCTTGAGCCGGTCCACGATGATTTCCAGGTGCAGCTCGCCCATGCCGGCGATGATGGTCTCCTCGGTCTCGTCGTCGTAGTGCGCGTGGAAGGAGGGGTCCTCGTTGCTCAGCTTGGCTAATGCCTCGCCGAGCTTGTCGCGGTTTTTCGTGTCCGTGGGGGTCACCTTCATCTCGATGACGGCGGGCGGCACGTTGATGGACTCTAACACGATGGGCTGTTTCTCGTCGCAGAGCGTGTCGCCGGTGCGGGTGTATTTCATGCCTACGAGGGCGACGATCTCGCCTGCGCCCGCCTCGGAAATCTCCTCGCGCTCCTTGGCTTTGATGCGGAAGATGCGCCCCACGCGCTCGTTTTTGTCTTTGTTGGTGTTGTAGAGGCTCATGCCGCTGGTCAGCTTGCCGCTGAAGATGCGGATGAAGGTCTGCTGTCCCACGTACGGGTCGTTGATGAGCTTGAAAGCGAGGGCCGAGAAGGCTTCGTTGTTCGACGGGTTGCGGGTGTAGGTTTTCTCCTCGTCGTTCGGGTCGTGGGCAATCACCGCGCCGATGTCGGTGGGCGACGGCAGGTATTCGATGACGGCGTCCAACAACGGCTGGATGCCTTTGTTCTTGTAAGCTGCACCGCATAACACGGGCGTTATCAGCAACTTGATGGTCGTCTCGCGGATGGCTTTGCGGATCTGCTCCTCGCTGATTTCCTGCTCTTCGAGGTATGCTTCGGCGATGTCGTCGTCGAAGTCGGCGAGCTTCTCGATGAGGTTTTTGCGTGCTTCGGCAGCGGCGGCGGCGAACTCGGCGGGGATCTCGTTTTCGAAGACCTCTTTCTCGGAGAAGGTCAGCGCCTTCATGCGCACGAGGTCGATACAGCCCTGGAAGTCGCTTTCCGCGCCCATGGGGATCTGGATGGGGGCGGCGTTGGTGCCGAGGTATTTCTCCATCTGGGCGACCACCTCGGAGAAGTCGGCGCCGGTGCGGTCCATCTTGTTGACGAACGCGATGCGCGGCACGCGGTATTTGTCGGCCTGGTTCCAGACGGTCTCGCTCTGGGGCTCCACGCCTCCTACCGCGCAGAACACGGCCACCATGCCGTCGATCACGCGCAGCGAGCGCTCCACCTCGATGGTGAAATCGACGTGGCCTGGAGTGTCTATCAGGTTGATTTGGTGACCTTTCCACTCTGCCGTGATGGAGGCGGAGGCGATGGTGATGCCGCGCTCCTGCTCCTGTTTCATGAAGTCCATCGTGGCCTGCCCGTCATGGGTCTCGCCGATCTTGCGGTTCACGCCCGTGAAGTACAGGATACGCTCCGAACAGGTGGTTTTTCCGGCGTCAATGTGCGCCGCAATGCCGATATTTCTCAGTTTTGATATACTTTTTGCCATATAAATATCTGATAATCAATTATTTTTGATTTTTATAAATTTTTGGCAAAGATACGATTTTTAGTGAATAGTGATTGGTGAAAAGTGAATAGTGATTGGTGAAAAAAAACGGGAGCCGTGGCGATGCGCGGCTCCCGTCGTCAAATGTTGGTGTCAGGGATTATTTGCACTTGATGAGCGTCATTCCCGAACCTTCGTTCAACTCCTCCTGCTTGGCTTGGCATTCGGACTTGGTCATGTTCTCGTCCTCGAACACGGGTGCGAGGTGAGCGACATCCGTCGTCATGTAGCAATGGCAGCCCTTGCTGCAAGAGGTTGAAACTGCGGCCAGCAACAGCACGGCTGACACAAAAGCGATCACTTTTTTCATGTTTTTTTTCAATGGACTTCTGTTTTTATTTTATGGAAGGTCGCCTGCTCGTTTGCCGCGGAAGTCCGTTACACGGGGCGCGGGCAGGTTCCCGTTATTTTCAGAAAGAGAGGGCGAGCCCTATCCCGTTTTGGGTCGGCCCGAAACTGAGGCGAAGGGCGTTGGAGGGCGCGTTGAAATTGTTGACGATGTTCCGCGTGTGTGTCGTCCACCAGACGGTCAGGATCGAGGCGGGGATAATGCAGGCGGTTGTCAGGATGGCGCCGGTGACGAAAAGGAAAATCCCGCCGGTGGCGCACTGCCAGATATCCAGCGCGTAATCATGGCCTCCGGGAGTGGGGCTGTATTTGTTCGACAAGAGGGTTGACGCGCCGTATTGGTAAAGTCCGAGGCACGCTACTGTCGCGAAGCCGGCGCTGAAAACATACAGCGGGATGCTGATGTTGCGGTTCCTCCGCGCTCTCTGCCATTCGGCATACACCGACGGTGAAAACAGCGTGCGCAGGTCGTTTTGGTCGAGTTTGAAGGTGCTTTCGCTGCCGGTGAGGAAAAAGTGCCCGTTGGAGCGATAGAGACGCCCGATTTCGGGGTTCTGGCGGAACGCCGCCAAGGTCTCTTCCTTGGTGAGCAGCGACTGCGGCACGGTGTCGTATTGGTAGAGGGTGTCGTAAACCACTTCCTCTTCGTAAATGTACAGCGTGTCGGATTTGTTCTGGCTGCCGTCCACTTGGCCGAAGCCTTTTGCCCCCAGCATGACGAGGCAGAAAACGCAGAATAGGGTTCGCAGGATTTGTCGTTTGGTCATAGTTTGTGTTTTTAGCGTTTTGATGTGTCTTGGATGATAACGGTGCGTTGTTGCCGGCGCACGACCTTCTTCACCACCACGGGTTTGGCGGATTCAGGCGCGGCCACGGCTGCGGCTGCGGAATCCGAAGCTGGCAAGGTGGTGGTTTCCGATGTCGAGGGGGTGGGACGCGGATGTGTCCGTGCTTGCGGGGCGGCGGGTTGGACGTCCGCCGAAGGGAGCAGTGCGCACGAGTCCCACTCCGCCGCTTCGTTGTCGGCAGACAGGGCGCTGTCCGCTGCCACGCGGACCTCCTCGGTCGTCGGCGCGGGGACGGGATCGGTCGTGGGTGACGGGGCGTTGGTGTTGTGGCCGCCGATGAGCAGGATTGCGCCTGCGGTGACCGCTGCGACACCCGCTGTGACACCCGCCGCGACAGGTGCGACAGGGATGCGCCGCAGCAGGGGGACGGACGGGCAGTTTCCGGCGATGGCGGTGAGCTCCTCCGCCGTCATCGGATGAGCCGGTGGAAGTTCGAAGCCGGAAAGCTGCTGACGGCAGTAGCCGTCGATAGCCGCCTCTGACCGGGTGAAAAATGGGAAAACGAGCATAAGCGTGT
>CACXUB010000109.1 GCA_902770735.1 uncultured Bacteroidota bacterium | reverse complement strand
TCCAGAAGGTCGTTGATGGCAACCACTTGAACGTTGTCTCTTTCAGTTGTAGCTCTGAAAACCAATCTGCCGATACGGCCGAAACCATTGATACCAATTTTGATTTTTTCCATAAGATGTATTTTTAATTTAAGAGTTCAAAAAACGGGCAAAGATACATTTTTTTTGTGAACAGTGATTAGTGAATTGAGAACTGATTTTTTTGCGTTTGAAAAAAACTTTCGGGAGGGCGTTGGTTGAATTGGAAAAAAGTGTATTTTTGCCGCCCTAAATTTTAGTATCAATAAATCAATTAAAAAGCATTATGGCAAATCATTACGAAACCGTTTTCATTATGACGCCCGTTTTGTCTGAAGAACAGATGAAGGAAACGGTACAGAAATTCGAGAAGATTCTCACCGACCAGGGTGCAGAAATCGTCCACCAGGAGAACTGGGGCCTCCGGAAACTGGAGTACCCCATCCAGAAAAAGTCCTCCGGATTCTATCACTTGTTCGAATTCAAGGCCGACGGCAACGTGGTCAACGAATTGGAACTGCAATTCCGTCGCGACGAGCGCATCATCCGCTTCCTGACCGTGACGATGGACAAATACGCCATCGCCTACGCCGAGAAGAGACGCAACAACCGCAAGGAGAAAACTGCCGCCCAAGAGGAGAAGCAACCCGTTGCAGAAGAAGTAGTTAACGAAGAAACAAAAACCGAAGAACAAGCATAAAGATTATGGCACAGCAAAACGATATCAAATACATTGCTCCCGTAGCAGTTGACATTAAAAAGAAAAAATATTGTCGCTTCAAAAAGAGCGGCATCAAGTACATCGACTACAAAGATGCTGAATTTTTGAAGAAATTTGTGAACGAACAAGGCAAGATCCTGCCTCGCCGTCTCACCGGCACCTCCCTGAAATATCAGAAGAAAGTGGCCCAGGCCGTGAAACGCGCCCGCCATCTGGCCCTTCTGCCGTTCGTCACCGATAACTTAAAATCTAACTAAAAAAGCATTTTGTCATGGAAATCATATTGAAACAAGACGTAGCTAATCTGGGTTATGCCGATGACATCGTAAAGGTGAAAGACGGTTACGCCCGCAATTACCTCATTCCGCAAGGCTATGCCGAACTCGCTACCCCGGCAAAGAAAAAACAGCTGGCGGAAACTGTCAAACAACGCGCTTTCAAGGCTGAAAAGATCCGCAAAGAGGCCGAATTCATGGCCGGCAAGATCAGTGGCCTCGAAGTCAACGTTCCTGTGAAAGCCTCCGAAACCGGCACCCTGTTCGGATCGGTCAACAACATCATGGTCGCTGACGCCCTCAAAGCCCAGCACGACATTGAAATCGACCGCCACAAAATCGCCATCAACGAGGACAGAATCAAAGAGCTGGGTCAATACACCGCCACGGTGAACCTGCACCGCGAATTCAAAGTGGAACTCAAACTCAACGTTGTCCGCGAAGAAGCTGAATAATCATTTGTTGCTCAATAACTATGACAAAGCGGCAACATCTTCGGATGCTGCCGCTTGTCTTTTTGTAACCCTGAAAAAACAACCCCCGAACAAGAACTTTTTGCTCCCCGAATACTATTTTCCGTCTTTGTTCGTTTCTATTGACTTTCGAATTAAAATTGTATCTTTGCAGGTTAAAAAATTCACGTTAAAAGAGAGGAAAAAAACTTCATGAGCAAACAGAAAAACGTCGCGTCACGCGGGAAATTAAGTCCACAAAGACCGCTTTTCCACATACTTATGGCCATTCTGGTGACCGTGGCCCTCTTTGTGCTCGTCATCCTGTTCCTGAACCTGTTCACCCGCCACGGCCGCGAAATCGAGATGCCCTCCTACTACGGCAAATCGGCGGAGGAACTCACCCAGCACGGCAGGGCGGAAGGCTTCGTGTTTGTGGTAAACGACGAACTCTACGAGGATGGCGCGGCCCCCGGCACCGTGCTGAAACAAAACCCGCTGCCCGGCGAGAAGGTGAAACACGGACGCAAAGTCTATCTCACCGTCGCAGCCTCCGAACCGCCCACCATCAAAATGCTGGAACTGAGAGACTTGTCACTGCGCCAAGCACAAATCATGATCGAATCGCAAGGCTTGGTGCTGGACCGTATCATCGAGAAACCGAGCCCTTACGAGAACGTTGTCCTGGAAGTGCTCTACAAAGGGCATTCCATCGCACAAGGCACCCCCATCAAACAGGGTGAGAAAATCACACTTGTGGTGGGCAAAAACATCGGCGACCTGCCCGACAGCGACAGCACCCAAACCGAAACTCCAGAAAATTAAATATAACCCTCTTGACCTAAGACATTTATGAAATTCAATCCGAAATTTTCAATCCTTTTGCTATTATTGCTCCCGTTCTTCGGAAGCGCACAGGAAATCCTGACCGGCGTGCCGCAAAACAGCGTCATCATGAAAGCCGCCAAGAAGGGGATTCCCGCTAGATCCGCCACGGCCGTGAAACTGCCCTTCGTGGACGATTTCTCCAATTACACAGGATACCCGGACGCCCACCTGTGGCAAGACCGGCAAGGCTACGTCAACACCGGATTCGCCGTCTATCCCCCTTCCATCGGTGTCATCACCCTGGACATTTTAGACGAGTACGGACAAGTGTATTCCCACGCCTCACGCAACACCTTCGAGGCCGACACCTTGACCTCCAACCTGATACGTTTAGACAGCAATTTCCTGCAACACAGACAGATGCTCGCAAGCGACTCGCTCTACCTGAGCTTCTACTACCAACCGGCAGGAGCCAGCAAGACCTACCCCGCCGGCGGATGGGAAATTGTGGGTGACGCCCCCGAGCACTCCGACAAACTGGTGCTCGAATTCGGCTACGCCACCGGTGACATGGTGTTCGCCGGCTTCGAATACGGCGAATACATTATCGAAGACGGGCAATACTATTCCATGGGTGACACTATCGAAAATCCCTTTATGCCAGGCACTTACTACGTCTTCGAAAGTGCCGCCTACGCCGGGGAAGTCATCTTAATGCCGGTGGATTCAATCTTTGAGGAAGAATACGTATGGAACGAGGTCTGGTCCTCTTACGGCTGCAACGTGAGCGACTGGGTGGAGGAAAACCCGCTGCAGTACTTCAAACAAGTGATGATCCCCATCACCGACGCACAGTACTTCCGCAACAACTTCCAATTCCGTTTCAGAAACTTCGGCAGTCTCGACATGGACGCCTGGACGAGCGGCAACATCGTGGGCTGGTCGAGCAACTGCGACCAATGGAACATCGACTATGTCCGGCTTGACCTCAACCGCACGTGCAACGACCTCTATCCGAACGATGTAGCGTTTGTGAGCCCCTCCATCTCGACGCTGCGGGAATATCAGGCAATGCCGTGGAACCAGTACCGTCCGACGGACATGATCACAAAGTTCCACAACGACCTGAGCAACCTGTCCAATTCCGTGAAAAACACCTTCTACACCTTCAAAATCGACAAAAACCACGGACAGACCATCTACGTTTCGCCGCTGAACAACGAAAACGCAGAGCCCTACTCCACCAGCGGCTTGCACAGTTACGAGCACCACGCCAACCCCAATTTGGAGATGGCCTACGAGTATGACGGTGCCGACAGCGCGGTGTTCACCATCACCCACGTGTTCAGCATGGTGGGCGGCAACGACGAACGGAAATTCAACGACACGGCCCGTTTCGAGCAGAAGTTCTACAACTACTACGCCTACGACGATGGCACTGCGGAGGCCGGTTACTGCCTGCTCTCCACCATGGCGAACCCGGAAGCCTCCTTCGCCGTGCGTTTCACGCTGGCCGAGCCCGACACGCTGCAGGCCGTGCGGATGTGGTTCAACCGCACGCTCAACGACGAGAACGTGGCCCCGTTCTCGCTGATGGTGTGGGACGACGACAACGGTCTCCCCGGAAACGTCCTCTACGAAATGCCCGCGCAACAGCCCGCCTTCGCCGATGAATTTCTTGACTTTGTCCCCTACTACCTCGAAGAGCCGATAGCGGTTTCGGGAACTTTCTACGTAGGCTTTTACCAGCACCACGACGTGCAGCTGAACATCGGCTTCGACCAAAACAACGACGCCAGCGGCAAATTCTACTACCGCACCTCCGCCAACTGGTATCCCTCCTTCTACAAGGGCGCCCCGATGATCCGTCCCGTGGTCGGCAAATCGTTCGACCATTCCGCCGTTCCGGAACACACGAGTGCGGACGTGAAGATGTACCCCAACCCCACGACCGGAATCGTTTACATCCAAACCGACGACCATGACTATGACTACCGGATCCTGAACGTCTATGGCCAGTGCGTGGAAACAGGAACGCTTCAAACGAACACCGTTTCGTTGGAAAGATTCCCGACGGGCATCTATTTCATACAATTAACATCTGGAAATCAGACAATTGTCACAGAAAAAATAATCAAGCAATAATATGAAGTTCAACTTAAGCAGACCCTTGGTCTTTTTTGATCTGGAAACCACCGGCTTGAATGTCGGGAAAGACAAAATCGTGGAAATTTCGCTCCTGAAAGTCATGCCTGACGGCGAGGAAATCAGCCGCACGGAGCTCATCAACCCGGAGGTTCACATTCCGGACGAATGTTCGGCCATCCACGGCATTTCGGACGAGGACGTGCGCGAGAAGCCCACGTTTGCGCAGCTGGCCGACGACCTGCTGGCCTTCATCGGCGACGCGGACCTGGCCGGTTTCAACTCCAACAAGTTCGATGTGCCGCTTTTGGTGGAGGAATTCCTGCGCTGCGGCCGCCGTTTCGATTTAAGAAACCGCTATCTCATTGATGTCCAGAACATTTTCCACAAGATGGAACCGCGCAACCTCATCGCCGCCTACAAGTTCTACTGCAACGGCGACCTGACAGACGCGCACCAGGCAAGTGCCGACACGAAAGCAACTTACGAAGTGCTGAAAGCACAGCTGGAGCGTTACGACGGCGTGGAATACACAGACCACCGCACCAAGCGCACCTACGTACCCGTGCAGAACGACGTGAAAGCGCTGAGTGCGTTCACCACCGAGCGCCAAACCGTCGATTTGGCCGGCCATATCGTGATGGACGCGCAACAGCGTCCGGTTTTCAACTTCGGCAAGCACAAATCCAAACCCGTGAACGAAGTCTTCAAGGTGGAGCCCGCGTATTACGATTGGATGATGAAGGCCGACTTCCCGCTCTACACGAAAGAGGTCATCACACAGATTTACCATGAGGTTTCGCTGGAGAAGAAATTCGCCAAATAGACGCCGGACAGAAACCAGCGGTGACAAAAAAACGCCCCGACACACAACTGTGGTCGGGGCGTTTCTTTTAGAGGCTGTAAACCAGCTTATTCTTTCTCCTCGAAGGAAATTTCCCCCGCAGGTCTTTTGTTCTGTTCTTTCTCCTTGCTCTTCTGGAGTTGTTTTTTGAGCGCGTCAATGGCGAGATCGGTGGCCTCCTCGAAGGATTTGGCTGTTTTGCCGGCGCGAGCATCGTAACCGCGGATGTTCATGCGAATGTCAACGGTCTTGTTCTCCGGCGCTTCAGTGTTCTCCAATTTCAGCGCAACGTCAGCACCCATGATGCCGTCATGCAGTCTGTTCAGCTTCTCCACCTTTTCGGTGATAAAGTTCTCCAATTTCTGATCCGCTTTGAAATGAACGGAATTGATGTTGATTTTCATAAAACCTCCTTTTTTTATGCTCTAGGATGAGCTTGTTTGTAAATGGATTTGAGTTGCTCTATTGAGTTGTGCGTATACACCTGGGTGGCGGCCAGACTGCTGTGGCCCAAAATGGTCTTGATGGCATTGAGATCCGCACCCTTGTTGAGCAGATGGGTGGCGAACGTGTGCCTGATCACGTGCGGGCTGCGCTTGTCAATAGTGGTCACCATATCCAAATATTTCCGAACAATTCGATAGACCGCCTTCGGATAAAGTTGCTTTCCGTTAGCGGTGACAAAGATATAATTATTTTCCGTTCCCTCGCAAAATTTTTTTTGCAAGTTTTCCAAGTACAATGTCAACAACTCTTCCAGTCTATTTCCGAACGGAATCACCCTTTCCTTGTTCCTTTTTCCCAAAACTTTGACCGTATTTTCTTGTAAATGAATATCTTGCACTTTAATGTTCAACAACTCCGACAGACGCATACCGGTGGCGTAGAAGAGTTCGAGGATCGTGCGGTCGCGCAAACCTTCAAAAGATTCCTCGAAAGGAATGTCGGCAAAAAGGTGTTCCATATCCTTCTGGTCCACATATTGCGGCAGTTTTTTGGGGATTTTGGGAGCATGGATGGAGAGTGTGGGATTGACCTTTAACTCTTTGATTTTCAATTTATAGCGATAGAAAGCACGCACCGCGCTGATCTTCCTGTTTACCGATTTTGCCTGCAAAGATTCGTCCTCCAAGAGGGATATAATCCACGTCCGGATATCCTCGGTATGAACATCCTGCAGTTGATTAATTTCCAATTTTTCTTCTAAAAAGCTGAAAAACTGAGACATATCATTCTCGTACGCGGTCACCGTGTGCGGCGAAACGCGTTTCTCGTATTTCAGGTAGTCGATGAAATCTTCGTAGGACATGGTGGTTAGGGTTTATTACCCCCCCTGGCCCCCCCTAAAGGGGGGGGGGTAAAAAAAAACAGGGATGCGTCCCTGTTTCTCTTTGATTGGCAAAACCGTTTTTACTCGTTTTCGGCGGCGCGAAGCTGCTGAACGTAGATGGCCTTGCGCAATTGCTCCCGTCTGATGACGCTCTTCTTGGTGAATTCTTGTCTGGCGCGGATTTCTTTCTTCACACCAATCTTGTCGAATTTCTTTTTCAGTTTCTTGAGCGCTTTGTCGATGGACTCGCCTTCTTTAATGGGAACAATAATCATAAAAAATACCTCTTTCTTTTAATTGTTAATAAAAAATTTTAGCGTGGCAAAAATACACTTTTTTCGATATATCCCGCCACGAAATCACTCATTTTCTTACGTAACACAAATAACTATGAATCAGCTATTTAACAAAAAGAGGATGCCGTAACGAC
>CACXUB010000108.1 GCA_902770735.1 uncultured Bacteroidota bacterium | reverse complement strand
CCTCGTGTTTTTCTTCTTCGTTTGGCGTTTCGCCGTGAAGCGCGTGAGCAAAATGTCGGGACAATAGAGCCGCGAAGTAATGCGCTTCTTTGTGTTGAAAAAAAGTCGCGACTGCTGAGGCAACCGCGTTGGTGAATTATTATTTTTGCAACGGTAAAATAAAATTGCAGAAACTTCGTTTATTTGCAGTTTGGACAACGGGGGTGCCGAAAACCGTGTGAAAGAGTAGGCGTCAAAACTTAAAATCGTTATGAAAAAAGCCGTATTATCCATTTGTGTAGCATTGTTGCTCGCCGTTCTGGGAAGCGCCTGCCATCGTCAGCCTGTCGAGCCGACCCCGTCTCCCGACAACCCGGCTAACAAAGAGGGCATGTATCTCGGCGTGATTGGATTCAACGACAAACTGTATATCAAGGATATCAGTCTCTTGAACAGTTCGACATACCAGAACTATTCCGATTTCATAGACAATCTGGTGCCTGGCAACGGCACGGCGTTGTTTTATGCCGACTACACGGCGTTGAAGAAAATGAAGGCGTATGTCAAGCCCAAAGCGCTCAAGAATGTGGCTTTGGTGACGTTTACCGACGGCCTGGACAACATCTCGACGGCCAACAGCCAATACGACCCGGCGGGGTTCGGCAGCACCACTGCTTACCGCAACGCGCTGCATGAGATGATCATGAACGACCCGATCCACGGCATAAACGTTTCCGCCTATTCGATCGGCTTGAAAGGTGCGGACGTCACCGACGAAGCCCAGTTTATGGAAACCTTGCGCAAATTGGCCAGCAGCAACAACAACGTGTTCCAGGTGGCGAATATGGATGAAGCCATGGAGCGCTTCTCGGAAATCGCCTCCAATTTGTATTCCATCTCCACCTCTGTGAATCTGGGCGTGAACGTGCCCGGCGGTTACGACGAGGGCCAGAAACTCCGTTTCACGTTCGACGATGTGAATGCGGCCGCCCAATCCACCCGTTTCATTGAGGCCACTTACCGTCGCACGTCAGCTGGCACCCGTACATTGGACAACATCATCTATTACGGTCTTGCGCCGGGACAATCCACGATAGCTTCTTCAGCGGCCCAAGGTGCTTATTATCAGTTCCTTTTCCATGGCCTTGCCTATATTGACGGCAGCCCGGTCTCACAATCGGATATGAACAATATCAAGCTGTGGAAGCAGACCAGCACGGGCGCTTGGGACAAGGAGACGGAGTTCAATCCGGCAAGCTCCACCACGGTTACGGAAGACAAGAACAGCGCTTTGATTGTTCTCGTTTTGGACTGCACCACTTCGTTAGGCAGCGATTTCGTCAATATGCAAAACAGTGCCAAACAGTTCATCGGAACGCTCGCCAATGTCAATGTCGGCGACGGAAACAAATCCAGTTCCATGTTTTCTGCATTCAGAAATAGACGCAAGATGTAAAATCCAAGACGTTAGACTTGAGATCATTCGGGGCGTGGCTGCGAGGCTACGCCCTTTTTCATAGCCTAAACTTCAATATTTTTTCCCTATCTAATTTCGTATGTGAAACGATTTTCGTTTCTTTGCCCTTTTTTATAGAAGGAAATCAAACTAGAAATAAACAATAGCAAATATCTGGAAGTGAGTAAGATATGGAAAACAAGCCGAGACGGAGTCCGAAATGCTTTGTGCATTTTGGCGGTTTTGTTGTTCCTCCAATGTTCGCTTGTGGAGAATCTTGCTTCGCAAACGCTTTCCGGGAAGGTTTTCACGGTGGAGGTGGGCGGCGACACGGTGCCGGTGTATATGGCGCGGCTGCAGTGGCTGCACACGGCCGTGGGCACCCACACGAAAAAGGACGGCTCTTACCAGCTGTCTTTCTCCCGCACTGACACGCTGATTGTCTCGTACTCCTTCTACAAGGCCGACACGCTGGTTGTTTCGCCGGAGGAGTCTCACCGCGACTTTTTCATCAACACTTCGCAGGCGTTGCAGGAAGTGGTGATTTCCAAAAAACGGCAGAAATATGTACGGAAAGGGAATCCGGCTATCGAACTCGTGAAGCAGGTGATCGAACACAAGAACGACAATCGCATAGAGTCGGCCGAAAGTTTCAGAACGACCAAATACAAGAAGCTGGTAATGGCTTTCGGCCGTTTTGACCTGGATTTGCAGAAGAACCGTTTTCGTCGGCAGTTCTCTTTCTTGGAGAAGTACATCGACACGATTCCGAGCGATTCAGTGCCGGTGCTGACCCTCTCGCTGCGTGAGACCTTGTCGGACCGTTACTACCGGAAGTCGCCGCACCGGGATGTGACTTTCGTGAAAGCCAGGCGGATGCAGGGTGTTGACGAGGTGTTCGACGACGAGGGTCTCGGAACCGATCTCAACGCCATCTTTTCGGATGTCAATATTTTCAACAATGACATCGACTTGATGCTCAATAAGTTCGTGAGCCCGTTGTCCTCGACTTTGGCGACAACCTATTATCACTATTTCATCACGGACACGGTGCTTATAGACAGTGTTTCCTGCACCGAACTCACCTTCACGCCGGTGAACAGCCGTACGTTCGGCTTCACCGGGCGCATGTACATTGTGAACGACAGTTCTTATGCCTTGAAGAAATACTCGCTCAGTGTACCACACGACATCAATCTGAATTTTGTGCGGCAACTTGTTGTGGAACAAGAGTTTGCGAAGATTGATAGCGGACTGTGGGCTCCGTTGGAGTCGCAGACATTCGCCAAATTCTCCATTTTCAAGAAAGCGCGGCAGTTGTATGCCCGTCAGACCACGATGTGGTATCAGTACGAAATGGGCGTGGAGCTGCCCGACTCGGTGCACGCCACCCTGCCGGTGGAGGAGGTGGTTTCTCCCGACGTGACGAAATACAAGAGCGGTCGTTGGAAAAAGATGCGCCCGTTCCCGCTGACTGCCAAGGAGTCCTTCCTCGACAGCCTTTCGACGGAACTGCGCCGTCTGCCGCTGTTCAAAGCGCTGGAGAAGACGGCGGAGGTCTTCGGCACGGGCTATATTGCCACCGCCAAAGACAGAAAAGACAGCAGGATTGACATCGGGCCGATTTACGACATGATCAGCTACAACCCGACGGAGGGCGTCCGGCTGCGTGTCGGCGGGATGACCACCGCCAAGCTGCACGACCGTTGGTTTGCGAACGGATACCTTGCCTTCGGATGCAGGGATTTGCGGTTGAAGTACAGTATCTCGTTGATTCACAGTTTTGTAAGCAAGAAACGGCACATTAACGAGTCGCCCAAACATGCCATCACGTTCACGTCAAGTTACGACATGGAATTACCGGGACAGAGTTACTCCTACGTGGACCGCGACAACATCTTGATGTCCTACGATGCCGGAACACCCGAGTTCACGGCGCAGTATGTCCGTCGCACGCGGTTGCGTTACCAGCAGGAGTGGCCGAGCCGGTTCAGTGTCGACACGTGGTTGCAGTACGAGAACAACGAGGCGACGGGCGCGTTGGCTTACTGGCGCGTCAACCGCGACGGGACGCTTTCGCCGGTGCGGGATTTCAATGCGATGGAGTGGTGTCTGAAGTTGCGCTGGGCACCTGGTGAGTTGGCACGGAACCGTCAGGCGGGCGAGAAAACCCTTCTCAACGCCGCGAAGAACGCGCCGGTGTTCACCCTCACGCACACCGCCGGCATCATGGACCGCCGGTTTTGGTACAACCGCACGGAATTCTCGGCGGAGAAACGGTTCTGGCTGTCATCGTTCGGGCACATCGACGCCACGGTTGAAGGCGGCATCGTCTGGGACGCCGTGCCCTTCCCGGAATTGTATTTCCCGCCGGCCAGCCAGTCGTTGTTCCTCACTCCCAACACGTTCTGCCTGATGAAACCGATGGAGTTCATCATGGACCGCTATGTGGCCGTGTATGCCACCTATTACCTGAAGGGGTGGATTTTCAACCGCATACCGCTTTGGAACCGTTTGAATTTCCGGGAAGTGATATCTTTCAGCGGAATCTATGGCGGAATCACGCCGAAGAACATACCGGGTCCCGAATCCCCCGGACTCTACCTTTTCCCGGAAGGCTGCGGCAGTATGGGGAAGGTCCCGTACATGGAGATCACCGCCGGCATCGAGAACATCCTCCAGTTCATCCGCATCGACTACGTGCGCCGCCTGTCCTATGCCAAAAACCTGAAAGGCTGGGACCGCAACGGTATCCGCTTCACCTTCCGCGTCTCATTCTAACACTTGCTTGATCCCTGCTTCCTACTCTTTACTTCCTGCTCCCTACTTCCTACTCCCTAAAACCAACACTCCCACAGATAGTTAAGACTTTTTCGAAAAATACTTCTCCGAGGCATTGAAAAAAAGTGTATCTTTGCGACTTAAATCCTTAGGACAATGAATACGAATAGAAGATATTGCAATATAGCTGTTTTTTTATTTTGTGTTATGGCGATTTTTGCATTTGGGGCTTGCCAGACGACCAGGAACCAGACGCATAGGGCCACGAGATACCAGAAGGTGCGTACCCGTCACACCCCGAAATGGAATGCCACGACCTCGCAAAGCACCACGTACTACATCAAGAAGCACTCATTCCGCAAAAGCCACGACAGCAAAAGAATCAAACGTTAATCTATGAGCAGAAAACCTTTAACCAAACATATTTTCTTATTGACTTTGTGCCTGTTCTCGCTCCGTTTCTTGACGGCGCAGGAGAACCACATCCAGTTCAACGTGGTGAACGACACCGCGCACATCGAAACGGAAATCGAGGAGGATTCATTGGGCAACCTCATCAATTCGATGTATGACTCCAACCTCGACAATGTGGATCACGGCAACGGCCTGCTGTTCACTTATTTCAACTGGATGCCGGGCTTCAACTTGTACCAGAACTTCGACATTGTGACCATCCATTACCGTCACCAGGGGTCCGCGCCGCGAGACACCATCGACCTGACGGGTTACCACCATCCCGCCAATTATCGGATCACCTCGAACTACGGCTATCGTCACAAACGGATGCACCGTGGCGTTGACCTCGGCTATCCGGAGGGCACTCCCGTGGCGGCCGCGTGGGACGGCATCGTGCGCATCTCCAAGGGCACGGCGAACACCGGCGGCTACGGCAACCTCGTGGTCATCCGCCACGACAACGGGCTGGAAACCTACTACGCGCATCTTTCCCGCAGGCTGGTCAATCCCGGCCAGATGGTGAAAGCCGGCGACATCATCGGTCTTGGCGGCAACACCGGCCGTTCCTACGGCGCGCACCTCCATTTCGAGGTCCGCTACCTCGGCAACGATATGAACCCCAACCGTCTCATCGACTTTGACAATTTCAAACTCAAATACGACACGCTGTATATCTCCGGTTACACGGTTTCCACGCCTAACCCGTCGCAGCCGACGGCGCAGCCGCAACAGCCCCAGCAGCCGAAGAAACCGGCCACTTCGGCCCAGTACTACAAGGTGCGCAAGGGTGACAACTTGGGCAAGATTGCCGCCAAATACCACACCACCGTTTCTAAGATCAAGAAGCTGAACCATCTGCGCAGCGACTTCATCCGCGAAGGCCAACGGCTGCGCGTGCGGTAGCCATGAAATCACGGCTTTTTCTCGGACTTCTCTTCTCCTTGTCGCTCTTGTTCGCAACGGGGCAGCAGACTTTTTTTGATTTCGGTTTCGAGCGTGACCATTCCGTGGCCGTGATGGAGAACTGTCGTGTTCTGAAGTTCCCGTGGGCGGGCGGCCTCAACGCTGTCCATTTCGCTGACTTCGACCTCGACTTCGACGGGACGCCGGATCTTCTTGGTTTCGAGAAGCACGGGAACCGCCTGTTGCCGTTTCTCCGTCGGCAAGACGGTTACGAGTATGCCCCGCAGTATGCCCGGCTTTTCCCGGATCTCCACGATTGGGCGGTTTTCCACGACTACAACCATGATGGGAAGCCCGATATCTTCACCTACGGGCTCGCCTCCATCCGCGTGTTTGAGAATGTGTCCACCGATACGCTTCAGTTCCAGCTCGTCGCGGATCCGCTGCAGGCGTTTTACTACAACGGTTACACCAACATTTATGCCTCGCCCGACGACTATTTGGTGGTGGATGATATTGATGGTGATGGCCATCTTGACATTTTAAACTTCTGGGTGTTAGGAAAATATGTGCATCATCTTCGGAATTATGCTGCCGATGGCGACCCGTTCGACTTCCGTTTGGAGAGCGAGTGCTGGGGCCATTTTTCCGAGGCGGCCGACAACAATACCGTTACGCTGTTCACCGATTGCGGCGACAAATCCGATGACGGACACACGCGTCACACCGGTTCCTCGATGCTTTTGCACGATTTCGACGGCAACGGGCTGCCGGATCTGATGCTCGGCGATGTGGACTCTCCGTACAACATTTTGTTGTATAACCACGGCACTTTGTCGGAGGCGCGTATGACGCTGATGGACACGGCATTCCCCATCTATACTCCGATTGTCCTTTACTCGATGCCGGCAGGCTCTTTTGTCTCGCTTCCCGGTCGGGAGGAGCCTTCTTTAGTGGTTTCGCCCTCGGACCCCTCGCTGACGAAATCGCAGGATTTGAACAGTGTCTGGGTATATGAGCTCGACACGTTGATTCATCAATACGTGCTGGTTCAGACGGATTTCCTGCAGCGCGAAATGCTCGATGCGGGCAGCGGTTGTCATCCGGTGCTGTTTGATTTTGACGGAGATGGTCTGAAGGATCTTTTTGTGGGCAATTACGGTCAGTTTGACAGCGCGGAGACCGTGAATGGCTGGCTGACCTCCTGGTTCTCCTCGTCGGTGAGCTATTATCGGAACACGGGAAACGCATCCTCGCCGGCCTTTACGCTGCAAACGCGCGATTTCGGACAGCTTAAGAAATTTGGTCTTAACTCGTTGCACCCCACTTTCGGGGATTTTGACGGCGACGGACTGACGGACATGCTTTGCGGTCTGCAGGACGGGACGTTGATGTTAGTGCCGAATGCGCGTTTGCAGACGGGGGATGGGACCGTGGTGGAGCATTTTGCCGGCGTGGATGTCTGGGAATGCGCCACGCCCCAGTTTTTCGATTTGGACGGCGACGGGAAGAAGGACGTCGCC
>CACXUB010000107.1 GCA_902770735.1 uncultured Bacteroidota bacterium | reverse complement strand
ACCCGTGGATCTTGACACCCAAGACGGTAGGAAATAGCGATTCGGGTATTCTTGTTTGAATTCTTTCGTCAGTGTTCTGCACAATTCCATTTGCTGCTTTTTTTCGCGTTTCCGGAAATCCTTTGATTGGGCATAATCAACCGCCGTTATGTAATGCCAAACGCTTTCTTTCGCTTTGTTCAAAATCAACTGATTCTTGCCAACTATAAGGGCATATTCCGGGGAAAAGCTTGGTGCACAGAGATAGTATGTGCTAAAATTTGCCATATATGTATAGCTTATCCCTTCTGGCTTTTCGCTTGTAACTAACAGACGGAATAGCGTTTCGTTTCCGTTTTCATAATGATCATAAATCCCATACGACTCCGGAGTGAGGAAATCTTGTGCCCTGCCGCACGCCACTGCGGCCAAAAACGCGAAAATCAGGGTGGTCTTGCGCATAATGATGGTTTTTGTTGGTTGGTTTAAACTCTCACTCGTTAATATGTTGTGCCAGAAATTCACGCATCGTCTCTGTAGAGACATCATATATCGGACTCATTTGCGAAAAGTCGTTGTCAAAAGGAATCCGGTTGGTCGAGAGCATTATCACCAAGGATTTGGAAGAGAGTTTATGTCCGGAATATTTCACAGCCGCTTCGATACCGTCACGTAGGGAGTGCCCGGCTTTCACAATAGAGTAAATATCATAGTAGTCTCTGTATTTAAGCCTGCGAAGCATCACTTCCATCTTCATGGCAAGGATGGCAGGTATATCGGCTAAATATATATATCCTTGATATTCAATTCTTTGATTAATAGGGGAATAATTGTTGCTTACAAAAAAAGAGAGTTTCACCCCATTGACCACAAAAGCGACTTGGTCAAAACCGAGGATGTCGCGATGTTGTATTTCGCCAACCTTTTCTTGGATCTCTTTCTCAATCGTAGGCCAGTCCACCTCGGGCTTCTCCGCTTTGGAGATTCGCCACAGCATAAAATCCAAATCCTCACTCATTCGGTGGCCCAGCTGTATGGCTAAAGCCGTACCGCCGCACAAAGTGTAGGGTTTGATGCATTCCAGTTGTGACACGTTGTCGATGATGGCTTCAATGTTCGGGGTTAATCCTTTACGCATAGTGAGTTATTTTTTTCAGATGTGACATTTCCTGGCGGTGGAGGAACGCTTCAGGTTTTTTGATGTGGAAGAAGACGAGCGCGATCATCACATTCAGGTCGAAAAGGTACTCCCCTTGGACGGCCATATTCTCACGCCATACTTTTTGAATGTATTTTTTAGGGAAAAGTTCGAATAATTTTGCGATATCATCTATGTCGAGATGCACAAACACTTTTTCGATCAGCAATTCATCAGGCAGATTGTTTGCCGTGACATTGTCGTAAGACCAGAAAGCGTGTGCCTGCTCCAGTCTCTCGAACAACTCTCGTCTGAGACTCTCCTTGTATTGCCGGATTTTGTATTCGTTCTGGATTTTCAGGATTTTGCCTTCGGGAAGAGCAAACAGAGATTCGATTTTCAGGGACAATGGAAGTGTTATTTCTCTTTGGTCAAGCACAATATAGCTCAGCATCTGACGTGAGATACCCAATTCCCTTGCCAACGCCGACTGGTTGTAATGGTCTCTGACCATCAATTTGCTGATATATTGCCCTGCACTTTGTTTCAAAACAGTAATTATAATAACGAACGTGCAAAAATACAAAAAATGTCAACAAATGGGTTGACAAAATAATCCATTTTTTTCTTAAGTCTATTCTTCCTTTTTCCATTGCCCTTCCACAAAATAGTATCTCCCCGGCGGCAGCATCGCGGCGGAGAGGATGACGTCGCGGCGCCAAAGTTTGTCTGACAGGGTGATTTTTCGAACTGTGTGATTTTCGTATGTTCTTGCTTCGCAAAAGGCGGTGTCGCAGCTTTTATCAAGCACTACAGTCGGATATTCCGGACGGTCGCTCATCAGGAAAAGTTCCCGCGACCAAGCCGAAAGGCTGTCCGAGTAAACAGACGCTATCATCTTGCAAGTGTCCTTATTCGTCACGTTGATGTTTGCGAGTTCAAATCTGATGCAGTCTTCGCAGTAGGTGCCGCACGTCCAATAGGTGTTGTTTCCGCGTCGGAAAATTGAGTATATCGGTTTGAAATATATGTCAGGGAGTGCTCTCTTGAACTCTTGCGTCAGCTCTTTGCACTCCTCCAATTGTCGATTCAGAACGTTTGTGTCATGATGACTTACCGCATAGCAGAGGCTGTCGGCCATTTTCACCAACCTGGCGGTTCGGCCGTTTTCTGGTTCCCAGACCGAAGCCAGGTTTCGTCTGTGGTTGAAATAGTAAGTTGTGCCATCGAGGCCGCAAGGAATGTTTTCGAGGTGTGTAGCCGTCATGGTAGCAAGCTTGAAAAGGTTGGATAATCTTTCGCAGGTCTCTTCCGGAACCGACATTTTCTTGACATCCACGGAAACCACCTTCAACGGGTCGGGTTGGCACTCCTGTAGATGTCTGCTCAGTGACATATAAATGTTCTGGTTCGCTTTGGTGAAGGTCAATTCGCTGTCGCCGATTTCCAGCGCGTATTCCGCTGAAAAAGAAGGTGCGCATAGAAAGAAGGTCTTATATTCCATTTCCCATACGGCATTATTGCTTTTAGGTTTTTGGAACAATAGCCGAAATAATGTTTCGTTGCCGTGTCTATTGCTACTGTATATCCCATACGACTCCGGCGTGAGGAAATCCTGTGCCCTGCCGCACAATACTGCGGCCAACAATGCGAGAATCAAGGTGGTTTTGCGCATAATCATAGCGTTTTTCGTTTTATGCCGCGAAGATACATTTTTTTTTTCACGAGACTTGTGATTCTCGATTTTAGCAATTGTCTCAAGGCGATTTGAGGATGTGCTGTGCATCGCGCGGATTTCTAAGATGGCGAAAAGAACTGACACGCAGTCTGATAGGGGAGGCGAATCGTCCCTGCTGCGGGCGGTTTGGGGATGCGTGAATGTGTTTTCAAAAAAACAGGCACCCCGATGCCTTGTGTTAACGGAAAAAATAGTACCTTTGCGGTCTAAATTATACGATTATGGCATTCACATTTTTCAACAACCGGGAACCCCGTCAGTTCAATTACAAACCCCGCTACTACGACCCGAAAAAGGAGGAATCCACCGGCGACGCTCGCAAAGACTTCGAAAAAGAACAACTCCTCGATAACCATCCTTTTCATGATTTTCTTCGTGATCGTGCTCGCCCTCGTACTCTGGAAATTCTTCTAACCCCTAACCTTCTAACCTACTAACCTATAACCTAATGGAAGACATTATCCGACTGCTGCCCGATGCGGTGGCAAACCAGATTGCGGCTGGCGAAGTCGTGCAGCGACCCGCCTCGGTGGTCAAGGAGCTGCTCGAAAACGCCATCGACGCCGGCGCAACGCAGATCCAGCTCATCGTCAAGGATGCCGGCAAGACGCTCATCCAGGTGACCGACAACGGCAAGGGCATGTCGTTCAACGACGCGCGCCTCTGCTTCGAACGGCACGCCACCTCCAAGCTGCGCAAGGCCGACGACCTGTTCCACATCTGCACCAAGGGATTCCGCGGCGAGGCCCTCGCCTCCATCGCGGCCATCGCGCACGTGGAGCTCAAAACCAAGCCCGCCGCCCAGGAGATGGGCACCGTCGTCCTCATCGAAGGCGCCGACATCAAGGAGCATGCGCCCGTCACTTGCGCCGACGGCACCTCCATCGCCGTCAAGAACCTCTTCTTCAACGTGCCTGCGCGACGCAACTTCCTCAAGTCCGACAAGGTGGAGCTCACGCACATCGAGGAGGAACTCTACCGCGTGGCTCTCATCCACCACGACATCACTTTCCAGTATTATAACGACGGCAAGCTTGTTTTGCTGTTGCCCGCCTCCAACATGCGTCAGCGCATCGTCAACATCTTCGGGCAGCATTTCAACGACAAACTCTTCCCCGTGGAACTCGACCACGAGCTGATGCGCATCACCGGATTCATCGCCAAACCCGAGAATGCCAAGAAAAAGAGTGAGCAGTACATGTTCATCAACCACCGCTACGTGCGTCACAGCCTGCTCAACTTCGCGGTTGAGAAAGCCTATGCCGACCTTATCCCGCAGGGCTCGCACCCCGCCTACTTCATCGCCATCGAGATCGACCCTGCCATGGTTGACATCAACGTCAGTCCCACCAAAGTGGAGGTCAAGTTGCAGGACGACCGGCTCATTTTCGGATTCTTGAATTCCACGGTGAAGAAATCGTTGGGTGCCATGTCGCTCACCCCGATGATCGACTTCGACGACTCGTTCCCCGATATCATCACAGACCGTCCTGAAAATCAGGAGATTGTCGCGCCTACCATACGCACGAATCCGAACTACAACCCCTTCGACAAGGTGCCGGAGAAGAAGCACAGTTCCCCGTTCCAGCAGTTCGGCGGCGGCGGTTTCCGTCGCGAGCCGCCCACTTCCAACGACTGGGAGAACTTCTTGAAAGAACTGAACGTCGAGAAGGTGGAATACCCGAAAGAGGTGCAGCAAACCGTTGATTTCAAGTCCGAAAACGAACAAAATGAGCTTGAACTGCCCGAAAACATCCCGTTTTTCGTGTTCGGGGGCCGTTATCTCTTCTTCGATTTGAACGGTCAGGTGATGGCCGCCGACCTTCCCAACGTGCAGGAGCGCATCTTGTACGACGCCTACGTCAACGCACTGAAGAGCACTCCGATACGACCGCAGCAGAGCCTGTTCCCGCAGACGGTGACGCTCACCGCCGCGCAGACCGACTTGGCCATCTCGTTGAAGGAAGACTTTCTGCGCTTGGGTTACGACCTCGAGAAGATCGACAACACCCACGTGGCCGTCAACGCCACGCCCAATGACGAAGAGGACGAGGGCGACGTGCAGGCACTCATTGAGAACGTGCTTTCCGCCTACCAGACCAACCAGGTTATCCACAAGGGTGACAAAATTTCCGGCATCGCGCAAAGTCTGGCCCGACAGAAGCGCTCCCGCCAGCGCGTTCCCGCCACGCAAGAGGAAATCAAAGCCTTGATACGCAAGTTGTTCGAAAGCGACATGCCCACGTTGACGCCCTCTGGCAAGTGCACGCTGCACATTTTCGGCGCGGAGGAATTGCGACACTATTTCGAGTGATAATGAACAAAAATATACAATAATCACCAAAAATACGCCACGAATTGTCAAAAATCAATCTTTATATTTGAAACACTTGTATTCTATGTAAAATGATGAAATAAAATTTTTGAATAATTCATGATAATTCATGATAATTCATGATCAATTTATGATAATTCGTGATAATTCATGGTCAATTCGTGATAATTCGTGTAAACAATATGAAATGCATTACTGTTGACAATCTGACATTCGCCTACGACAACCGTGTAATATTCAACGACTTGTCCGTGAGTTTCCCGCAAGGAGGGTTCTGCTCGATTTTGGGGCCGAACGGGTCGGGCAAGACCACGTTGATGAAGTGTATAGTTGGCTTGTTGCAACCGAGCGGTGGCACGATTACGCTGGACGGGAAACCGATGGGGGAGTACAAGATGATGGAATTGGCGAGGAAGATTGCCTATGTTCCGCAGTATCAGGACATTGTGTTCGACATTTCCGTGTTCGACTACGTGATGTTGGGGCGTAATCCGTATCAGACCGCTTGGGAGATGCAGCGAGTTGGGGACAAGGAAGTTGTAGAGGAGATGTTGGAGCGTTGCAAAGTGTGGAAATACCGTGACAGTATGTTGCAGGCGTTGAGCGGCGGCGAGCGTCAGCGGGTGATGGTCGCCCGCGCGATGGCCCAGCAGACCGGCGTCCTGCTGTTGGACGAGCCGCTGTCGAACATCGATGTCACGCACAAATTCGAGATCATGGACATATTGCAGGAGCTCAACGAAGGGCAGGGTGTCACGGTGCTCATCATCCTGCACGACCTGCCGATCGCGAAAGCCTATTCCAAGCAGGTGTTGTTGCTCAAAGAGGGGAAGATGTTGCAATATGGCGACAAAACCGCGGTCTTGACGGAGGAGAACATCCGGAGCTGTTTCGATTTGACGGAACGGTATGCCGTGTCCGAGGAGGGATTTATCACGAGAGTTAGGAGTTAGAAGTTAGCAGTTAGAAGTTAGGAGTTGGCAGTTCGCTTGCGGGGAATTGTTAGCTGGTGGCTTGGACTTGGCTTAGACTTAGACTTAAACTTAGACTTAGACTTAGACTTAAACCTAGACTTAAACCTAGACTTAAACTTAGACTTAAACTTAAACTTAAACTTAGACAATTACCAAACCACTATCAACTATTACCTAACCACTATATCCTACTCCCTATTTTCTACTCCCTGATCTCTATTTAATTGATTCTCAAAAATATAGCGGATTATCCGAAAAATCGGTCCGTCATAATATTCATGTCCGAAAAAAGTGTATTTTTGCCGCCTCAAAAACGGAGAGTTGGCAGAGCGGTCGATTGCGGCGGTCTTGAAAACCGTTGAGGGTAACACCTCCGGGGGTTCGAATCCCTCACTCTCCGCGGATATGTAGAGACGCGGCATGCCGCGTCTCTACGTTTGTTTATGCAGGGAGGAAAGTCATCTGCGATCAGTCTTCATCCATGATACTCTCATCATTCATTTCCGGTAGCAGCGCGGCGGCCTGGTCCGTCGGGAGGGCCTCGACCTCCCGAAGTTTGCGGTTGATGGCCTTGGTGCGGGTACCCTGAAGCTGCTCGATAGTCGCGGAAGCGGAGTCGATGTTCTTCTTGGCCTTCTCAAGGAGGTCGCCGAATTTGGAGAACTCCGTCTTGACAGCACCCAAAGTGGTCCAGACATCGTTGCTGCGTTTCTCGATAGCCAACGTGTGGAAGCCCATTTGCAAACTGCTGAGCAAGGCACCCAAGGTGGTGGGTCCCGTGACGAGCACGTTCCATTTGTCTCTCAGTTCCTGCGTGAGTTTCGAGCGGCGGATGACCTCGGCGTAAATGTTCTCAACGGGCACAAACATGATGGCGAAATTGGTCGTGTCGGGAACGGATATGTATTTGGTGCTGATGTCCTTTGCCATGGCCAATATCGTGTTCTCGAACTGGCTGGATTTCGATTTGATCGCCGCAGCATCTCCCGTGTCTATGGCATCGACATACTGGTCATAGACATCCTTGGGAAACTTGGAATCAACGGGCAGATAAATCGAGCCATGGGAATCATCCTTGCCGGGCAGCTTGATGGCGAACTCCACGCGTTCCGAGCTGCCGGGCACGGTGGCCACATTCTCATCGTATTGTTCAGGAGACAGCATCTGCTCCAACAACGCCTTGAGTTGCAGCTCCCCGAAATTGCCACGCACTTTGACATTGGTGAGCGCGTTCTTCAAACCTCCCACATCGGAAGCGAGATTCTTCATCTCGCCCAACCCCTTTTGGACGCTTTCGAGTTGCTCGCTGACCAGCTTGAAAGACTGTCCGAGACGGTCGTTCAGGGTCTTTTGGAGTTTCTCATCAACAGTTGCCCGCATCTCATCCAACCGTTTCTCTGTTGTTTGGATCAAGGATTCCTGACGTTTGTCCATCGCAGCGAACCGCTCTTTCTGAGCCTCCACCATTTTTTCAGTATTCTTCTCGAAGCCTTCCTGGAACTTCTCTGACATCGTAGTCAACTTCTCCTCAACAACGGAACGCAGCGCGTCAAGCTTGGTCTCTGTAGTCTTGATCAAGTCCGACTGACGTTTCTCCATCTTCTCAAAACCAGCATTCTGTGCCTCAACCGATTTGTCAGTGTTGGCATCGAATGTTTTGAAGAACTGCTCGAATGATTTTGTCAGCGTCGTGTTGGTGGTATCTTTCAAGGTTTCAAGTTTGGACTCCATGGTGTCTGCAAACACTTTGTTGCGCTTACCCATGTCATCGAAGCCTTCCTTTTGGAAAGAATTGAGTTTAGTGACATTATCACCGAATGCGGTCTGAAAGTCCGTAAACACTTTCTGTGTCTCCTCTCGCTGGCTTTTGGAAGTTTCCGATGATTCTTTCCTTAACTGGCTCACATTTTCAGTGAATTCGGAACGTAATTTGTCCACCGTGCCGGAAATTTCTTCTCGCATCTTCCCAACGTTTCCCGACAGTTCGTCTCGCATCTTTCCCATGTTGTCTGACAGTTCTTCCCGAGTCTTCCCTACATTGTCCGATAGCTCTTTTCTAATTTTGTCAATGTTATCGGACAACTCTTGGCGGGCGTTTCTGTTCTCCTCCGAGATTTTACTCTCCAAGCGGTCAAAGTCTTTTGATGAGACATCCGATGTGGTTTCTTGTCTGGAGAAAACCTTGACCATCAAAATGATGGTACAGATAGTGCAGATCACTATCAATGCTAAAATGATGTATATGAATGTATTCATAACGAAGAATTGATTTAGGTTTGATAAAGGATTTTGTTGACTTGTGTATTCCGTTGAATTTGAACTACTTTTTGCCGAACATATCTCCGGGGTTCTTACCAATGAAAGCACCACCAACGGCTTCCAGAAGCCAGCCGAAACAACCAATGAGAATGTATAAAATCATAACTCCAAAATTTTGATGAATAATAACGTTGATTTTCGGCGGCAAAAATACAACGGATAGGTTCAGGGATAGTGAACCTATTTCCTATCACTTTCAAACCTCCTTAACTCTCTTTGCAAATCTCGGGTACACATCGCTCTTTTTCCCTGTGTTTGTGTCCTCTTCAAGGACAGTTACCATTCTCCCTTCAATTGCTTGTCCGTGTTTTGTTGGCATCAAATAAGGACCACAATGGTAAAAACCATCACTGTCCTTTTCGACGATGTATGTGTATGGAAGAATCGTATCGGTTTTACGTTCAGGTTCGGCAGTCTTTTTGTCAGTTTTTGCTGTTTCTGTGTCCATCTGGATAGATTCAACATATTGCCTCAATGCATCTTTATCGCAATTACTGTCAATAAACTGCTTCCACCAGACCAACACCGAGGAAATGGAGAAAAACAACGATCTGAACAAAAAGGGAGCAATACCGTTTCGCATATCCGCATCCGCGACCCCATAATGAGAACCTTCTTGTGTACAACGGAGAATATGTCGAATAGACTCTTGAATGTACGGAGGAATATATTCCTGCATCTTATTGTCGCACAAAAACTTACTTTTTTCATTCAATGAGTTGATCCCGGAGCGAAGCAAACCGACTTGTTCACTTTTTTCAAAAAGTTCTTCTATCAACTTGCGCATATCATTCAAATATTCCGTTTTCTTCGTATCGTTATGCTCGACTTGTACAGCATAATTCAGCAGACGATCGGTAATATCTGAAGAATCAAACAGATATTTCGGCATGCAAACATCGAACAAAGGAGCATATTTTAACTTTACTTGGGTCTCCATCCTATCATTTACAGATTGAATGATAGCTTCGAATAGTTTTATTGTTCCTTCTTCGTTTTTCTGAAATATCTGGTAGCGATAATAAGTGTCTTTGAAATCTTCACTTTTGTATAAATCAGGTTGTCCCGTATAAATAAACACAGGTAGAAAATGACCATTAGTGCGCAACTCTTCTAAGCGCTCTGTTACCTCACGCAAACCTCGAATACTCCCAGATGTAGAACTTGTGCTGTGCGAGGACGAAAGGAATCTCGCATCTAAAATGACAGCATCATAATCACTGGGGTGTTCCAAATACACCAAAGCTTGTTCTGAAGACTCACATGCCGTTTCCATATTGATACCATAGCGACGTGATGCCAGCGCTGCAACCATTTTTAAATCAGGTGTGTTGATTTCATCATCAACCCATAACACTTTGTATGCCATAATCAATCGTATTAGAAAAATCAAAATCTACTCTATCGGGAACCGTAAAACATAACACGTTGGATAGGAATCCGAATAATCTGTCAACAATTCAAAGTGACCATTAAAAACGTCCTCCATAATTGTCTTAATGTCATTTCCTCCTATTCCACTGCCTTTATGACTTCCAGCTGCCCACCCTCTTTTAGTGAAATTCACGACATCAATGTCTTTGGGGAATGGTTTTCCGTTGTTTGAAATAAATAGTGTAAACCACTCGTTGTCAACGGTGTATTCCACAGTCACACTGTTAATTGGATTGCAATCATCAAATGCATGTTGCTCAGCGTTAGACATGATATCATTAATTAAGGTTTCGAACAGAGTCAAATTCACTTTAACACTCAAATTTGACACGGATTCATCCAAACAAGAGGGCTTACTTAAAATGAATTTGTCTGTACGGTAATTCAATTTATCCCATACATCTTTGATGGTGATATAACATAAAGGGTATTTAGATGGATCTAATGGATCAGCTCCGTTCTTTAGAAGGTCTTCTATGTGTTTAAGACTTTGTTTGATGACTGCAATCACATCTCCAGGTGTCAAATTAGTT